>CADCHG010000042.1 GCA_902801155.1 uncultured Prevotellaceae bacterium | reverse complement strand
TTAATCACATAGCAAACCATATTTACAAGATTACCAGATAGTTAGACCACTATGCAGAAGCAATATTCTCTGTGTAGTGGTTTAATTGTGTTTGGATGGAAGGAGACCTCTCCACCTTTTATTCATCATCAAATGGTTTCTTTATTTTGAAAAATTCTTCTGCCATCATTGCAGCATTTTCCTCAGCTGAAACCTTTATGTATTTTAAGAAGTTTGACTCTGTGGTATGACCAGTTAGTCTCATGATTGCTATGGTGGGGAATCTCCTTTTGTACATATTGGTGGCAAATGACCTCCTGCCTGTGTGCATACCTACTAATTGATACTTTTTATAAATAAGGGTTGATACCTTCCCTCCCCTATTCTGAACCATTCTTACTTCACTATCTATACCTGCCAGCCTAGCACATTGTCTTAAATGTTCTATTGTATGACCCTTATCACACAATCTTGGGAATACCCCTCTATACTTATTATATAATGCTAACACCATTGGATGCATAGGGATAACAACCTGCTGTTTAGTCTTCTCTGCTGTGATAGAAATAGTCTTTGCTTCTATATCAAAAGTAGCCTTTTCAAGTCTATTAATATCACTTCTCCTAAGTCCAGTCCAACATGATATAATGAATAGGTCTCTGGTCTTTTCAATTGTGGACTTAGCATCTATTTCACCAGCCTTAATAAGAGAAGGTATATCAAGTAGATATATCTTTTTTATTTCATCCTCAGTGAGATAGATTGCATCAGTATCATTACATTTCCCCTTTAATGATTTATATGCATCACCAAACTCAAAACCTTCTGCTTTGGCTGCATTTAGTAAGGGTTTCAATACACCATAAGTGGCATAAACTGTATTCTGCTTATAGTTCCTAATAGAATAACACCAATTTGTAAACTGCTGGTCAAAGTTCCTTGAAGTAAAGGTAGCAAAGGTGTCTGGCAGTCTATTGTCCTTGATGAAATCTGATAGCCTCTTTATAACTGTTCTCTGATGTATCTTTGTTCTCTCTCCAATATATCTACCTGTGTGGCTGTCCACCCTTTTTTGTTCTATATAGTAAGAAAAGAACTCAATAGGAGACATCTTTAATATCTGATTTTCATTCTTCTTTACCTCAGTTATATCTGATATAGCAGAATGAATTGAGGCAATTATATCACTATCTGGGATAGAAGAGTTGTATATCCTGCTTGAAGTCTCAACTATCTCATCAAGAATCTTATTCACTTCCTCACAATGTTTGTTTTCTCTAATAGAGAACTTTTCCTTACTTGTGAAGCATCTTTGCTTCACCTTATCAAAACTAGCTGTGAGAACATTCTGCTGGGTGCTTACTCTCAGCTTTCTTCCATCCACTCTTATGATAGCCATAAGCAAGGATTTCTCCTTAGAAGGAGTCTTTAAATTGAAGTTAATAGTCAAACTCATATCTGCAATTATTACCAATAGTAAATGTTCTTTTTTTGTGTCTAAAGAGTGGTCCAATCTGGTAATCTTGTAAATATGGTTTGCTATGTGATTAATTCTGACTAGTCCACAATTGGTGAACTATATCAGAAAAAGGAGTAAAAATTACTCCCACTCAATTGTTGCTGGTGGCTTTGAAGAGATGTCGTAGCATACGCGGTTGACACCTTTCACCTTGTTGATGATCTCGTTAGAGCACTTTGCCATGAAGTCGTAAGGCAGATGTGCCCAGTCGGCTGTCATAGCATCGGTAGAGGTAACGGCACGGAGAGCTACTGGATGCTCGTAGGTGCGCTCATCACCCATAACGCCTACGGAACGAACGGTTGAGAGAAGGATTGTGCCTGCCTGCCATATCTGGTCGTAGAGGCTTACCTCTATCTCGCCATCCTTCATATCGGCAGGAACACCGGCTGCGAGAACGGCACGTGCCTGTTCGCCAGAGAGCTTTGTCTTGTACTCACGAAGTCCGCGGATATAGATATCGTCGGCATCCTGAAGGATACGTACCTTCTCAGGAGTGATGTCGCCAAGGATACGAACGGCAAGACCCGGTCCTGGGAACGGATGACGTGTGATAAGGTGCTCTGGCATACCCATAGAACGGCCTACACGACGTACCTCGTCCTTGAACAGCCACTTCAGAGGCTCACAAAGCTGAAGGTGCATCTCCTTTGGAAGACCGCCTACGTTATGGTGTGACTTGATTACCTTACCTGTTATGTTGAGTGACTCGATACGGTCAGGATAGATAGTTCCCTGTGCGAGCCACTTTGCGTCCTTGATTTTCTTAGCCTCTGCGTTGAACACCTCTACGAAGTCACGACCGATGATCTTACGTTTCTGCTCTGGGTCGGAAACGCCAGCGAGGTCAGAGAAGAATTTCTCGCTTGCATCAACACCTATCACGTTAAGACCGAGACATTTGTAATCCTCCATCACATCACGGAACTCGTTCTTGCGAAGCATTCCATGATCAACGAAGATACATGTAAGGCGGTCGCCGATAGCCTTGTTGAGGAGTACGGCTGCAACGCTTGAGTCAACACCTCCTGAAAGGCCGAGTATGACACGGTCATTACCTACCTGAGCCTTGAGCTCGGCAACTGTTGTCTCTACGAATGAGTCAGCGCTCCAAGACTGCTTTGATCCGCACACGTCAACGACGAAGTTCTTGAGCAACAATGTGCCCTGAACAGAATGGAACACCTCTGGGTGGAACTGAACAGCCCATACTGGCTGAGTCTTGCTTGCGTATGCCGCATACTTCACGTTAGCGGTACTTGCTATGCACTCAAAGCCCTCTGGGATGGCTGTGATGGTGTCACCGTGGCTCATCCATACCTGTGAGTTGTCGTCGAAGCCCTTGAAGAGGATGTTGCTCTTGTCGATGAAACCGAGGTTGGCACGACCATACTCGCGAGAGTCAGCCTTCTCAACCTTGCCACCGAGGGTGTGACTGATAAACTGGGCACCGTAGCAGATGCCGAGAACTGGCAGACGGCCCATGAAGCGGTCAAGGTTTACCTTGAATGCCTCTGGATCATGCACAGAATAAGGAGAGCCTGAGAGGATAACGCCGATAACGTCCTTGTCATCCTCCGGGTACTTATTGTAAGGCATGATTTCACAGAACGTGTCAAGCTCACGAACACGACGTCCAATGAGCTGAGTGGTCTGACTGCCAAAGTCTAAGATGATTATTTTCTGCATATATATTATAAATAGAAATCTAAACAACAGCCCCTCACCTGCCCTGTGGGCATCCTCTCCCGTAGGGCGAGGAAATAATTACCTTTTATCGCTCAGGATTTTCCTATAAGGGGCTTAAACTGATTTTTCCCTCGCCCTACGGGAGAGGATGTCCGCAGGACAGGTGAGGGGCCATACTCTCTGCACTTGCAAGAGTGTCGAGCTTTCCTACATCAAGAAGTTGTAAATCGGATTTCAGATAGCCCTTTATCTTCCTCTCTGCGCAGCGGTTGAGGTAGAAGTCTATGATTGGGAATTTTTCCGGCCATTGCTCCATATCGGCAAAGAGACGCGGTGAGAAAGCGTGGATGCCGGAGAAGGCGAGCATCAGGCCTCTCCCCCCGCCCTCCCCCGTAGGGAGGGAGCCGGAAGGCGAATACATCCTTTGCACCTTTTCCTTATCTCCGCTTAGTCTTGCAATCTCAGGATACGGACTTTTCACTTCGCCTGTCTCGATATTTGTCCAGCCGACGAGATGCATTTCCTCGTCGAAAAGCAGGTATCGCTTTGTCTTACGCTCGCTTACCAGTAGCAGGGCATCTGCATCGCCTATGCTATCGTAGAAAGCACCGAGGTCAACATTTGAGAGGATATCCACATTGTGTATCAGGATAGGAGCCTCAGCATCAAACAAGTCATGTGCCTTGCGTATGCCACCGCCAGTCTCAAGCAGTTGCTCCGACTCGTCGGATATGCTTATCCGCACATCATAATACGTTTCCAAGAGACGCAGGTAGTTGCAAATCTGTCCTGCCTTATGATGCACGTTGACAACCACATCGTGGATGCCCGCATCGAGGAGGCGTTCAAGAACGATCTGAAGCAGAGGCTTGTCCCCTACAGGCACCAGAGCCTTGGGGATAACATCGGTTAGCGGTTTAAGACGGGTGCCCATCCCTGCCGCAAAAATCATTGCTTGCTTCATTTTTGGATAAACTCTCTTGAAATTATTCGGCAAAGGTAAGAAAAAAAAACGGAAAAAGCAAGGCAAGAAAGCAAAAAAAAGAATTATGCCTATAAAAAGGAGGAAAAAGCTGTTATGGCGCAGCGTTTCAGGTCCTTTGAAGACACAAGAAAGAAAGCATTAAAGATAGCGTCAGTTCCCTATCTTACCAATCTTTTACCAAGAGAAAGGCTCGCTTACGCGAAGATATTATTTGGAAAGCAAATGGGCAATAAATTTTATCAGTAAATTAACGTGAGTTCGACGAATTAAAACTATGTTGTTTTAGCAGCAAGCTGCTGTTGACGGAACAAAAATTTTTAGAAAATTACCAGAAAATTGAAATTTTCTGGGTTAAATTTTTTGGCCATCGTGAATAATTTTCTGTAAGACCAAGCAACAAAGTTGCGTTTATTAAAGAATTTTGAATTATTCGCTATGGCTCATCAAGCAGAAGCAAGTCGTCGAACTCACGTTAAATTATAAAAACGACCACAGATTAAACAGATTATCTCGCTTGCGCTCGTGATAAGGGAAACGGATGTATCTGATGTATCTGAAATGCTGGCGCGACATGTTTTCGGAATAGAAATCAGATAAATCGGATAAATCTGTTTCTTATTCTTTTTCTCGAACACAGATAGCACAGATTTTACGGATATGCTCGCTTGCGCTCGTGATGAAAATCTGTGAGATTCTGAATATCTGTGGTATTATAAACATGAAAACGAGATCAAAATGCTTCTTTCTGTCTTCCCTTATCGGTCTGGCTTGCAGCCATCCCTGGTAGTCATGTGCGCTTGTTTCCTCGTGAGCCTTTAGGGCTCCCAGAAAACAATCACACCAGCCTACCGAAGACATCAAGAAGACAAAATATAATTCAAAATAGCTCCCTATCGGTCGTAAAAAATCCATGCGGAATTGGGGTAACGCGCCAGCCATTTTTTACGCCTTCAGACGATATTTTGAATAGCAAACAACAACTACATTAGCAGTCTGGAAGGCTGTACCTGATTGGCTGTGTACTGCCCTTTAGGCAGTAGTGGGGATTGGCGCTATATTCCCCGCACATCCTCGTTTCACTCGTATGTACGGGGTTACGAATAGTACTGTCTTCCAGACAGTTTTGAACAAGCGATTTTTTACGACCGCAAAGCCCAATCTGTTTCCTTTTTTGGAGTATGGATTTTTTACGACCGCAGGGAGCTATTTTGTCTCCGTATTTTGTCTTTCCGTAGTGGCTCACGCTGGGTGAGGGCTCATTTTCTTGGGAAGCCCTCAAAAAAAGGCTTACCAGAAAAAGGAGAACTCGCATCAGCTGGGATTTGCCATAAGCAAAGCCCATAAGAGGGAGACACAAGGAAAGTATTTTGATCTATTTCAACAGACGTTATGTTACATAGGATGAAGAAGGGAGAATCATAAGAAGATGAGCGTTGGGACGACATAAGGAACTATACGGAAATGGAGGTTTATAACTCCAAGAGAAAAAACATCTTTGGAAAAAGGGACACATCCCCATTTTGGGGTATTTTCTTATTAATTAGGTGTATTTCCGCAGAAAAATAATATAAAATTAAGTAAATTACACGACAAATGGGAAATTATCCTATAAAGATTTGCATATTTTGGTAAATGTTTGTAACTTTGCACCCTGTAAAAAGAGCATACTTTTAAAAACATCCAAGGTTGCAATAACCGCCCTTATTTTTCAAATTCATTTTATTCACGTGAAATGAACTTTCGCTGCACAGTAAATCCGTAGCGCGGTTATTTCAAATTTTTCTTATTTATTTTTTCAAAAAAATGAAGAAATCTATATCTGATATGCTTAGTCGTAAAGGCATTCAGCCTATAAGCATGCTTACCGCATACGACTATCATACAGCTTGCACAATTGATGAAGCGGGGGTTGATATGATTCTCGTGGGCGATTCTCTGGGTAACGTGATGCTGGGTTATGAGAATACCCTTGCTGTTACCGTTGACGATATGATTCATCATGGAAAGGCTGTTTGCCGAGGCGCGAAGAACGCTCTCGTGGCTATCGATATGCCTTTCATGTCGTATCAGGGCTCTGTGTATGATGCCGTTATGAATGCCGGCAGAATCATGAAGGAAACAAATTGTCAGGCAGTGAAACTTGAGGGAGGTGTGGAATATGCCGACCGCATCAAGGCAATCGTACAGGCTGGTATCCCTGTAATTGCCCATATAGGACTCACCCCTCAGTCGTTTAACACGCTCGGTGGCTATAAGGTTCAGGGTAAATCGCTTGAGGCAGCAAGAAAACTTATTTCAGATGCTCAGGCAGTTTGCGAGGCTGGTGCCTTTGCTATCACACTTGAATGTGTTCCGGCAGCACTCGCATCAAAGATTACCGAACTCGTTCCTGCCCTCACCATAGGTATTGGAGCAGGCAACGGTTGTGACGGTCAGGTGCTTGTGTATCAGGATATGCTTGGCTATGCCGACGACTTCACGCCAAAGTTCGCTAAGAAATATGCCAATCTCCACGACACTATGCTTGAGGCATTCAAGCAGTATAAGGCAGATGTGGAGTCAAGGGCATTCCCTGCAAAAGAGCATACATTCGCGATAAGCGAGGAGGTATTAAAAAGCCTAACCAAGCCTTCCCAAAGGGAAGGATGTTTGGATAGTCTTTCAGATAATGGGGATTCGCTCAAGAAAATTTATTAAGAAAATATTAACACAAAATAATAACACCAAGCCTTCTCGAAGAAAGCGTACAAATGTATAAAACATCCTTCCTTTTGGGAAGGCTTGGTTAGGCTTTATTATGAAAGTAGTAAAAACAGTTAAAGAGGTAAGAGAGATCGTATCAGAATGGCGTAAAGAGGGACTCACAGTAGGACTTGTTCCAACTATGGGATACCTTCACGAAGGTCATCAGAGCCTGATTGTAAAGTCAGTCAGCCAGAATGACCGTACCGTTGTGTCAGTATTCGTAAACCCAATTCAGTTTGGTCCTAACGAGGACTTTGAGGCATATCCACGCGATATGGAGCACGACAAGGCACTCGTAGAGAAGGCTGGCGGCGATTTGATTTTCAATCCAGAGCCATCAGAGATGTACCCTGGTCATTTCACATCTTTCATCGACACAACAGAGACCACCGAACTGCTCTGTGGTGCTGTTCGTCCTATACATTTCCGTGGCGTCTGCACAGTTGTAGGCAAGCTCTTCAACATCGTTTGTCCTGACAGAGCATATTTCGGACAGAAGGATGCACAGCAGTTGGCTACCATCCGCCGCTTTGTTCGCGACCTTAACTTCCCTATCGAGATCATCCCTTGCCCAATTGTTCGCGAGGCTGACGGTCTGGCGAAGTCAAGTCGCAACACATATCTCTCAGCAGAAGAGCGTCAGGCTGCCCTCATCCTCTCAAAGAGCTTGAAGAAGGGCAAGGAGGCAATAGAGGCAGGTGAGAAGAACGCAAAGAAGATTATCGAGATCATCAAGACAAATCTTGAGACCGAGCCACTTGCACGTGTTGACTATGTTGAGGTTGTTGATTTCGAGAACATACAGCGCGTTGACACCATCTCAGGCGAGACACTCGTTGCTATTGCAGTTTATATCGGCAAGACACGATTGATTGATAACTTCATAACAGAAGCCTAACCAAGCCTTCCCAAGGGGAAGGATGTTAGGTAGGTAGATAAACGTTTATAAAAAAGACGCATAGCATTGTGTCTTAGCATTAATAATAAATAATTATGGCCAAGCCTTCTTTTAGCGAAAGAATGTATAAAACATCTGGTCACATACTCCGATGTTATCAACATCGTACTACCCGTTTGGGAAGGCTTGGTTAGGCTATTATGGACATCACATTACTTAAAGCGAAGATTCACCGTGCCAAGGTAACACAGGCTGACCTCGACTATGTGGGCAGCGTTACCATAGATACAAAGCTACTCCGCGAAGCTGGTATTTTCGAATACGAGAAAGTGCAGATTGTTGATATCAACAACGGCAACCGTTTCGAGACATACACCATCGCAGGAGAAGAGGGCTCTGGCATCATTTGCCTTAATGGTGCTGCTGCCAAATGCGTGAGCGTTGGTGACAAGGTCATCATCATGGCTTACGCAAACATGACTCCACAGGAAGCCGCTTCACATAAGCCAACCGTACTTTTCGTAAACGACAACAACGAGATTGTGCGCAAGGCAAATTATGAGAAGCACGGGAGATTGAATGATCAATAAAAAAAGAACAGCCCCCCATCCCCCCAAGGGGGAGTCTTTTAGATAGTATATATCCCTTATATCCACAGCGATTAAATGTATATAAAGAACTCCACCTTGGGGGGCTGGGGGGCTTCAGGTTTAGTATGCTTAATAACAAGACCATAGTCCTCGGCGTTACAGGCAGCATAGCAGCCTATAAGATAGCCAACCTTGCATCCATGCTTGTCAAGTTGAATGCCAACGTGCATGTCATCATGACAAAGAATGCGTGCAATTTCATCACGCCAATAACTTTCGAGACAATCACAGGCAACAAATGCCTTGTAGATACATTCGACAGGAACTTCGAGTTCAACGTTGAGCATGTGGCTCTTGCCAAGCGTGCCGACCTCTTCCTCGTTGCTCCTGCATCGGCTAATATCATCGGAAAGATTGCATCCGGCATCTGCGATGATATGCTTACAACCACTATCTTTGCCACAAAGGCGCCGAAGCTCATAGCTCCTGCTATGAACACCAACATGTGGGAGAACCCTATCCTACAGGACAACCTCAAGAAACTTGAGCACTATGGCTATCAAATCATACAGCCAGCATCAGGCAGACTTGCTTGTGGCGATACCGGTAGCGGAAAGCTTCCTTCTGAAGAGACTCTTCTTCAGCATATTCTGCTCGCTGTGGCTCATGAGAAGGATATGGAAAGCAAGCGTGTACTCATCACGGCAGGTCCTACGCAGGAGGCGATTGATCCTGTTCGCTACATCACCAATCACTCTTCGGGTAAGATGGGCTATGCCATTGCCAAGATGGCGGCTTTGAGAGGCGCAAAGGTTACGCTCGTCTCAGGACCAGTAAACATACAGGCATTCGCAGGTATTGAGGTTGTTGGTGTTGTAAGTGCTGCGGATATGTATAGCGAGGTTACAGGTCGAAGTGCCGATAATGATATCATCATAATGTGTAGTGCTGTGGCTGACTATACCCCATCCTCCTACTCCGATCAGAAGATGAAGAAGAAGGATGACGACCTGTCAATTCCACTCACACGCACACAGGACATCCTCAAATATCTTGGCGAGAACAAGCCAGAAGGACAGATGCTCGTAGGTTTCTCTATGGAGACTGAGAATCTGATTGAGAACTCTCGCGCAAAGCTCACCAAGAAGAATGCAGACCTTATCTGCGCCAACTCCATATCAGAAGGCAAGACAGGTTTCGCAGTAGATACAAATCAGGTTACTCTCATCTCAAAGGAAGAGGTGAAGGTGCTTCCGCTCTGCTCAAAGGAAGAGACAGCAGAAATGATATTGGATGAAATAATAAAGAAACGTACTATTTAACTATTTACTAATTACTATTTATTTACAATTTGCCATTCTCCTTCGGCATTTACTATTTAACTGCTGCACAATGAGATAGGCAGAAACAGCACATCGGAAAAAATAGTAAATATATAGTAAACAGTAAATATAATAGTAAATCTGTAAATAGTAAATATATACATACCCCGCTCTATGAACCGACTTCTCATTGACATAGGAAACTCTACCGTCGTCATTGCCTACTCTGATGCAGAAGGCAATATAAAGGATATATGGCGCCTGAAGACTATCAAGGGCGAGACTATCAGTTTCTTCCGTCGCGAACTTCGTGCCGCTCTCTATAATTTCGGTCTGCTGAAAAAGGACGGGACACTAGAGAAGATTGACAACATCGTGATATCATCTGTAGTACCTGAAATCAACGACAAGGTAACACAGGCAATCATCGACGTTACAGGCGTCACGCCTCATTTCTTCAGTCTTGACGATGCCCAGAAGGTCATCAATATTCAGATAGAATCACCTTCACAGCTTGGCAAGGACCGTCTTGCAGATGCTATTGGCGCACTTCGCTACTATGGTGCACCGGCTATCATTATTGATATGGGAACAGCTACCACGATAGGAGTAATCGACGAAAAAGGCGACTTCATCGGAGGTATGATAATGCCAGGTGTCAAGACCTCGCTCAAGGCTCTCAGTACCAAAGCCTCACAGCTACCTACAATCAACATTGAGAAGCCCCGCCACTTCATCGGGCGCAACACCCTTGAATGTATGCAAAGCGGTATTATCTACGGAACAGCATCCATGATCGACGGTATGATTGACCGTATCATTCCTACTCTCGGGAAAGATGTCAAGATTATCGCCACGGGAGGTAATGCCCACTATGTGATATCCTATTGCAAGCACGATATTATCGTTGATAAATATCTTCAGTTCAAGGGGATAATGAAAGCTACGAAATAAAGAACGGCCTCTCCCCCCGCTTTACACATACTCCGATGTTATCAACATCGGACTTCCCTCCGTAGGGAGGGAGCTGGAGCGCGACTGGCTTATGAGCATTAACAAAGAATAATTTAATCGTTTTTGCCTTCCGGCTCCCTCCCTACGGGGGAGGGCGGGGGGAGAGGCCATATCATGCAAATCGTCTTCCTCGGTTCTGGCAACCTTGCCACCAATCTCTCACTTGCGCTCAAGGCGGCAGGAGAAGAGATTATACAGATTTTCAGTCGCACAAAGGAGAATGCACAGGCACTTGCCGACAAGCTCCATTGCGCTTCATGCACCAGCATCAACGAAATCCGCACAGATGCTGATGTGTATATCTTTTCCGTTAAGGACGATGCTCTGCCAAGCCTCATAGAACAGCTTAACCAACACCTAAACTCCCCCTCGGGGGCTGGGGGGGGCGATCATAACCCTATCCTCCTCCACACCGCAGGAAGCGTACCAATGTCCGTATTCCCCGAAAATATGCACTATGAACTATGCACTATGAACTATGGAGTTCTCTACCCTATGCAGACATTCTCAAAGGATCGTAGCGTGAATTTCAGAGAGATTCCATGTTTCGTAGAGGCAAGCGACAATAACACGTTGGAAGAAATAAAGACTCTTGCCTCAAAGATTTCAAATCATGTTCTGGAAATGTCATCCGAAAAGCGTAGGAAACTGCACCTTGCAGCCGTTTTTGCATGTAATATGACGAACCATTGCTATCGTCTTGCGGAAAAGGTATTAGAAGAAGAAGGTATTGATTTCTCACTCTATCTGCCACTTATACAAGAGACCGCCAACAAGGTTAAGGAACTCTCCCCGCGCAAGGCACAAACTGGTCCTATGGTGCGCTACGACAAAACCATCATGGATGCCCAGATAGCCCTAATCAACGATGAGCGCACCCGTCAGATCTACCGTCTTATGGCAGACAGCATCCACGAGGATTCAACTAAGTAGTTCCCAAAGACAATAAGAATTCTACACAATGTGTAGCAAATCCTAACGACTTGAATCCTCACCACTTACGACATAAGCATTATGACTCAGCCCTCACTACATAGGTGTAGCGAGGGCTGAATATTGTTATGTGATGTTCGAAACAAAAAGCATTTCCACATGGGTGACTCTAAGAAAACCTCTTAGTGAATCAATCCATTGACGAAATCGCGGGCTGCCATACGTTTCTTGCCGGCAAGCTGTACCTCGAGGATCTCAAGCTGGTAGTCGGAAGCGGAGATATAGAGGTGGTTCTTCTCTGCGTGAAGAGTGCCAGGAGCCTCAGCCTTACGGTCAGACTTCTGTGCTTTGTAAATCTTCATAACTGTTTCACGACCGTCAGGAAGGGTGATGTTTGTCCATGAGCCAGGCACAGGGGAGAGTCCGCGCACGAAGTCGTGACATTGCTTCACGGTCTTGTTCCAGTCAATCTCACACGTCTCCTTGAATATCTTAGGGGCGTCGTGCAACTTCTCTCCTACAGGAATCATTTCTTCCTGTGGAAGTGAATCAACATGACCATTACCTGCTATGATAGCATCTACGGTCTCTATGGCAAGTTCTGCCCCGAGTTTCATGAGTCCGTCATAGACATACTCCACGTTGGCATCGTCAGGCACATCAAACGGCTTCTGCCTGATGATTCTGCCTGTATCAATATCATGGTCGAGGAAGAAGGTTGTTACGCCTGTCTGCTTTTCGCCATTGATGATTGCCCAGTTGATTGGGGCAGCACCACGATACTGTGGAAGGAGGGCAGCATGAACATTGAACGTGCCGAAGCGTGGCATATCCCATACTATCTCAGGAAGCATACGGAAGGCTACTACAACTTGCAGGTCTGCGTTATAGCTACGAAGCTGCTCGATGAACTCCGGGTCTTTCATCTTGACAGGCTGAAGCACAGGGATATCGTGCTCAAGTGCGTATTGCTTCACCTGTGACGGCTGAAGCACAGACCCGTGTCGCCCCACCGGCTTATCCGGCTGCGTAACGACTGCCACAACGTTATATCCGCCCTCGACAAGGGCAGAGAGAGTACCCACGGCAAATTCGGGGGTGCCCATGAAAATGATTCGGAGAGATGATTTATTCATATAATGAAATATTTTTAAGTGAATAGTGAAAAGTGAAAAGTGAATAATGCTTAGTGAAAAATACTGCTGGCGCAGAATGGGATTATACACATCAAAGTGCTTCCGTTCTGGTGTCTACCAGTATTTAGTATTATTCACTATTCGTTATTCACTATTCACTTTTAGTCATTAGACAAATCCGCCACCATCTTTCTGTATTGTGCATAGACATGACTGCGGGAAACGTAGCCGATGAGGTGGTTGTTGTCGTCCATGACAGGAAGCTGATGCGCGTGATACTGGTCGAATGCCTTTACCACATCCTCCATAGGATCACCAAGACGGAGCTGAGTTGGAGGGTCGCTCATCAGTTGTGAGACGCGGAAATGATGATAAAGTTCTGTACGGAAAACGATATGACGAAGCTTGTTCATGTCAATCTCGCCAAGGAGATTGCCGGCACGGTCGAGGACAGGCAGAAGACTGCTACCCGACTTGCTCAGGGAATGTACCAACTGCCCAAGTTCCATGTCCTTATCCACACTCACATAATCCCTTTCGATAACGCTGTCAAGGCTCATAAGCGTGAGTACGGCACGGTCGGTATGGTGCGTGATAAGCTTGCCCTCACGCGCCAAACGCATGCCATAGATGCTGTGAGGCTCGAAGATAAGGATTGTAAGGTATGAGCTTACGGCAGTAATCATCAGCGGCATGAAGAGATCATATCCGGCTGTGAGTTCGGCAATGAGGAAGATACCCGTGAGAGGGGCATGCATCACCCCCGACATCACTCCTGCCATTCCAAGCAGGGCTGCATTCTTCTCAGGAAAATAGACACCCATGCCATACATATTCCAGATGCGTGCAAAGAAGAATCCGGAGAAGGCGCCTATGAAGAGTGATGGTGCGAAGGTACCGCCACAACCGCCACCACCATTTGTGGATGCAGTAGCAAAGGACTTAGTGAGCACAATCATACCGATATAGACGATAAGCCATTGCTCATGACCATAGAACAGGGAACCGTTCATAACCTTGTCCCAATCGGCCTGTGTACGTCCGTCAAGAAGAATATTGATATCCTTATATCCCTCACCATAGAGTGAAGGGAAAAGGAAGATGAGAGTGCTAAGAATGATACCTCCGAGGGCAAGCTTTGCATAGGTGTGGTTCTTCAGCTTTCCGAAGATATTCTCGCAGAAAGTCATGGAACGGATGAAGTAGAGAGCCACGAGTCCGCAGAATACGCCCAATAGGATATTGCTTGGCACGCGCTCTACTACCCAAGGACTATCAAGCACGAATGTGAACAACTGGTCGTTGCCTATGAAGATATAGGTGAAACAGGTTGCCGTTACGGATGCGATGAGAATTGGAGAGATACTCGCCATCGTGAGATCGATCATCAGCACCTCGATGGTGAAGACGAGTCCGGCTATTGGAGCCTTGAAGATTCCGGCAATAGCAGCCGCAGCACCACAACCCACGAGCAGCATCAGCGTCTTGTTGTTGAGTCGGAAGAGCTGTCCGAGGTTACTCGCTATACTCGAACCCGTGAGCACGATAGGAGCCTCGGCACCTACGGAACCACCGAATCCGATGGTTATGGCAGAGGCTAAGACTGACGACCAGCAATTATGCCTCTTCAGTCGGCTCTGCTTGGTGCTTATGGCATAGAGAATTCGGGTGATACCATGCGAGATATTATCCCTCACCACATATTTCACAAAGAGTGCGGTGAGCCAAATGCCGACGATAGGGAACACAAGATAAAGCCAGTTGAACGACTTCATATTGAATTCCGAGGTAAGCAGATGCTGTATGAAATGGATGGCAGAATGAAGTATGAAGGCTGCAACGGCAGCAAGCATACCCACAAAGAATGCAAGGACAAGCGTAAACTGCTTGTCCGACACCTTCTTCACTCTCCATTCTATGATTTGATCAATATTCATTACTTCCTTATCACCGTAACCTCGCCGTTGCTTGCAAGCTTGATGATGCTTGAAGGCACATGAGGCTCATGCTCGTTTCTACGTGACTTGCAGACATAATCCACAGCTTCAAGGAGCTCTGGGGCGATGTCACGATAGTTCTGGGCGGCAGGCTCTCCGCTTATATTCGCACTTGTAGAGACGATAGGCTTCTGCATACGATAGCAGAGTTCCTTGGAGAACGCCTCCTTTGTGATGCGCATAGCGATGCTTCCATCCTCTGCCACAAGGTTACTGGCAAGTCCGCTGGCATTATCAAGGATAACAGTAGTAGGCTTTGTTGCGATATTGAGAAGATCCCATGCAACATCAGGCACATTACGGATATAGCGAGAGATGCGTTTGTCAGAGTCGATAAGGCATATCAACGCCTTGGAATCATCACGTTTCTTTATCTCATACACTCTCTTCACGGCCTCAGCATTTGTAGCATCACAGCCTATTCCCCACACGGTATCCGTTGGATAGAGGATAACGCCACCTTGCTTCATCACACGAACAGCCTCAGCGATGTCGGCAGCCCAGCCGTCTTTGAGAGCGGTCTCTCCCCCCGCCCTCTCCCGTAGAGAGTGAGCCGGAGTGTCGCCAAAAGCGCCCTTTTTATTTTTTGAATCCTTGAATTTATCGTTATTGTATGCCATATCTTTTTCTTCTTTTATTAGCTGCTATTTTTTACAATTTTTTCTCTGAATCCCGTTCTGCGCCAGCTTCTTCCCCCTCCACGGGGGAGGATGCCCAAAGGGCAGGAAGGGGTTACGTATTCAACTTCGTCAGCATCCAGGCGCCAGATATCTTCTGGAACGTAAATTCCGACTCAATACCGTTGGCTATGCCACGAACCACGAATATCCTTGTGTTCGACGGCTTGTATGGCTGATCGCCGTAATGGATATTGTAGAGTGTTCCGGAAGGCATCCAAGGCAGGAACATAGGTACCTGCTCTGCCATCAGTTCACCCGTCATACGAGAGAAATCATCCTCTGGATCAGGTCCGGAAAAGACAACAGACTCGGCAATAGCGAACGAACGATAAGTAGAGTCAGTTACAAAGCGATTATAGAATTTCAGGAAAGCGGCATCCTCATGCTTTGCCAATGGCATAATCTTCACGCCCTGCATCTTCCACAAGCCGAGCACACGATTGAACAGCCATCTCTTTACCTGCTTCTTAGCGAATGAAATTCTCTCCACATATACGTTGCCAATAGCTGTATCCTTTACCACATCCAACTGCTTGGCATTGTTGAAAATTAGAGTATAGTAGCCCTGGCGCATGAAGAAATGCTCCATTCCCCATTTCGACTTCTCTACACGCGACAACTTTCCGTAGGTGTCAACGCTGACGGGATAGTCAGTACGGTCTGTCTGAAGACGGCGGTTTGCCGCATAGTTGAAGATAAAGTCGTCAAAGAGCTCATCAGCAGCCTTTGGCATTGGTTCATCCTCAATCAGCGCCTCCATAGAATCAGTGCCGAGAGAATCCACAAGCATAGAATCCACGCTTACAGGTTCAGTAGATGTTGCCTTTTTGTCAGTACATCCCGTACCGACAAAGAGCATCATAAATGACATGCAAAAGACTACAAAAACAAATTTTCTCATTGAATTTACACAATTTTCAGTGCAAATGTACACATTTATTTTTATTTTATTCCTTATTTTCCAAGAAAAATATTAATTTTGCACGCAAATTTGATTTAAGACACTGTCAAGACACTATGTTAGTAGAGAAAATAGACGCACTTCGCAAGGAAGTGGAAGCGCTGACAGCCTCCAACGCAGAAGAAATAGAGGCTCTTCGTCTGAAATACCTCAGCAAGAAAGGTGAGCTCAACGCCCTGATGGCAGACTTCCGTAACGTGGCTGCAGATCAGAAGAAGGAGCTTGGTATGAAGATTAACGAACTCAAGCAGTTCGCTCTCGATAAGATCAACGGACTCAAGGAACAGGTTGCAACAACAGAGACTGTTGCCGATGACCTCGACCTCACACGTACTCCCTACCCTATCCAGCTCGGCACACGCCACCCTCTCTCTATCGTGAAGAATGAGATTGTGGAGATTTTCCAGCGCATGGGCTTCACATTGGCTGACGGTCCTGAGGTAGAGGACGACCTTCACGTGTTCACAAAGATGAACTTCGCTGCTGATCACCCAGCACGCGATATGCAGGACACATTCTTCGTGGAGCAGAGTCCGCTCAACGATGTGACAAAGAACATCATCCTCCGTTCTCACACCTCAAGCGTACAGGCTCGTGTTATGGAGCAGGGACAGCCACCTATTCGCGTTATCTGCCCTGGTCGTGTGTTCCGTAACGAGGCTATCACTGCCCGTGCACATTGCTTCTTCCACCAGATTGAGGGTCTGTATATCGACAAAAACGTATCTTTCACAGACCTTAAGCAGGTAATGCTTACCTTCGCTCAGGAGTTGTTCGGTCCTGATACAAAGATCCGTCTCCGTCCAAGTTACTTCCCATTCACAGAGCCTTCTGCAGAGATGGATATCTCTTGCCATATCTGTGGTGGTAAGGGTTGCGGATTCTGCAAGCATACTGGTTGGGTAGAGATTCTCGGTTGCGGTATGGTTGACCCTAACGTGCTCGAGCTCTGCGGTATCGACTCTAAGGTATATTCAGGTTACGCATTCGGTCTCGGTGTTGAGCGTATCACCAACCTCAAGTACCACGTTTCCGACCTCCGTATGTTCTCTGAGAACGACACTCGCTTCCTTCAGGAATTCGAGGCTGCAAACTAAGGGAAAAAAGAAAAGACATAAAGAAAGCCGCATCCGATATTATCGGGTGCGGCTTCTTCGTTATTTATAATGCCTGTATAGTCTGTACGTTGCTCTTATGTAACTCTTATGCTGCTCTTATGTAGCTCTTATTGGAAATGGAAGTTATAGGGGATTTATACGCTATGCCCTTCCCAGCATCTTCGCAATCTTCATTCTAAGTTTCTGAAGTTGCTGCATCTCTCCGATAAGAGTCATGTATTTCTCTGCATCACCAGAACATAGTCCCATCTCCTGACGGATATAAGACAATCTGTTCTCAACGAACTCAAAGCGGACATCAAGCAGAAGATGTTCTAACTTCCCTTTCAAACGTTCCGGCTCAAACTTCATCTGATATGTCTTTGTCAACTGAACGGGTTCCTCCGTCAGTTTGATAGCCAACTGACTTATCTCATAATCGGCATGAAGCCTGAAATATCTTTCTGTCTTGAATCCCTCTTCTCCTGAATGTGCCACAGCCTCCTCAAGTATCTGGGTATGCAACGGATTGGCGAACGTGAGGTTATCATTTGCAAGGTCAATCTGCGCCACCTGGGCAACATTTAACGAGATGGTTTGTCCCTCATCGGTCTCGACATTATCAAGAATAACCTGTTCACCATACTTGATGATGAACTGGATGAGGAGGTCCTGGACGGATAAAGCCGAACCGAGGCCTCTCCCCTGAGTGGGAGTGCCAGAAGTAGACTGAACGGCGACAGACGGCTGTGTTTCACCTTCCGAAGGTTTCGAGAAAGCCTCGGGAGGAAGAAAGACCTCTGGTGGTATCTCATCGTATGAATCGTTTTGAGGTGCTGAAGATTGAGTATTGGGAATTGGCTGCTGTGGCTGTTGAACAGACAATTGTTCGCCTCTCTGCAACGCCCGATTATTCCGTTCTTCTTCCTTACGTTTCTCATCACGATAGTTACTGATGAAATTGTTCATCGTAGTGAGCAGAATCTGTTCACTTATACCAAGACGCGAAGAACATTCCTTTATATAGGTGGCACGCACGATCTGGTCAGTTATCATACTGACACTCTTCACGATAGAGTTAATAGCCTCTGAACGTTTGATTGGATCTGTGACACCTTGCAACATCACCCTTGTCTTAAACTCGATAAAGTCGGTCTGATGTTCCTCCACATACTTTCTGAAATCATCAGCCGTATGTTTTCTTGCGAAGCTGTCAGGATCATCACCATCAGGCAACAAGAGTACCTTCACGTTCATTCCCTCGGCAAGGAGCATATCCGTACCACGAAGAGCGGCATGGATACCCGCATCATCACCATCATAGAGCAATACGATATTAGAAGTGAACCTATGCAGAAGATGAATCTGATGTACGGATAGAGCCGTACCAGAGTTGGCCACCACGTTCTCAATACCACACTGGTGCATCGAGATAACATCGGTATATCCCTCCACCATGAACACGAAATCTTCCTTGCCTATCGCCTTCTTAGCCTGATAAATGCCGTAAAGCTCATGGTCCTTGTGATAGATAGGGGAATCGGGTGAATTGACATATTTCTGATTTACGCCCTTGGTGCGCTGGTCGAGCACACGACCACCGAACGCCACAACATTACCGCTTACGCTTATCCAAGGGAACATAGCACGACCAGAGAACCTGTCAACCAGTTCTCCCTTGTTATCTTTATAGCACAAGCCTGTCTGCTCAAGGAAACTAAGATTGTAGCCCTTCTCCTTTGCCTTACGCGGCATAGCATATCTGTCGGCTGGGGCAAATCCCAATCTGAACTTATTGATTATATCATCCCTGAAACCACGCTGACGGAAATACTGCATTCCCACGGCACGGCCATCAACATCATTATGAAGGATGTCGGTGTAATAGTCCGCAGCCCAGTTATTGGCGATGAACATCCCCTCTCGCTCCGTCTGCTGCTTACGTTGCTCATCCGTAAGCTGTTTCTCCTCAATCTCAATGCCATAGCGATTAGCAAGCCAACGGAGAGCCTCCGGATATGTGAGTTGTTCGTGCTTCATCAGAAAGCCCACGGAATCACCACCCTCACCACAGGTAAAGCAATGGCAGGTGCCACGAGTAGGAGACACATAGAAAGACGGTGTCCTATCGTTATGGAAAGGACACAATCCCTTGTAGTTTGAACCTGAACGTTTCAAACTAACAAACTCAGAAACGACATCCACGATGTCTGCCGCTTCCTTGATTCTTTCTATGGTAAGACGGTCGATCATATAAAAGACAATGGCCCCTCACCTGCCCTACGGGCATCCTCTCCCCAAGGGGCGAGGAGGATATTACCTTTGTTCGCTTATAATGAATCCCTTGAGAGATAAATACAAACTTTTTCCTCGCCCCTTGGGGAAGTCGGAGATTGATTATCTCCGAGTATGTGTCAGAGGATGCCCACAGGGCAGGTGAGGGACTGTAGGGCTATTGATTAATGGGTGGGGCGAAATATACTGAAATTCACACTCCCATAGCTTCTGTGCTCCACGAAGCAGGGGTGTTGCGAGAAGTCGTTCTGCTTTCCATGCTCGAAGACGAAAATTCCATCTTCTGAAAGCAGACAGTTGCCAGTCTCCGTACCAAGCACGAGGTCTGGTATCTTCGGAAGGTCAGGCAAAGCGTATGGAGGGTCGGCAAAGATAAGGTCATATTTTCTTCTGCACGACTTCAGGAATCGGAACACATCGCCCTTGATAAGCGAGCAACGGTCGTCACCCAGTTTCTGAAGGCATTGACGGATGAAAGCCGAATGTTCACGGTCAAGTTCCACACTCGTCACATCCGCACAGCCCCTTGACAGCATTTCAAGAGATATGCTACCCGTACCGGCAAACAGATCCAGAGCCGAAATGCCCTCAAAATCCAGATAGCCGTTCAGTACATTAAAGATATTCTCCTTGGCAAAGTCCGTTGTCGGCCTTGCCTTGAAAGTCCTCGGCACATCAAAATGCCTTCCTTTATATTGTCCTGTGATTATTCTCATAAAAAACAACAGTCTAACTACGACCCCTACAGCCCCTATAGCCCCTCACCAGCCCTTCGGGCATCCTCTCCCCAAGGGGCGAGGAGGAAGTTACCTTTATTCGCTAATGAGCAATTCTTTGAGGGATAAATACTAACTTCTCCCTCGCCCCTTGGGGAGAGGATGCCCGTAGGGCAGGTGAGGGGCTGGAGGGGCAAGGGGGTGGGTCTTTTATATCATCAAATCATACTCCATCCCCTCTATCATTGAGGCTGGAGCACGATTAAGGTCGGCAACAGGATTGAGGGTATATACCCTACGGAGATAAGACTTCAGTTTCGTTGTAAGCCATTCCATATGCTCACTTCTGCCAACGAGATGCAGCTCGTCATCCTCATTGCTAAGGCCAAGCTGCTTCCATGTGAACAGAAGATAGTAAAGAGCGTCATGAGAGTGGGTAGCATCAAAGGAATTGGCAAACCTGAACCTTCGCTGCTGAAACGAGAAAACATCAATTCTGGAATCATGAAGATAGGCATACAACTTACGGCGCTGACCTACCAGTACGCTACGACGGTACAGATGCGTCCATACAGGTTGCATGATATTCTGTATCCTCACATCCGCAAAGTGATCCTCAACCACGAGTTTCAGGTCCTTGTTGACACCGAAAACAGCAACCGCATTCAGATCAGGCAGCACATTAGCAATCTTTTCCTCATGCTCCCTGCCCGTGAAGGTATGGTTATAGAGCGTATCCACGTCAAAATTCTCCTGATCCATGTACTCGTCGATAGGTACAAGCACCACAGGACTCAACACAGAGAGCATAGCACGGTCATCACGTTCCCTAAGCAATTCCAACTCACGGAAAGCAGTACGCAGATTTGCTGCCATCGCCACACCGCTCTTCACCGTGTAAGGCAGATACTCCACAGTGCCGTCTGTCCTCGGCAGGAAGAACGACATCGTTCCATATCCAACACGAATAGTCAGACGCGGAACAATACCACGCCTTACCACACGCTGGGAAGATACGTTATTTTCAAAATTCTCACTCATATTTTTGCATAGCAAAAAATTATTTCTTAACTTTGCAGTATATTAGGTGTTGGGGGATGGGTGTTAGGTGATAGTGGTTTGTCTTGCTGACCGCCAACACCTAACACCCAACACCCATCACCCACTATTACGAGTGCTTCTTCGCACGAAGTCAATAGGGGAAGTCGCTCGCAGAGCGGTACCCGTTTCGATTGACGAGTGCAAAGTATCTTCGCACGAAGTCAACAGGGGAAGTCGCTCGCAGAGCGGTGCCCGTTTCGATTGACGAGTGCAAAGTATC
>CADCHG010000041.1 GCA_902801155.1 uncultured Prevotellaceae bacterium | reverse complement strand
AACGGACTGCCCTATTAGGTATCGCTCCTTCAGAGCTCTTTCAACCACATGATAGTCAACAATATACAACTGAATAAATTCGTCGAACTCACGTTAAATACCTTACCACCTTAACTTCGTTTTATCGGACTTGTTGCAATAGCAACTTTTATAGGCTTGTTGTTGACATCTGGGACAAACCGCCCTGATATCTGGGACAACTATTGGATATGTGCGGAAAATGTAGTACCTTTGCTCCCGAAAACGATAATCCTCCGTTATGCCTCAAAGCGTCTGGCTTCATGTGGCATATCGAAACAATATGCCACAGAGATACAGGGCTTTTTGCATAGAGAAATAGGGGCGAAAATGACAAAATGACAAAATGACACTTGAAAAATCAAGGGATATAACCTTTGCTTACGCCGTTTCCTTATCAAGGAAACTCAAATCCTCAGCCTACCTCACCCCCAGAATCTTGTGCGTCTGTAGCGAGAGACGCCATTTTGGATGTGCGAGGATGTAGTCGATAGTCTGGTTGGTGATGAAAGTGTCTTTTTGTCGATCGCCTGTGTAGCAAGGTTGCAGACGATATTCCTTGGCTTGGATGACATCATACTGGCTCATGTCCTGCTCTGTTCCCTCATAGACCACCTTGAGTTCGTCGATACGCTGTATGCGAATTGGGTGATGGGTGACGGGTGTTGGGTGTTGGGTAATGGGTGATTGGTGATGGGTGTTGGGTGTTGGGTGTTTGGGTGAGCATGTAATCCAATCCACGATGCAGCCTTTGGGCAATGGCTGTGTACCGTTGGTTTCAAGCATGATGTAGAAGCCTATGGCATGGAGCTTGGAGGTGAGCGATGCTGTGAGCTGCAAGGTTGGTTCACCACCTGTTATAACCATATATCGTGAAGGGTATTGGCTTGCTTCAGCCACAATCTCATCCTCGCTCATCTCGGTAAAAGAGTGAAACTCTGTGTCGCAGAACCAGCAGTTGAGGTTGCATCCGGCAAGGCGCACGAATACGGCTGGCGTACCCGTGTAGTGTCCCTCTCCTTGAATGGAGTAGAATATCTCGTTGATTTTCAGAGTCCCCCCAGCCCCCGAGGGGGAGTTTTTTTTATATTTTTTGTCGCTTGAGAGGATAGCGTTATTATTATCCATGTTCTTGTATCTATGTGATTAGTAATACTATCTAAAATACTCTCCCCTCGGGGAGATGGAGGGGGCTACTTCTCGTATATGGCTTTGTTTCCCTCGCTTTCCTGCACACTTACGCGATAGCAGAAAGGAATCCTGTCCGCAATCCAGCGTGCAATATTCTCCGCCGTAGGATTGCAGTCGAGTACGTCATTAAGACATTTGTGATCCAGTTGTCCTTTTACAATCTTTTTGATATGGGTGAAATCCACGACCATTCCGTCTGCGTCGAGGGTTTCTGACTTGCAGAATACAACAATCTTCCAGTTGTGGCCGTGTAGGTTCTCACACTTGCTGCGATAACTGAGATTCAGATAGTGTGCTGCTGAAATCTCAAGCGTTTTTTCTATGTAATACATTCTAAGTTTTTTAGATAGGGTTTTCTTAGACCTATTTTCTGGGTGATGGGTGTTAGGTGTTAGGTGTTAGGTGGTGGTGGTTTGTACTATACGCCAACACCCATCACCCAACACCTGTCACCTATTTGGGATGCAAAGTTACAAAAAAATCCGCATATTCTATCGTGTTTCCAGAAATAATTATTGAATTAACATACTGGCAGATAAAAGTAACTCCTTTGACTGAGTGAAAAAAAACAAAATAATTTGGTTATGTGCTGAAAAATGTGTAATTTTGTGCTCGCAAAATGAAATATTGCTATTGTAGTTCAAGAATGTAAAAAAACTAAAATAGAAAAAAGTAAAAAAATGAATTTGAAGATTGCTGTTCTGGCTGGTGATGGTATCGGACCAGAGATTATGGAGCAGGGCGTAGCCGTAATGGACGCTGTTGCAAAGAAGTTCGGACACGAGGTAAGTTACAAGGAGGCTCTCTGTGGCGCTCACGCTATCGACGAGGTGGGTGATCCATTCCCAGAGGAGACTTTCAAGATTTGTGAGGAGGCTGATGCAGTTCTCTTCGCTTCAGTAGGTGATCCTAAGTTCGACAATAACCCATCAGCAAAGGTACGTCCTGAGCAGGGACTTCTCGCTATGCGTAAGAAGCTCGGTTTGTTCGCTAACATCCGTCCTGTAACCACATTCGACTGCCTCGTTCACAAGTCACCTCTCAAGGACGAGATTGTGAAGGGTGCTGACTTCATCTGTATCCGTGAGCTTACTGGCGGTATGTACTTCGGTAAGAAGCAGGAGCCTGCTATGAATGCAGAAATCGGTACAGAGGATGCTCTTGATACCAACTACTATTCACGTCCAGAGGTTGAGCGTATCCTCCGCGTAGGTTATCAGTATGCTCAGCAGCGTAAGAAGCACCTCACAGTGGTTGACAAGGCTAACGTGCTGGCTTCAAGCCGTCTGTGGCGTAAGGTTGCTCAGGAAATTGAGAAAGAGTACCCAGATGTAAAGACCGACTATATGTATGTTGACAACGCTGCTATGCGTATGATTCAGGAGCCAACATTCTTCGATGTAATGGTAACAGAGAATACATTCGGTGACATTCTTACCGACGAGGGTTCTTGCATCACAGGTTCTATGGGTCTTCTCCCATCAGCTTCTACAGGTTCTTCTACTCCTGTATTCGAGCCAATCCACGGTTCTTGGCCACAGGGTAAGGGCTTGAACATAGCAAACCCACTCGCACAGATTCTTTCTGTTGCCATGCTCTATGAGTATTTCGGCTTGAAGGAAGAGGGTGCTCTCATCCGTAAGGCTGTTGATGCTTCTCTCGACCAGAACGTGCGTACTCCTGAGATTCAGGTTGAGGGTGGCGCAAAGTATGGCACTAAGGAAGTTGGTGCTTGGATTGTTGACTTCATCAAGAAAGCGTAAATAAAGCCCCCTCCTTCTCCCCGAGGGGAGGGTTTTATTATAGTAATGCCGCTTATGGCTTTCACCTGAAAGATTCATAAGCGGTATTTCTTTAATTGAATATAATATAAAAGTGTTGGTCGTGGGGCATAAAGTTAATAGGATATGAGAATTTTTAGCGTAAGTACTATAAAAAAACTCTCCCTTGGGGGGCTGGGGGGCTTTTTGTTGGTTTTCAGTCTCTCTGTTAATGCGCAGACACAGCAGCAATGGAAGGATTCTATCTCCGTACTTTCAAAGAAGATAGAGCAGAATCCTAAGTCGCTGGAGTATCGTATGCGCAAGGCTGAGTGTAATATTGCGTTGGAGCAATGGAAATATGCCCTCGACGAGTATTCCAATATCCTCGACTTGTACCCTACGCATATCGGGGCATTGTATTTCCGTGCCTTTGTCAATAATAAGTTGCGTAGGTACTCATTTGCGCGTGCCGACTATGAACAGGTGCTGAAATATGAGCCAGACCATAAGAATGCGCTTACGGGACTCATCCTGAATAATATAGAGGAGAAACGCTTGCCAGATGCATACGATCATGCAAATCATCTTGTGGAACTGTATAAGGATGATGCAGCGAGCTATGCCACACGTGCTCAGGTGGAGGAGGCGATGGAAAAGCTATCCCTCGCTATTGATGATATATCTTCTGCAATAGACATAACCGCCAAGAATCTTACTCCTAATCAGCATCTTAGCTATGCAGACGAATATACCCAGTATGTTCTTCAGCGTATAGCACTCTATCGTAAGCAGATGGCGCAAATCAAGAAAACAAAGTCAGACGACGGTATTCTCGATAAGATTGAAGCCGATGAGGCTCTGCTTATAAGTAGAGGAATACCAAGTAAGGCGGTTAAGGGTAAAAAGTAATAATGGGAATATTCTTAACTCGAAAATATCCGTTTCCACAGAGCAGTAACAGACTGAGAGACTGTGCTGTGTATTCTGCCATCGTGTTCTTTATTCTCTATCTGCTGCAACCGTTTGGGTTTAGCGAATACAAGGGAAACAAGTTCTTGGTGTCATTGTTATTCGGGGCTGTTACATTCGGATGCTGTTATTTATATGGACTCGCATTGCAGCCTTTACAGAAGAGAGTGTCGCCTTGGCGCGTATGGCATGAAACGTTGTCGGTGCTGGTGATGATATTGTTTGTCTGCATCTGTAACATCTTTGTTTTTTCGGTTGTATTCCATTATCCAATATCGGCAGAATTCTGTTTGCTGTTCATTTACTGGACCTTTGTTATCGGTATTGTCATCACCGTATTCTCTGTAGGTATGAACTACCATCGTTATCTGCGTAGTCAGTTAGAGACTCTGCTTGACAAGACAACGGATATTCAGACAGACATTATTGTGACTATTCACGATGCATCAGTAAGAGGTAACGATCTGCAACTGCCCATCAACGACCTCTTGTATGTTGAGGCTCAGAAGAACAATGTGCAGGTCTGCTATATGAAAGAGAATAACATAAATACCATAGAACTGCATACAACGCTTACGGCGGTACTTGACGATTTGAAGGAATATGAGAATGTATTCCAATGCCACCGCTCATTTGTAGTGAACCTAAACAATATTACTTCGGCACAGGGAAATTCAAACGGCTATCAGCTCAAACTTGGAAAATGCTCTGCAATTGTGCCAGTATCACGTACTTACGTGCCTAAGCTACGCTCGTTTATAGCATAGTATTTCGTCATTTTTTATAGTCATTCGTCTGGCAGATTAGTTGTCTGTCAGCATTTCTTGTTGTCTGTCAAAGATATTTGGCGGTATCAGAATACCGTCGTATCTTTGCAGCATGAAACATCGACTTACACATATCGTTATCATGTTGCTTGTCGCTTGTCATGCGATGAGTCAGACTGTTATTTCCGGTGTCGTTACCGACGGACGGGAACCAATGGCAGGTGCCAATGTATTTATAATAGGTACGATAGACGGATGCCTTACGGATTCACTTGGCAGATTCGAATTCGCTACCAGTAAAACGGGCGAGTTGTCCGTCAAGGCGACATTTATCGGTTTTGAAGATGCGGTGCTGACTACAACAGAATCACAGAACCTTCTTATCCGTATGCGCGAACAGGCTACGACGATAAACGAGGTGGTTGTTACTGCCAGTACATACAGCTTTGGCAAGAGTGATAACTTCAAGACTATGGATGCGCTAGATGTTGTGATGTCGGGCAATTCATGTGGCGACATTGTGGCAGCATTACAAACTTTGCCAGGAACACAGAAAGTAGGTGAGAATGGCAAGTTGTATGTACGTGGAGGCGAGAGCGACGAATGCCAGACGTTCATCAATGGTATGCATGTACTCGTTCCTTATTCTACAAACATAGAGAATAATGCTGTACGCGGCCGTTTCTCTCCGTTCCTGTTCAAGGGCATCAATTTTTCGCTTGGCGGTTATGGTGGTGAATACGGACAGGCTTTGTCTTCTGTGTTGCCTATGGAAACCACCGATGTGGCGACAGGTGACAAGCTGGGCGTGAGTGCATCGCTTGTTGACTGGAATATTGGTGGAACGAAGGCTTTCTCGTCAAGTAGTCTGTCGTTTAATGCAGATTACACAAGCATGGGACTTTACGATGCATTGTTTCCTGACCGTATAAATTGGACACGACCATATAGAAAACTATCTGGTGAGGCGCAGTATAAGGCTGAATTATCATCAGCTTCCGTTCTTAAATCATATATAGGGTATGATTTTACTACACTCGGTCAACATGTCGATAATCGTATGTTATCACTTTATGAGCATAACATTTATGCTAATACCACGCTCAAAAGTAATATAGGTAGAGGCTACAGTATTTTCACGGGAATTGCTAATTCTTCGGTTATAAATGATATTGATGATGCGCAGATTCTTGGTGACCATTATCACAACCTTCGCAACGAAATACATTTGAAAGCTGAGGTTCGTAAGGTATATTCCTCTGTTCTGAAGATGTCAGCTGGTGTTGAGGATTATCTTCGACACAGCACGAAAAGATATGACAACAGTCATTACCGTCTTGACTATAACCTTCTTGCTGCACATACTGATGCCCAACTGAGAATTGTGCCAAAACTATTTCTGAACCTCTCTGCGAGGGTTGAGAATGCAAGTTATGACGGTGGTTGGTTGCTGATGCCACGTGCCACGCTGAGTTATGTGCCAAACAAGCATTTTCAACTATCGGCAATGTTGGGAAAATATAGTCAGACGGCAGATGATGACAATATCGTTATGAGTGGAAAGAACTTGTCACAGAGTACAGCCAACCATGCCATACTCAGCATGCAGTATGAAATCAGAAATACACTATTGCGTATAGAGCCATATTACAAGAAATATCATAATCTCCCTCTTATCGCAAATGACTTATATACAGCTGATGGTTATGGGACAAGTAAAGGCGTGGATGTATTCTTTGAAAATCACTCGCTTATAAAGAATCTAACAAGCACGCTCTCTTATTCTTTCAATGACTCAGAACGTCTATATCTCGACTATACGGCTTTGCGTACCCCCGATTATGTATCGCGTCATAATGTCCGCATGACCTTAAAATACAACATCGGCAAAACAATTATCGGATTGTCTGAGTCGTATGCCAGCGGAAGGAAATACCCTATCGGTACAACTCCGCATTATAACAGCGTAGATGCTAATATAACATGGCTTGTAAGTCCAAAGATCATCGTTTATGCATCGTTGAACAATATCTTTGGTCGTACTAATATCTTCCGTTACAATCCGGACGGTACAACGGTAAAAGCAAACCGAGACCGTTTCTTCTATATCGGCATATTTGTTTCACTTAAAAATAATAAAGCTTATGACATTTCAAACTTTTAAGAATTGTATTATCGCCATCGCTCTTTGCATGATGGCAGGTGTTAGTATTAAAGCTCAGGAGCCATCACAGATGCAGGTTCTTATGGGGCAGTCGCTAAGCAAACTTCAGCAACGAACTCCTGAAGCTACCCTCAACTGCATAGCTGAACTGAAACGTATTGATGCTATGTTCCCTGACAGTATTCAGCCTAAGTATCAGATGGCACTACAAAGTCTCAGTTTCTCTGTAGCAAATCCTCAAGCAGAGCAGACCGAGAATTTGTTGAAAGATGCAGAACAAACCATCAATAAGATGGAGCAGATGAAAGGTGCAGACCAATCTGATATATGTACTCTGCGTGGATTCCTCTATATGGTACGTATATTGCAAAACCCAGCCGTGAATGGTCAGCGTTACTACTTGATTGTGATGCAGAACTACGAGAAAGCCTTGAAAATCAACCCAAACAACCAGCTTGCGCAGCAATTGCAGCAGAAATTCTTCGAGGGTATGAAACAGGCAACAGGTAGTAACTGATTTGTGTAAGATGTATCAAAAATACCGCTTATGGAAAGGTTCTTTATGAACTGCCATAAGCGGTATTATTGTTTTTCTCTTCGCAAGTGTATTTATTGGCAAAGCTTGTAGATATCCTTGCAGTCGTCCATTGAAAGACTGACATATCCGCCAATCTTATCACCTTTGTTTCCGCGGAGTTTGGCAACAAGTGTATCGATGTCGGGATTATCTATTTCAAGTTCTTTCATCGTTACTGGCATGCCGAGAGATTTCCAAAATGCCTTGAGACGATTTATACCTTCGGATGCAACGGAAACGTCATCGATGCCTTCAATTCCGAACACCCGTCGGGCGAACTGTGCTATCTTAGAAGCGTCTTTTCTCATTACAAATGTCATCCATGCAGGAACCACGACGCTTAGACCTGCACCATGGGTAACACCATATATCGCACTAATCTCATGCTCCATGTGATGACTTGCCCAGTCCTCTATACGTCCAACACCGCAGATACCGTTGTGTGCCATTGTACCGAGCCACATGATATTTGCGCGTGCTTCATAGTCGTTGGGATTAGCTATAACCTTCGGTCCTTCATTTATACAACTGATGAGTACTGCTTCACAGAGACGATCTGTTGCCTCGCATCCGGGAGTAGGGGAGAAATAACGCTCCATGGTGTGAACCATCATATCCACGATACCTGCGGCTGTCTGGTAAGGAGGAAGCGTCATGGTGAGTTCCGGGTTCATTATGGCGAACTTAGGGCGCAATAATGCCTTGGTACGGATGGATAGCTTGAACATTCCATTGGTTTTGGTTATTACGGTGTTGCCTGACGCCTCGCTACCTGCTGCGGGAATGGTGAGAACAACACCAATGGGAAGCACGTTAGGGTAGTCTTCCACGTTTTTCTTGCCGCAATAGAAATCCCAGAAATCCCCATCGTAGTTGAAACCCGCACTTATGGCTTTTGCCGTATCAATTACGCTACCGCCACCGACAGGAAGAATAAAATCTATATTCTCCTTGCGTGCGAGTTCTATGCCTTCATATACTTTTATATCCTCAGGATTCGGCTTGATGCCTTCTAATAGACAATATGTGATGCCTGTCTTGCAGAGAGATTCTTCCACACGTGTCAGCAACCCGCTTTTACGAGCGCTTCCACCACCAATTACTATCATGATTTTATTAGCGCCGTATGCCTTGCATATCTCGCCACATTGATTCTCTGTACCACGTCCGAAAACAAACTCTGTCGGACTCTGAAAAACGAAGTTGTTCATTTGTCTTAATTTTGGGTTAGTATTGCAAAGATAGTTTTTTTATAAGAATACAAAAAATCCTAATCAAAAATTGATTAGGACTATTTGAAGTACACCCTCAGAGGCTCGAACTCTGGACACCCTGATTAAGAGTCAGGTGCTCTACCAACTGAGCTAAGGGTGCAACATTTATGTTGCCAATTCCGAAAGAAGTACACCCTCAGAGGCTCGAACTCTGGACACCCTGATTAAGAGTCAGGTGCTCTACCAACTGAGCTAAGGGTGCTTGTTTTGGCACTTCTTTTCTGAATTGCGGTGCAAAGGTAGTTATTATTTCTGAGATAGAAAAATTTTCAGGGCGAAAAATAGAGAAAATTTTTTCTTGCTTGATGTATATCAATATATAATACACAAAAACGTCACATTTATATGTCAATCAGGTATGCTCCACGCAATATGATGGTTTGGTGAGCAGAACGACTGAAACAATCTGTCTTGCTGTCTCCATAGAGATTGCCGAGACCGTAGTAATATCGCCCTTCTATTTGGAATCTTCCAATGGGCTTTATGTGCAGTTCTAGTCCTAATCCTGCAGCGATTCCGTAGTCGAATTTGTACTTCGGTTTATTTTCCTTTTCTTCGAGCTGTTTTTTCAGTCTCTCAATATTGTTATCGCTTTGATAGCCTCTTCCCTGCTCGTTGACAGTCTCATGAGTGAAGTTCGCCTCGCATTTGTCATTGAGGTAGAATCCTAGCACAGGACCCGCGTTGAAGAAGAAGTTTAGACCTTGCTTTTCTTTTCCCCATGCCAGATGTGCGAGTATAGGAATCTGGAAATAGTTAATATTGTGTTTGAACCTTTCATTTTCCTCCTGGTTGTCGCGGAGGTGAACGGGATTGTCACTTGCATCACGGATATCCTCTTTCCATCCGAGTTGCGAGTAGTTGAACTCCATCTGGATAGAGCAGATTGTCTTGAAGTATTTCTCGCAAGTGTATCTGGCTACCAGTCCTCCGGTAAGTCCCATGTGTGTGCCCTGGTTCACCTTCGGTACGAAATCAACTTTGTTGAGGTTGTAGCCAGCCTGAAAGCCTACGGCAAACTGGTTTCGGTGCTCACCTACCTGTGCCAATGTCCATATAGGAGTAAGGCATAAGAGTATGAGTGCGTATGTTTTTTTCATAATCTACTTTACGCTTTCAACTTTACACTTTAATAGCTGATGGTCTCTATACCTCCGTTTGTCTGATAGTGAACCAAAAGGTATGCCTCGTTACGGAATCCTCCGTTTGGTGTCTTACTGAAATGGTATGGAGTTTGGAGCGATGTGTTGTATATCTGGTTTCTTGCTCCATAGAACTGTCCTTTGAACTTATACACGCCACCGATGAAGAACACGCCTTGGTCATATCCCGTGAGGGCGAAATGAGGGAGCGCATTCATCATATCCGCGCCAAACTTTGCCTTGTATGCATGTTGGAAACTCTGTATGTAGCCCGACTGCTCATTGAAGAAATAAGAGGATGGGATATATACATCGTATTTGTGGAAGAATGTTTGGTTCTGATTGTATTTTTCGTACATCTGCCATTCCGTATATCCGAACATGGAAATCATATATCCTGGAGAATGGGCAAGAAGGGCATCGAGCTTGTGCATCGTCTGGGTTAGTTCAGGAGATCTGCCCGTGTTGAGTATCACAACGTTTCTCTTGGTGGTAGAAAACGCTTTCTCGAACATTTCCATGTTAGAGCGCAGATTCGTGATGCTATACTGTATGCCCTTCTCTTCTAATTTCTTACGAAGGGCATAGGTGAATGTTCCCTTGTTTGATGTGGAGTCGTTGCAGTCTATGATGATAGGGTGACAGTTGCTGAAACGGTCGATAAATGAAGTGATGCTCTTCTGATAGAACGTTTCCATAGGCTGATAAACCTGATAGATGAACTCATTTCGGTTCACCTCGTCGCCATTGATAGAGAACGGGATTACCATGCGTATCTTGTTCTTTTTGCAGAAATCACCAAGAGCCTTTACCTGTTTTGAATACAGAGGACCGAAGATGATATCGGATTGATCTGCTCCCTGTTGGAGTAGGGTAGAGTTGATATCGTCGGTCTGAGCCACGTTCCATGCCCTTACGTTGATGCTGATACCGTCAGCCTTTAGCTTCTCCACGGCCATGAGCAAGCCGCGGTAGTATTCTATCATTCTGCGACCGTCACCATCAACATTGTGAAGGGGAAGCATTACGCCGATGTCGATACTGTGTTTTACAGGAACGGCAGGAGCGGTTCCCGCAGGTTGTTGTTGCTGCTGTTGCGGGAATGGTATGTTTATGGTAGAGCCTTTCTTGAGTGCATAGCCAGGCTGTAGCATCTCAGGATTTGCACCTATTAGTTCCTCTATGGTTATGTTATAGTCGCGTGCTATGCCGTAGATTGTTTCGCGTTTCTTCACCTTGTGTAATGTCTGTATCTGTTGTTGTGCGTCTGCATCCAGACAGAAGGCAAACAAGGCTGCTAAAAGTAAGACTATGTAGTTTTTTTTGCTCATTTTAGTGTTGAATTTCTATTTACGATGCAAAAATACGAATTTTTTTGGTATAAATCAACATATTTCGGTAAATTTTGCGTTATTTCATATATGAAAAAGTTTTTTTTGATTTTCTCTTTGCTGCTCTTAACTGTAATCCCACAGGTGATTGCGCAGGAGATATCTCCATGTGCAGAAATTTCCACGGAGGATGGTGAGGTTCAAAGTACGAGTTATGACGGTTCAGCTCCTCTTAAGGTGCGTTTCCTGTCTGGCAGCGATGATCATGATGGCTATTTTGAATGGCGTTTCTATAAGAATGAGATTGTAGAAGGTCAGCATTATCTTTTACGTCATGAGGAAAATACCGACTTCACATTTACAGAAGCCGGAACACATCTTGTTTGTCTATTCGCTTCTTTCCCAAATGGTGAGGAAAGAATTTCTGATCCTATCAGTATTACCATAAAGTCCAGCAAACTAGAGTTTCCGAACGCCTTCTCGCCTAATGGAGACGGGCATAATGATACATATAAGGCAAAGGAAGGGTATCAGTCAATAGTTGAGTTCAAGGCGACTATATATAATCGATGGGGACAGAAACTCTATGAATGGACTGATCCTGCTGGTGAATGGAACGGAACATTCAACGGAAAAGATGTCAAGGATGGTGTGTATTATGTTCATGTTCAGGCAAAAGGGGCTGATGGGATAAAGTATAACATTAAGAAAGACGTTAATCTTCTCAGAGGATATACAGAGACGACTTCAGATATCAGATAACATTTGCTCTTCTTCTTTTTCTTTATTCAAAAACAAATAGTCGTGATAGAAATATATGGTGCCAGAGTGCACAATCTAAAGAATATTGATGTTAAGATTCCACGTTATTCGCTAAGCGTCATTACCGGGCTTTCTGGTTCGGGAAAGTCATCGTTGGCTTTTGATACAATATTTGCTGAGGGGCAGAGACGCTACATCGAGACTTTCTCTGCCTATGCCCGAAATTTCCTTGGGGGGATGGAGCGACCGGATGTGGATAAGATAACTGGTCTTTCACCTGTTATCAGTATCGAGCAGAAGACAACAAACCGGAATCCTCGTTCTACCGTTGGAACTACAACAGAGGTATATGACTATCTGCGTTTGCTTTTTGCGCGTGCCGGAACTGCATATAGTTATGTGTCGGGGGAGAAGATGGTAAAATATACTGAGGAACAGGTAACAGAGATGATTCTCCGCGACTATGCAGGTAAACGTATCATAATCCTTGCTCCCTTAGTACGTAATCGTAAGGGGCACTATCGCGAACTCTTTGAGCAGATGCGTCGCAAGGGGTATCTGCAGGTTCGTGTGGATGACGAGATTCTTGAGCTGGAGAGCGGCATGAAGGTGGATCGTTATAAGAACCACAATATCGAGGTCGTTATAGATAAACTTGCCGTTAAGGATAGTGATGAGGAACGACTCCGCAATACTATCCGTATAGCCATGCGACAGGGTGAAGGCCTTATAATGATATATGACAAGGATGCTGACGAGGTAAAGTATTTCTCTCGCCGATTGATGTGTCCTACGAGTGGAATAGCATACAAGGATCCTGCTCCTAATATTTTTTCGTTTAATTCCCCAGAAGGGGCTTGTCCTCATTGTAAGGGACTAGGTCTTATAAATGAGATTGATATGAAGAAGGTCATTCCTGATAAATCTCTTTCTATTTACGAAGGTGGTATAGCCCCTCTCGGCAAATATAAGAACCAGATGATTTTCTGGCAGATTGATGCCCTTCTTGCAAAATATGACTGCAAGTCCAAGACTCCTATTGCCGATATTCCGGATGATGCTCTTCGTGAGGTTCTCTATGGTAGTCTGGAACGTGTCAGGATTCCTAAGGAAATAGCCAAGACAAGTTCTGATTATTTCACAGAATATGAAGGCGTAGTGAAATATCTTCGTCAGGTAATCGAAAACGACGATTCTGCTTCTGCGCAGAAATGGGCTGACCAGTTCATGGCTATGGTGAAGTGTCCTGAGTGTGAGGGACGTCGTCTGAATAAGGAGGCTCTTTCATATCGTATATGGGATAAGAATATCTGCGAACTTGCTGATATGGATATCGACCAACTCTATGATTGGTTGGCTGAGGCTCCCAAACACATGGACGAGCGTCAGAACAGAATTGCTGAGGAGATTATCAAGGAGATTCGTACACGACTGAAATTCATGCTCGATGTAGGTCTCGACTATCTTTCACTTTCACGCCAGTCAACATCCCTTTCCGGTGGTGAGAGTCAGCGTATTCGCCTTGCTACTCAGATTGGAAGTCAGTTGGTTAATGTTCTCTATATTCTTGATGAGCCTTCCATCGGACTTCATCAGCGCGATAATGATCGTCTCATCAAATCATTGAAACAGTTGCGTGACATCGGTAATACTGTTATAGTCGTAGAGCATGATCAGGATATGATGATGGCTGCCGACTATATTGTGGATATAGGTCCGAAGGCTGGCAGAAAGGGTGGGGAAGTGGTATTCCAAGGAACTCCTAGGGAAATGCTAAAGCAGCATACTATTACCGCAGATTATCTTAATGGAACTCTCAAGGTTGAAGTTGAGCGTGATCGTGAAGTTCCAGAGGAAAATCTTGGTAATTCTAGAAAATCCAGTTTTTCTAGAACTTCTAGTAAATCTAGAGACTCTGGCAAATCTTCCATTGTTATCCACGGCGCATGTGGCAATAACCTCAAGAACGTTGATGTATCTTTCCCTCTCGGAAAGCTTATCGTTGTAACTGGTGTTTCTGGTTCAGGTAAGAGTACCCTCATCAATGAGACTCTTCAACCTATCCTTTCGCAACATTTCTATCGTTCTTTGAAGAAACCTATGCCGTATGACTCTATCGAAGGCATAGACCTTATCGACAAGGTTGTTGATGTTGACCAAACTCCGCTCGGACGTACTCCGCGCTCAAATCCTGCTACCTATACAGGTGTGTTTTCTGATATCCGTTCTCTTTTCGTGGCTCTTCCTGAGGCTAAGATTCGTGGATACAAACCAGGCCGTTTCTCCTTCAATGTAAAGGGAGGACGATGTGAGGAGTGTTCAGGAAACGGCTATAAAACGGTAGAGATGAATTTCCTTCCTGATGTCATGGTGCCTTGTGAGGTCTGTCAGGGAAAGCGATATAACCGTGAGACCCTTGAAGTGCGATATAAGGGAAAGAGTATAGCCGATGTCCTTGATATGACCATCAATCAGGCTGTGGAGTTCTTTGAGAGTGTACCGAATATACTCCATAAGATAAAGACTCTTCAGGATGTCGGTCTTGGATATATCAAGCTCGGACAGCCTTCCACTACTCTATCTGGTGGTGAGAGTCAGCGTGTGAAACTTGCCACAGAACTCGCCAAACGTGATACTGGTAAGACGCTCTATATTCTTGACGAGCCTACCACAGGACTTCATTTTGAGGATATCCGCATCCTTATGGGCATCATCCGTAAACTTGTTGACAAAGGCAATACCGTCATCATCATCGAACATAATCTTGATGTCATCCGTCTTGCCGACCATATCATAGATATGGGACCAGAAGGTGGTCGTAATGGCGGAATGGTAGTTGCGACTGGTACTCCAGAAGAAATAGCAGCGCAGAAGAAAGGCTATACTGCAAAATACATATAAATTTACCTCGCTTGTTCTTCAATGTAAGGTCGTACCAACTCCAATCCAACTCCAATCCAAGTCCAATCCAAGTCCAATCGTGGATTGGAAATCAATAGGAATTGCAATGAATATGCATAGGTGCTTTCCTTATGCTTATGGGGGAACACAGAAAAAGGAAAACCTGTAGGCATCCGCTTACTGGTTTTCTTTTGTCTTTTCTTTTCTTCGCGCCTCAATTACAGAGGCTGGAGTATGTTTCTTTTGCTTGGCAAGCCATTTGGCTTTGCGTTGCTCATATTCGGCTCTATGTTTTTCGAGGAAATTATCTGCCATGATAACCTACTTTTGGAACTTGCTGTAGATGCAACTCATCTTTATCGCATCAGGATTATCCTTGCCGCCAACAAGTTTTGTACTTGATATACTCATGTCGTGAGTCACACGGGTAATCTTTGTATTACCATAGCTATCAGATATAGAACTTATTGACACAGGAATTATGATAGCTTTGTTCCATTTAGGAAATTTCTCCTCATATTGCGCATCTGTTGTTCCCTCATGCTCTGTGATATATTTTGTCTTCGCATCCTTCATTGTACGCATCATACTGCTGATATTACTGAATGTATATCCATTTGTGGCTTCCTTATATGATGTTGTGTATGAACTGCGATTGTCGATAACTTTTTCGTTTGTGAAGAAGTTCTCAACGCTATCGGCTGGCAGAATCATTACTTCCTGTGGAATAGGGAAAGTATAGCTGTTTGTCTCCTGGGTGTTGTTCTCGCGAGAGATAAAAATGTTTGCAGTATTCAAGGTGTCTTTTTCGTGTCCTTCGAAAACACTGTCAACAGGAAGAGTAATCTGTGTGTATAGACCTGCAGGAGTCTTGAGATATGTGTGATCCCCTTCATCCTTCATTTGGTCGATTATTTCTTGGTCCTGAGTGATATTGGTCTTTTGGAGAACCTCCTCTGTACCGCCGAATACCAGTGTTTCTATCCTCTCGGTATTGCCAGACTTGATTCTTATATACACATCCAGTTCGGTGTAGGTTATGTTTGCGATACTGCCTATACCTCCTGTATTCTCGATATAGAATCCTGGGCATACGTTGTGGATGAAGTTATATGAGTTCTTGAAATACTCACTCCCCCCCAGCTCATAGTACTTACGCATAATATAGGTACCGTAATTATTATATTTCTTGCCGTCCTTGTCTGTATATTCGTCATTCAGACATATATCGAAATGACGATTACTACTCCATTGTGAAGATTCTGATATGCTATAGTCTATAAGCGAATAGGTCGTTGATTTGGTCAAACCATCCTTGCGTAGGAATCCGTTTGCGATGGTTGGCTTGAAATCTACGTTGTATGTCTCCGATTCGCTAAGTGGCTTTGCAAATTCCTGAAATCTGCACTTCATTGAGGCTGTAGAGCCTCCTGCGTAGGTAGAATAGAAAACTTGTAGTTTGCATGAGTCTGCAATGATTTCGCCATTGCTGAGTACAAGACTGTCAAGAGGAGGGAACTCGTAGTCTTCCATTATATGCAACTGCCCCATGAAATTACAGGTGATGTATGAACCAGTCTCCGGATCCTTGATTTTTCCGAGGTGGCCAATAGAAGAACGTGAGATTATATTGTCGAGCTTAACGGTTTCGCTTTTTACGCTGAACGTTCCATAGTCGATAACCATTCTGTCCGTAGGATTGGTGAGAGAATATCCCAACTCGTCGGTATTGTCATCGCATGATGCAAAGAAGCCTGCTAATGCTATGAGTGGGAGTATAAGATTCTTTTTCACGATTAATAATTCAATTATAATTTTACCCTGAAATTACAAAGTGTCGTAGAAGTTGAGGTATGCATCCTTGAAATCTTCACCTGGATATGCAAGGAACTTCGTATCGGAGGCCTCAATCTCCTTCATGATGCTTTCCTTGAGATTTGGTGAACCTGCGATGACACCATCGGAGTTCCTGATTGCCAGGCGTGCAAGGTCTGACATGTTGAAATTATCGCTATAGTCAGAAAGTGTGTCAACAGTGACGCCCTTAAATGCAATGCGTTGTTTCAAATCTTCCTCAAGTACAATGTCTTCTGTGCTGTTGAAAAGGGAAGATACAATCTTTGCGTTGCATACAGAAGGCTCGTCCTGATAGGCGTGCTTGATGTAGAGAGGTACAAAGGCACTCATCCACCCCTGACAATGAATAATGTCAGGAGACCAACGCAGTTTCTTCATTGTTTCAATCACACCACGGGCGAAGAAAATAGCACGTTCACCGCAACTTGTGGTTGGAACGTCGTCATCGCTCTTTGCCTTAATGAAGTATTCCTCGTTATCAATGAAATATACCTGAATCTTTGTCTGGGGGATGCTTGCCACTTTGATGATAAGTGGGTGGTCGGTGTCATTGATGATGATATTCATACCAGACAGGCGCTGAACCTCGTGCAACTGACCACGACGTTCGTTTATATGCCCCCATTTAGGCATGAATGTACGGATCTCGCATCCGCTATCCTGAACTGACTGTGGTAAACGGCGTCCCATAACCGCCAACTCTGAGTCTGGTACGAAAGGCGAAATTTCGTGATTGATAAAGAGTACTTTTTTCATTATTGTCGTTGAATTTGTGGTGCAAAGTTAACAAAAAAACTTGAGAAAACGGCAAATTCTCCCCCCACTTTACAGATAATTAACTCAAATTTAAGAAAAAAATGCCGATATAATGTAATCCTTTGACTACATTATACCGGTATATTGTTTTTTTACAATAGTATATAACAGACTTATTCGAATGTCACAAGAGGCGTATTTTCCTTTACAGCCTCACCTTCGCCTACAAGAATAGACTTTACTATGCCGTCGCGTTCTGCTGTGAGATTGTTGTTCATCTTCATAGCTTCAAGCACAACGAGAGTGTCGCCTTCCTTTACTTGCATGCCTGTCTTTGCAGGAATCTCTATTACTGTTCCAGGAAGTGGGGAACGCAAAGCGTCCTGCATCTCGTCTGCGCCTTCGGCAGGCTTTACAGCAACAGGTTTTACCACCACTTTTTTCTTCTCTACTACAGGTTCCGGTTCACGCACAACAGAATAAGTCTCGCCGTTTACTGTTACTGCGATAGTTCCATCAGCGGCAGGTGTTTCAACAGATACTTCATATTTCTTACCGTTGATCTGATATTTATACTGTTTCATTTCTATACCTTTGCTGTCATCTTTGCTGCCTTTGATGACCATTCAGAATCCTTTGCAACGATAGTGAGTCTGCCAGACTCACTATCGTGCAGGTTATATCCGAGGTCATCATGCAATGCCATAGCGATGGCAGCATAAACTTCGTTATTCATTTTTGTTTTCTTACACTTTCTACTTTATTCTTTACACTTTCCAATCCTTACATAGGAATACATCCATGCTTCTTTGCTGGTAAAGACTGGCGTTTTGTAGCCAACTGTGCCAAGGCACGACAGATGCGGAAGCGTGTGTTGCGTGGTTCGATTACATCGTCGATATAACCGAACTGTGCAGCCTGATAAGGATTGGCAAAGAGCTCTTGATACTCAGCCTCCTTTTCTGCGAGGAAGGCCTTGACATCGCCTCCTTCTTCCTTGATCTTCTTTGCCTCCTTTGCCTGAAGTACGGCAACAGCACCGGCAGCACCCATAACGGCAATCTCGGCACTTGGCCATGCAAGGTTGATATCGGCACGGAGTTGCTTACAACCCATAACGATGTGTGAACCTCCGTATGACTTACGCAATGTGACTGTAACCTTTGGAACGGTTGCCTCGCCATATGCGTAAAGTAGCTTGGCACCATGAAGAATAACGGCGTTATACTCCTGACCTGTACCAGGAAGGAAGCCCGGTACGTCAACAAGGCTGACAATTGGAATATTGAAGGCATCGCAGAAACGGACGAAACGCGCCCCCTTACGTGATGCGTTCACGTCAAGCACACCTGCATATGCAGAAGGCTGATTTGCAACGATTCCGACAGACTGGCCGTTGAAACGCGCGAAACCGATAATGATATTCTTTGCGAACTTAGGCTGAACCTCGAAGAACTCGCCATTGTCGGTAATGGCTGCGATTACCTTGTACATGTCGTATGCCTGATTAGGATCCTCAGGGATAATCTCGTTCAAAGAGTCGTCCATACGGTTCAATGGGTCATTACACTCCTTGCGAGGTGCTTCCTCCATGTTGTTTGAAGGAATGTATGATATGAGGGTCTTAATCATCTCAATACCTTCTTCCTCCGTCTTTGCTGTGAAGTGTGTGACACCAGACTTACTTGCATGTACGCTTGCGCCTCCAAGATGTTCTGCGTCAACATTCTCACCTGTTACAGTCTTCACAACGGCTGGACCTGTAAGGAACATATATGATGTTCCCTCCATCATAAGAGTGAAGTCGGTAAGGGCTGGTGAATAAACTGCACCACCGGCACAGGGACCGTAGATCATTGAAATCTGTGGGATAACACCTGAAGCGAGGATGTTACGCTCGAAAATCTCACCATAGCCTGCAAGGGCATCAATGGCCTCCTGAATACGAGCACCACCTGAGTCGTTGATTCCGATACATGGAGCACCCATTGTCATCGCCATATCCATCACTTTGCATATCTTCTCCGACATAGTCTTTGAGAGAGAACCGCCGTTTACGGTGAAGTCCTGTGCAAATACATATACCAGACGGCCGTCAATAGTACCAGAACCTACTACGACACCATCGCCGAGGTACTGCTTCTTCTCCATACCGAAGTTATGGCAGCGATGCAACTTGAATGCGTCATACTCCTCGAAAGAACCCTCGTCGAGCAGCATGTCAATACGCTCGCGGGCTGTGTATTTACCACGCTCGTGCTGCTTTTCGATGGCCTTCTCACCACCTCCAAGACGAGCTTGTTCGCGCTTTGCTAAAAGCTTCTTTATGTTTTCTACTTGTTTTGACATTGCAGTATTATTTCTTAGGTTCACAAAGTTCTGTCAGTATTCCTGCTGTCATCTTTGGATGCAGGAAACCGATCATCATATTCTCTGCACCGAGACGTGGCTCCTTGTCTATAAGACGGATTCCCTTGCCCTCAGCCTCTACGAGTGCCTCGGCAACACCGTCCTCTACTGCAAATGCAACGTGGTGAACACCCTTGCCGCCCTTCTCAAGCCACTTTGCAACAGCACTTTCTGGACTTGTAGGCTCAAGCAACTCTATCTTTGTCTCACCAACTTTTAGGAAAGCAGTCTTCACTTTCTGATCTGCTACCTCCTCAATGGCATAGCATTTCAGACCAAGTACGTTCTCGAAATAAGGTAAAACCTCTTCGATACTCTGGACGCCAATGCCCAGATGATCAATACGTGAAATTTTCATTTTAGTTATTTGTTTGGGTTATTTATTGTTTATTGTATAATTATTAGTCAAAAATCAAGTGCAAAGATAATAATTTATTCTGAAACAAGAAAATAATATGATAAAAAAATAGGAAATAAAAAGTTAAAAGTCTGATTACGCTTTAAGCGAATGGCATGACCTTCAACTTTCTACTATCTACTTTTTACTTTTCTTAGAACTCCACAATAACCTTTCCGTTCAGCTGTCTTCCTGTGAGATAGTTCGGCACGGCATACTGGGTGTTATGGATGTCTGTTACCCAGTAGTATGAGTTCACGTTATTGATGCCGAAGATGTTAAGGCAGTCGATACCCAACCATACATTCTTAAACGGACTCTGTTTCTCGCGCTTGTCGTTCTTGAATGCACGATAGGTCATGCCTATGTCTGCACGACGATAGGCAGGGGCACGGAAGTTCAACTGCTCAAGTGGCTTGTGTGGGGCGCTGAAAGGCAGACCATCAGCAAAGGCGAATTTCAGTTGCATCTTCCATCTGTCCGTATTTGGGAAATAGTCAGAGAAACTCATGTTTATGGAGTATCGCTGATTTATATGCACGTTTTGCAAATTATTCCGTTCGTATGCAA
>CADCHG010000040.1 GCA_902801155.1 uncultured Prevotellaceae bacterium | reverse complement strand
TCCGAACAGAGAAGTTAAGCCTGCTTGCGCCGATGGTACTGCAATGCAATGCGGGAGAGTAGGTAGCCGCCTCCTTTCAAAAACAGAGAGCTTCAGAATTACATTTCTGAGGCTCTTTTTTTATTTCCACCTAGAACCAACCTTCCCAGAAACCTAACCAGTCCTTCCCAAAGGGTAGTCCGATGTTGATAACGTCGGAGTATGTGGCAAACTCCACCTCCCTTACTGCCTCCAGGGTAAATAGATAAACTTGTACAGAAGGATCCGAATAGAAGTTAAGCCTACTTGCGCCGATGGTATTGCAATGCAATGCGGGAGAGTAGGTAGCCGCCTTCTTGATAATACAGAGTCTAGTGAACGAAGAGTTTGCGAGGCTTTTTGCGCTATTTTTGATGTGTTTGTGTTAAATTTTGCAAATGTAATGCATTTTCTCGTAAAATAAAGTAATTTTTATGCAAAAAAAGTTTTATTTTTGCATAAAATATTTATAGATGTAATTATAATAAAGACGAAAAGTGATTGAATTTATAAGGTTTAATAAAGCTTTGCGTAAAAATGTATTATTTTTAGGCTGCATGGTGATAGGCGTACAGAGTGTTGTTGCTCAGGATTTTTTTTCCTCAGCTTCTGATTATGCTCGTTTGTATGTTGGACAGGTTGAACCGCAGTACCAGTTGGCGTTGTGGCAGAATATACCATATTATAAAGATAATACAGGCACGTATAAAGGGCGGATATCATATTATGGTATGGTATATGACAACGTGCAATTGCGCTTTGATGAGTATAGACAACAGGTTGCAGTACTTTCGCCTGTGGCCAATGTCTATTGTCTGCCTAATCAGCAGCATATCGACTGGTTCGAGATGGATGGTCATAGGTATGTGCATGACCCAGAGAATGGCTCGCGGTTTGCTGTCCTTTTGTGCGACGGTGGGGATAAAGGTGTGCGTCTCTATCATACAGTGTGGAAGACGTATGGCGGTGAGATTCCAGTAGGAAAGACGTTCCTCAAGTCGCTCAAGACCAACGAGTACTTTACGCTTGTTACCCCTGACGGAGTTCCACATCGTGTGAAGTCCGTTTCTGATGTTGCAAAACTCTTCCCTGATCAGAAGATACAGATAAAACAGTTTGCAAAGCAAAATAGCCTCTCGTTTGAGAAGTATGAAAGGGAGAAGAATTTAGCGAAGTTAATAGAAAACCTCCAGTCTCAACTCCCAGTCCTTGCTTCATATGAGAGAATGGAACAGAAAAGTAATGTCCCGTCACAAGATAAGGATAATGTTGCTTATAATGGGGCACCATTACAGGAAAAGGTGACCGCTTCATTCCCGAGAGCATGGGAAGGGAAAGGTGATTCTTCTATAATTTCAGGTATCCCTGTCCTTGATACTATGCCGGTTGCATCATCATCTTCTCCATCTTCTTCATCCTCTTCATCTTCACGAGCAAAGACATACATTGTGCCAGGAGTGAAGAAGGCGATAGCAAGTATTGCCGATGATCAGGAACTTGCCGAGATTGTTGTGATAGGTGGTAGGCAGTCTGCTGTGAGAAGTACTATCATGGGTTCGGAGAAATTCAAACCGCAGTTGTTGAAGAACATACCGTCAGCATTTGGAGAGTCGGATATCATGAAGATAGCCCTCACACTTCCTGGCGTTACCTCTGTTGGAGAGGCATCGAGTGGAATAAACGTACGTGGTGGTGCCACAGACCAGAACCTTATTTTGTTCAATGGTGGTACCGTATATAACCCATCCCATCTTTTCGGCCTTTTCACCTCGTTCAACTCAGACATGGTGGAGGAAGTGGAGCTATTCAAGGCAAGCGTTCCTGCGCAGTATGGCGGTCGCATAAGTAGTGTGATGACTGTTACATCGAAGGAAGCGAATATGCAGAAACTGACAGGTTCGGCAAGCATTGGTGTGCTGACGAGCAAGGCGAACCTTGAGATTCCTATCCTCAAGGATCATGTGTCGCTATTGCTTAATGGTCGTACAACATATAGTGACTGGATATTGAAAACGCTGCCAGAGAAAAGTGGCTATAAAAATGGATCTGCCAATTTCTACGACTTTGGCGGCGTATTGACTGTGAAACTGAATAGTTTGCACAGATTTAAAATTAATGGCTACCTAAGTAAAGATAAGTTCTCGTTCACTAGTGCCGATAACTATGGCTATGTAAACCGTAATTTGTCAGCTGAGTGGCGATCCATTCTCAGTGAGAAGATAACGGGAAATATATCAGTCGGCATGGATCACTATGACTACTACAACGAGGATCGCAGTACAAACTTCGGGGCTGCACGTTTGAGCTTCGCTATAGATATGCTTTGGGCAAAATTGAATGTTCGTCATCGTCTTAGTGAGAAGACAAATTTTACATACGGTCTTAACATTCAACATTATGATGTGATGCCAGGTAAATATGATCCTATAGGAGAAGCAACGGTGGTACAAAAGACACTTGATGATGACAAGGCACTTGAAAGTGCTGCTTACATTGATTGCGAGCAAAAGTTAGGTGAAAAGTTTACGGTGTCTGCCGGTCTGCGTTATTCTATATTTAATTCACTTGGTCCTCGTACCTCTAACTACTATTTGCCTGACGAACTACCTTCTGTGAATACGCTTGTAGATTCTCTTCGTGAGACTGGTATTGTCAAGACCTACCAGGCTCCAGAGTTCCGTCTATCTGGTCGTTATGCTATAAAAGATAATCTATCTCTGAAGGCAAGCTACAACACGATGACGCAATATATCCACAAGGTGTCAAATACAACGATTATGTCGCCTACCGATATATGGAAACTCTCCGATTTAAACATCAAGCCACAACGTGGTTGGCAGGTTTCCACAGGTATTTATTACGAAACGGAAGACAAGGAGTACGAGCTCTCGGCAGAGGTGTATTACAAGCAAATGAAGGATTACCTCAGCTATCGTAACTCTGGAGTTCTGCTGATGAATGAAAATCTTGAGAGAGACGTAATCTCGACCAACGGCAAGGCATACGGTGTGGAGTTGCAGGTGAAGAAGCCATTTGGAAAACTGAATGGATGGGTAAACTACACCTTCTCGCGTACGTTACTTCGTCAGGAAGATGGACGTGTGAAAATGCCTGTCAACGATGGCGATTGGTTCCCATCAGAATATGACCGTCCTCATGAGCTCAAGGCAGTACTCAACTATAAGTTTACGGAGAGATATAGTCTATCTGGCAACTTCAACTATGCTACGGGCAGACCAACGACTATTCCAGCAGGCAAATACTATTACGATCGTCTTGGCAAATACCTGCCTTACTACACGGAGCGTAATGCTTATCGTATTCCTGACTATGTGCGTTGCGATTTGGCGTTCAATATAGAGCCTACGCATAAGTTGACAACTTTCTTGCACACTTCATTCTCCATTGGCGTATATAATGCCTTTGCCCGAAAGAATGCCTATAATGTATATTATGTAACAGAAGGCGAGAGAATACGGGGATATAAACTCTCTGTGTTCGGGTCGGCAATACCTTATGTCTCACTCAATATTCGATTCAATTAATATGAATAAGATATCAATATTTATAAAGTATGTCCTGTCAGTTATAGTCTGTCTTTTTATGATGACAGGATGTGTGGAGGAGTTTGAGGCTGACTTACCAGAAGATGACGATACTAAATTGCTGGTAGTTGATGGTACGATATGCTCAAACCAGCATAATCAGTTCCATCTTACTTGGTCTAGCATGGTAAAGAATGAAATAGGACATAACGGTAATGTTTCATTTGAAAGGCCCTATGAAAAGCCTCTGCCTGTTAATGGCGCAAAGGTGACCATCTGTGGTACCGACGGTTCAGTGTATGAATGTAAGGAGGATGTACAAACGGAAAGAACACCTAAGGAAGGATATTATGATCCGTACAGCGAACTCTATGTATATTATGATGATGAGTACGGAAACTTTCATTTCTCAGAAGTCGAGGAATACAATGAATTCCGTTATAGTACAGGCATCTATTCATGTGATGTTCCGGAATTGAAACCGGATGTGTCATACTATCTTACCATCAAATATTGGGACGATGTCTATCAATCAACTCCCGAAAAACCAATCCGCACACCCGACATTGAAAGTTTGGAGTATTTTCAAAAAGATTCGTTATCGGATGTTGAGGTGTTGCTGACAACGGCTGCGCCTGACGATCCTAGTAAGACAACCTTTTTCATATGGGATTATTCAGAAACGTGGGAGCTGAGACCTTCTCGCACCACAAGAATGTATCTCGATGTGAGTGATAATATATATGATTTTCACGATAGGCTTTTTACTGAGTATTACAAACTATTATATCCAAAGTACGGATGGAAGACCGTGAATAGTAATAGCATACTCATAGAGTCAACAGCACATTATGCAGGTGGTAAGCTGAACAAGTATCAAATCGTGTCGATTCCGCGTGATGATGAGCGTATTTCCTGGAACTACAGCCATAAACTGAATCTGCGAGCCATTAGCAAGGATGAATACGAATATGCGATGGAATCTCGCCAGGCTGGATGGGAGATGGGAGGACTTTTCACTCCTCAACCATCGGTCTTGCCAACCAATATCCGATGTCTCACGTCGTCAAAAAAGGTTTTAGGCTATGTGGGGTGTGCACAGAATGTCATCTCTAAGCGAATCTATATCGATGGAAAGAAAGTAAGTAGGGTATTGCCTGAAAGTCCTGTTAAAGTAGTGTATAGATGTAATGAAACTAAAAGTTTCGAAATGCTTTGGGATGGATGGCTACTCTATTCCTATAATGAGAAGGAATACGTTGCCGGAGAGCAAGTTGCGGAAACCCATTGGGTACATGCTGGGGATTTGGATGTCCGTAGAAGAGGTGCAACTACTGTAAAACCTGATTATATGCCACCTTTTGGCGAGGATTATAAATTTGTGGATCCAGGATTCAATATTGATATTAATCAGAAACATAATTCATACTATTTAGATTATGAGAGTTATGAAGAATAGGATACTATCGACAATTGCGGCTGTAATGCTGACATTAGTCGCTTCTGCCGCAAATATTGAGACCGACCGCCCGTGGTATCTTGCAGGAGAGGCGATGAAGGTCGGTGTTACTACCGACAATGCACTGATAGCCTATGCAGAACTGCGCGATACGTATGATTTGGTGGCTGGTGCTGTGATTGCTCTTCAGGGTGGAAAGGGAAAGGGTACTATCGAGCTGCCCTCTAATCTCCATAGTGGATACTATGTGCTATCGGTCTATACTCGTGATAATGCTAATGTGTCTCGCAAATTGGTGGCTATCGTAAACCCTCTCCACCAAAGCGCGGATGATGATATCGTATGGGTGAAGATCAATGATTCCGACTCGTTGAGTTACGCTGTATCAAGGGAAGCGGAATGGCAAGCCAACAATGCAGAAAAGGGATACGATTTCCTTGATGAGTTTGCCATCGACAGAGAGACTGCGGCAATGATCCGTAAATATGGAATTCATTGTGACAGCCTCCATGCCGACCTTCAAGAAAACCTTGTCCATGGAGGTCGCCCGCTCCGTTCCGGCGCAGCATCAAGCGCTTTGAAGAACTACAACAGCACAATAGAAGAGGTTCGCGCGGATCTTCTGGGACTTTATTACATCGCAGACCCAAAGCTCGTGGAGCTTAATATGATTGATGACAGCGTGGCATACAAGTCGAAATACTACGCATACTTGATGAACGGACTACTCACGCAAATCATTCAGAAAAAGCATGGCGACAACAAGGATGAACTGCATATGCAAACCTGTGCACTCATAGCCAATTGGACATACGCCCATGCAAATGGCGCAATAGAATTGGTTAAGCGTAAGGTTGGATATGTAAAAAAGACATATCTCAAGATCAACGACTATTCACGTCTTCGCGAACTCTTCGCCACCCTCCTTGCCGAGATTCAGCGTATCAAGAGTGAGGGTGACCTTGTAGCTGCACGTAAAATCGTAGAAACCTACGGAGTCAAGTCTAATCAAAATCTCCAAAAGGAAATCCTCGACCGCTACGACTATATGACCATAGCTCCTATCACGGAAATGACGGATAAGAAGGAAGTCGATATCCGTGAGACGGAAGGCCACATCATCAAGGCGCGCGTCAGGAATGTGTATGACGGTGTTACCTATAAGAGCCATCAGATACACCCTTCTCTCGGTATTGTCGGCAAACAAGTACATTATTTCGAGGGACAGATGGTTGATGATTCCACCGCCGTGTTCTACACCTACGGCCTTCACGGCAAGCAACCGCTTGTGCTCTCGGCTGCATCATATACAGGTGTCAGCCTGCCGATAGAGATGATAAGTCCGTTTGCAAAGCTGCCCAAGAAGAAACTCCCGCACCTCGTTTTCCATTACAAACGCAGTGAGGTAGAGGCACGTTCCATGGAGATGCAACGCCATCAGATTGCCATTGCCCCGGCAAAGAAAGAACTGCAATTAGGATATTATGAGGATGCGGCAGCCGAGGAAGGAGTGCCATTGGACTATGACAACACCATGTTCGACGAAAAACCCGACCTTACCTATGACCTCGACGAGTACCGTCAGTTCCTCACCGTTAAGGAGGTACTCCTAGAGTTTATCAGTAGCGTACAGCGAATAAAGGTAGATGATGTGCCGCAGCTCATGGTACGCGACGAGCAGGGCGACTACGACAGTTCATGGCCGGCATTAGTGTTTATCGACGGCATGCCCGTCATAGATGTTGACCGACTGCTCAATTATGATGCCCGACGCATTCACTACGTCAATATCTACCGAAAGAAATACACCTTCGGCAACGGAATCTATAACGGAATCGTGTCGCTCGTATCCCGTTCCGGTCGTCTGACAAACTATCGCACGGAACCAAATACGCAGTATGTGGTATATGAATTCCCAGAATAAAGAGAATAAAAGGCAGAAGACATTAGTCCTCTGCCTTTCTCTTTTTCAAAACATGCCCCATATTAATTGCAAGGCTTGCAAAACAATTTTTTCGGTTAAGGACTTGGAAGTGTCGGGAAAGTTGTGTAATTTTGCACTCAGAAAATCATAGAACGTGCGCCAGCCTTTAATGGCTGACACGCACTTTTTCTTTCGTGCGAGGATGCTTTGCACGTTGCAGTTGAAAATAAACTTCGATTTTTGACTTTCAATTATTCAGAATGAACAACGACATACTTGATGTCTTCGGACCTGTAGAGGATACCACAACTGATATTATCAAGGTTGTGGGGGTTGGTGGCGGTGGATGTAACGCCGTCGGGAATATGTATCATGAAGGGATGAAAAGCGTCACCTTTGCGGTATGTAATACCGATAGCAAGAGCCTGTCTGTCAATCCTGTGCCGACAAAGATAATGCTTGGAAAAAGCGGTCATGGTGCTGGAGCTGATCCAAAGAAGGGTAGGGAAGAGGCAGAACAGAACATAGAGGATTTGAAGCGCCTGTTTAGTGACCATACCCAGATGACATTCATCGTATGTGCAATGGGAGGAGGTACTGGTACGGGTGCCGGTCCTTTCGTGGCTGGTATTGCCAAGGAACTCGGACTCCTTACCATAGGCATCGTCACCCTTCCTTTCTATTTTGAGAAGCGCCCGAAGATAATCAAGGCTCTCAGGGGAATTGACGAGATGCGTGCCAACGTGGATGCCTTGCTTATAATCAATAATGAGCAGATATCAAAGGTGTTCAGCGATTCTCATATTCCCGTAAACGAGGCTCTTCGCAGGGCTGATGCCGTTATGGCGAATGCCGTTCGTAGTATTTCTGAACTCATCACGCTGAACGGAAAGATTCAAACTGACCTTGCTGACGTGAAGACCACCATGAAGAATGGCGGTGGAGCTATCATGGCTATTGGTCGTGCAAGTGGTGAGCATCGTGTTCAGAAAGCCGTACTCAATGCTTTGCAGTCGCCCTTGCTCTATGGCTCCGACATCAGCAAGGCTACTCGTATTCTCTTCAATATCTACACAAGTTCGGAGCATGAACTCTTTGTTGATGAACTTGAGGAGATTGATGCCTTTATGGATGAACTCGACCCAAGCATCGATGTTATATGGGGTATGGCTACTGACGATACCCTCGATGAAGATGCGAAGATAACAATCCTTGCCACAGGCTTTGAGAATACCTTGCCTATACGGAAACGGGAAGATGATGATATGTCTATGGATGAGATCATCAACGAGATATATGGGAAAAGGAAGAAGACCCCTAACCCCAACCCTTCCCCCGTGGAGGGGGAAGGGGGAGAAGTTACTAATAATACCCCAAAGGAGACGCCTGAGGATGAGGAGGCTCAGAAAATGCCTGATAATTCGGAAAGTCCTGAAATGCCAGACTCTCCCGAGAAACCCCTTGACCCTTCACGCGCCTTTTTCAATAGGGTGAAGAACAGATTCCTGCAAGGCCTCTCATCCCTAACCAAGGAAGAAGATTAATGAACACAGCCGAAGGTTTCAGCACGACGGCCGAAAGGGTAAGTCAAATCACGGAGCAGTTGCGTGTTCTCTCGGAAGAACTGCGACGGGCAGGGCGCTATGACCTTCTGCTCGATGCTATCACCGTGCCCGCTCTTCAGCAACTGAACATAGAGGCAGCCAAGGAGAGACTAAGTCCGCTTGTCATAACGGCAGACTATCGCTTCCTCTTGCCAAGATACGAGAAGGAAGTGGAGCTATCGCCAATCAACAAGGCATTATACATCTTCTTCCTCAATCACACGGAGGGCATAGAATTCAAGTGCCTTAGCGACTATCGTGAGGAACTCATGGCCCTGTATCGCAAGGTGGGCAACAGGGTGAGCGAAGACATCATCCGTGAGTCGATAGACCGCCTCGTCAATCCCCTCGACAACTCCATAAACGAGAAATGTGCACGTATCAAAAGCGCCTTTGCCAAGTGTATGGACAGCTATCAGCTCAGCTACTATGCCATTTCTAAGCACTCCGTCCGTCAAGTGGAAGGCTCTACTCGCATCTGGTACGACAGAAGGCGGACAATCACGCTACCAAGAGAACTCGTGCAAGGGTTGTAAGAAGACCCCCGTCGTTTTTCCCCCCCGCCAGAATCAGAATGACATGAAATAATTGTTGTCCGGTAAAAAAACAAACCAGAATAATTCATAGTCCCTACTTATTTGAGTTTCCCTGATAAGGAAACGGCGTAAGTAAAGGTTAGATACGCTAGTACTAAAATCCTTATTGTTACCCGTTACTTGTTATTGCAGGGTTAGAACTGCTGTGCCTTCGCCTTCGCTTCAGGTTCGCTCCCATCGATGGAGCATCAACGGATTTATAACGAAGGTAGAACGGACCTATACAGGTGTGCGGTAAAAATAATCATGTACACCTGCTTATTGTCCCCAGCGCAAGAAAGGGGGGGATTATTACCTCCACCTTCGCACTCACTCCGCTATGAATCCGCTAATAATTCGCTTTAAACACAAGGGATTTGTGCGTTTGGGGCTTTTGAAACGGAGGCAGTGTTGAGGCATATCGGAGGTACGACGAAGGCAATTCGGGGCGAAAATCACGACTTTTACCCTACCTATACCTAGCCAAGGCTAGGTAGGTAGGTTTGGCTATGCGTGCATAACTTACAGATATACAGGTAGATATGTTGTATATTCTTCACATACCTACCTAGCCAAGGTAGGTATGTGTATATGTAATCTCGATATGAAAAATGGCACAGTAATTGTTAGGTAAACATATATATAATAATGATATAATTTTTATTCTACTTCTCTATACTTTACCTACCTAGCCAAGGCTAGGTAGGTATGTATAGGTAAAACAATGATGATATGGCTGTGTTATGTTTCGTGTGGGATGTGTAACGAGTTTATAGTCAGTGTATTAAGCAGAACAAATGATATCCTCTCTCCGTGGAATACTGGCTTAAAATGATACCTACCTTACCTACCATGAGGATAGGTTGGTGTAGGGATGATGCTAACGAGGGGTTGTGGAATACTTGAAGGTATGGAAGGCGACGCTATCTTAGATATCTATAAACTAAAACTATGTCTCGCTCAACAACAAGATGATCCCGACCGGTAACGATTAACAGGTAACAATAAGGATTTTAGTGTATGGCCAAGAATTTTACAGATTTCTTCTAAGGAGTTTAAATACCTTATTGTATATTGAAATAATAAAATATAGGCATCAGCTTACACTATTTTTCTTATTGTTATCCGTTTATTAATACGTTTTCTGGGATTACCCCAACCTCATCTTTGTGCTTGGCATAAAAAAACACCCGAACTATAATAAGTCCGAGTGCTTTTTTGTATTGTTATTTTTTGCTGAGTTCCTCAATCTTCTTCTTGAAGCCGTCGATGTCACCTATGTGACCGCGGTCAAGAGACTCCATATTTCCGTTCTTGTCGAAAAGGAAATATGATGGGAATCCATCTACCTTTAGATATTTAATTACGGCTTCCTGCTGTTCGGATGGCAGTTGGTAGTGTACGTAGTTTGGCTTTATCAGATTAAGGTCTGCAATGGCACTTTTCCATACGGATTCTGGAGAACCATATTCGAAATAAAGATACACAACGTCATAGTCCTTCACAGCATCCTTCAATGTAGGTGATGCCTTAATTGCTTGAACACAAGGCTGACACCATGTACCCCATACATCCATGTAAATGATTTTGCCCTTGTATGGCTCAATCATCTTCTCAACGATAGCCTTGCCGTCGGTGAGTCCTGCGACATTGGAATTTGGTGCGATGACGCCCTTCACCTTTTCTTCGTTTTGTCTCTGTTGCTCAGCATAGTAGTCTTTGAGTTCGTTGATCTGCTGCTTGAAATCCTCATTCTTGATGTCATCGTATAGCTGGGAATAATCATCAGGGAGTGACTTTACTTGCTGAAGGACCTTGCCAAGTATGAGAGAACGACAAAAGTCGCGCATCGTCTGGTCGGTGAATAATGATTCAATGACATTTTTCTGAATCTGATCATTGGATGGGGCCCACTCACTATATGCCTTGGATACTTCTTCCTTGCTAAAGAATGCGTTGAGCTCTTCACGTGGGTACATATCTTGGATTTTCTTGTATTTTTCCATCATCTCCTCCTGGCTCTCGCATTCTCTTAATTTATCAATCTCCTTTTCATACTGTTGCCATTTCTTCAAGATTTCACGCTCGCTGTCGCTTAGCTGGATCTTGCCTTGCTTCTCGAAAGACAGAAACAATTCCGGGGTTCTAGTATATTTCTGACGAGCTTTTGAGTATTCATCTTGATATTTATTTTCACAGTACTCATAAAGGGCAGGGATAAGTGATATAGGAAGTGAAGTATTGACGGCAGCAAACTTACTTGCTACACGTGCAGCTTCGGTTGCATTGTCAGAGCGAATGAGATTGGTCAAAACCCTTAATTGTGCTTCCTGTAGAATGTAGTCGCGGTAGCGCTTGCTGAGAGTCGGATTCTTGGCTATGTAATCATTGAATCTTGTCATTGTACTATCGATAGACTTCTCCTTCTCTGGAACATAGATAGATGTCTTCCACTCATATTTACATGGGAAAGCTTGAAGTTCATTCTGAAGGCGTGCATCCTCACCCATGAACATGCACTTTGCTGTCTCCCAGTTGTGAACCATGAAGTATTTCTTGCCTGGCTGGAGGATCATCTTTACCTCATACACGTTAACCTTGTTTGAAAACTCGTTGAAGATAACGCTCTGAGTTCCCTTGACCTTCACCTTGATTGTGAACTTTCCGTCCTTATCGATAGTTGCCTTGTTGTAATCCTCAAGTTCGCCAGTAAACATGTTCTGAACCTTGACAGAGATGCCGAAAGCCTCTTCTGACTCAGATATCTCTTTTGGAAAATCCTTTATCCAACCAGAGATTTCTGCCTCTCCACTGGTGTAATCTGTGCTGAAAGCTGTGTTGTCCTCAGTAGGATATGCAGGTACTTCTGCACCGAAGCATTCAAGGTCGAGCTTTTGATTATTGATTTTGAACTGGCGCTTGCCGTTCTTCTCTTTGCCGATGGCGATAGTCAGTTTCTCGTTGCCATTGGTGAGCACAATCTTCTTGTCACTCTTTTCTTCGTATGAATATACCTTGCTATCATAAACAGCACCAGACTCATAGAGACCAAGCACCCAATCGCCCTTCTCATCACGCCAGTTGGAGTTGAAGAGGGAGATTTCCATTGGCTTTACTTGATGGATGTTCCACATCTTAAAGTCGTAATAGCCATAGCCAGTATAGGCGTGAAGACGCGTTGTTGGGTTGGTAACAGGTTCGAAATGAAGAGCGAAGTTCATGATTCCGTGCATTGGAACCTTATTATATTGTCCAAGAAGGCATTTGTCTTCATAAATGCGGGTTGGATCTCCATGTTTGAGGGCATATATCTTGCCATTTTCGTCTTTGAGCTTAATGCCGGAGAAGCCTACGCCACCACCGGGAGAATTCTGAACGCGCAGGTGAAGGATTGTTTCGTCCTGTTTGAATTCAACCTCAGTAGGTGTCAAGCTTAGTCGGTCATTGTCACAGTATGAAGACAGATTTGTCCATACAGTTTGTGCCCATCCGCAGCTTACAGAGAGCATCATGCACAATGTGATAATAGATTTTCTCATTTTTAATTATTATTAATTTGTAAATTGTTTTTTCTTAGTTTAAAAGTAAGTGAAAGATTTCATCTGACTTTTTTCCACGTTGCAAAGGTACGAAAATATTCGCAAACACCAAGCAAATGAAAAAAAAACACACTTTTTGCGAAATTTTTCTGATTTTGAGGGAACAAAACAAGAAATTGTGCGTATTATATATGTAAGCCTATGCTGAGAAGCTATGGTTTGCTTGTGTAATTATACAATGAATAAAGACGAATTCAGCATATTAACTAAGAGGCTACGATCTGAGATTGTTGCTATAGGGGCTCGATATCTCAAAGATGAGGAGGAGGCCGAAGACAACGCTCAGGATACGTTGCTGAAGCTATGGACTATCCGTGGCCAACTTCTGCAATGCAGTTCGGTGGAAGGATTAGCCTATACGATATGCAAGAATTTGTGTATTTCAAAGTTGAGAAAGCGCAAGGTTGTTCCAATAGAGCTGAATGAGGAAATGGAGCATATCAGTCAGAAGAATGCCCAGTGGATGCTTGAGGAAAAGGAAAATTCGGAATGGCTTACGGATGTCATAGACGGTTTGCCAGCATCGCAAATGGAGATTCTGAAGATGAGTCAGCAAGATGGACTCGAAAACACAGATATAGCGGAGTTGCTTGGCATTAGTGAGACTACGGTTCGCACAACGCTCTGCAAGGCTCGAAAGAAATTGTTACAACATCTCAAAACAAGACATAAATGAAGGTTGACATACAACATATAGAAAAGCTTCTTGACCGCTATATGGAGGGCGAGAATACTCAGGATGAACTCCGTGAGCTTAAAGACTATTTCCTGCAGACGAAGGACATTCCAGAGAGCCTGCTTCCATACAAGGAGATGTTTGAGGTGCTTGAGAAACCAAATATTATTCCGAGCGTGGAGGCTCTTGATTCTCTTCTGCAGCCAAAGCAGAAAAGTAATAGAGCGATGCTGTTGCCTTGGATTGTAGCGGCTTGCGTGGTAGGATTGGTGATAATGCTTCTGAGACCGTCAGCAGAAAAAGATATTGATATGCCTCATATTGCAAAGGTGTTGCCGAAGGTTGCTGAGCCACAGGTGAAGCAGCCTGAGACGATGACGACAACTAAGAGTGAAGAGTGGTTCAAAGAGAAACCTGTTTCTTCAATTAAGAGCAAAAAAACAAATGCAGGAAAGAGTTCTGAGCAGGAGGTTTCGAGGAGTGAAAACGAGAATGAGGATATCGAAATAATAGTGCCAGACGATGAGCCTAGGGCTTATGCAGCATCAAAGGAGAATACGGATGATGAGAGATATCAGGATCCGGCCAAGATGGATGAATATATAGCAAAGCTGGCAGAGATAAACAATGTGAATAAGGTGTCGCTGAAGGATGCTTCGCAAAAGGACTCTACGATGACGGCCACGGTCTATGTATTCCAAGATAGTAAGGAACTGGATCTGTTTGGCAAACTTCTTCAGGTGGCATGCTGGTATAAGAGCGATTCGCCTGGTTACTATCTCAACTTCTCGCAACTTCAATTTCTGTTTCAGTTGAAGGATATGAAAAAAAGTCGGAGTTACATGTGGCAGGCTGAGCGCATTGGCCATCAGATACTGGTCTATATGGTCAGAGTCCCTATAGGTGCAAAGATCAACTCGGCAAACTACAAGGAATACCGACAAAAACTCATTCAACAGAACAATATGACTTTTTATAAATTATAAAAAATAGAATATGGAAAATATTAGGTTAACAATGATATGCTTGCTATCATGCTTCTGCATGATGGTATCGGCACAAACTAATGACACTAAGGTTCTTGTCAAAGGTCCGTTGTTTTTTGACTATTGTCCTACGAAAACGAAACATGACCCACAGACAAACAAAGAGGCTGTGGTGTGGAATCCTACGAATAATTCGTGGATTAAGGGTTTCAAGTGGGTGGATGATGTTCCTGTTATCAACAACATGGAGGAATTGTTCCCAAATCTGAAGAATGCCCCCAAAAACACGGACAGAGTGCCTATGGGATGGACTCTGACGGAAGAAGGTGACAGTACTGTTTTGCATTGCTATATGCAGATGCCTGCTGACGAGGTTACGCAGATGTGGGTGGCAAACGAGGAAACTGCAATTCTTGATCGTGAGACGGGTGTGTTATATCGTGCCAGCCGTACTGTACCTGATATGTACGGAACTCACTTTGGCATGAGAGCAAAGAAGGGTGATTACATTGATTTGAAGGTGTATTTCCCTCGTCTGCCTGAAAGCACGAAGAAAATAACGATCTATGGCGTTCAGAACTGGGGATTCAGCGGATATAGCACCTATACGATTAACAGAAATGAGATTAAAGGCTATGATCGTAAGCCTAGTTTCCATATTCCAAAGATAGTAACCCCAGAGAAAAACTATAACAGGAATGACCTGAACAGTTGGGCTGTGTATGACAATGTGCAACTCGTCAAGCCTGGTCTCGATTACGAGATGGCTATCTGGCTTACAAAGGATACTGCCTATCTGGGTGTTAAGTGTGAGCAGAATTGGATGACAGAGTACTGGGCCTTCCCAAAGAATACAAGATTGATAGACCAGTCTGGTAAGGAATATAAACTTCGTGAGGTACAAGGATTGCCGATTAATCGTCTGTTCATGATAAAGGGCTATTCTGGTGATTATATTGCTTTCCTATTGAAATTTGAGCCAATTCCTCTGGATGCAACTTCGCTGACGTTCCTTGAGCCTGACGTGGAACCATTTGAAGCATGGGGAGCCAATAGTCGTGGCTTCACCATTCAGAACCTGAGTGTCGAAGGCCTCAGGGACAACCAGAAAGCATTCGACTATCACGAAAGAGTGGTAGTGAAATAATAGAAAAAGTCTTTTTTAGGAAATAGATATAAAATGATGACGAAAAATTGAGACGATGATGAAAGTAAGGTTTCTATAAAGAAATTAGAGCCAACGATGACGAAAACAAGAAATGAGTTGAAGGAGTGATTCCTTCAGCTCATTTTATTATTTAAGGACTATAGACTTATCGTCTGTTCGAAATGTTAGGTGATGGAGAAATTATAAATAGGTACGATTTGTTCTCATGTTTTTGAGGTGTCTTTTTTGCTTTTTTCATAATATTAATATTGCAAATCATAAGTTTTAGGTCGGGGTCTTTTGTGCCTTCGCTGATCATTCGCTATGCCTTCGCTCATCCTTCGCTTCAGGAACTATAGGATCATAGGAGGAAGAGCGGAGGATCATAGGAGGATCAAGGGAGGAAGAAGGGGTTTTTATTATAGCCGTCTTTTGCAATTTTTCAGATGTTGATAATATTGTTTTTATGGTATAAAAAAATATCAGGAAAATGTTTGCAAGATTCAAATTAAAATTATATCTTTGCACTCAGATTGCCTTGTTAAGGCAAAAGTCGAAAGGCAAAAGTCGAAAGGCAAAAGACTTTAGACTTTAGCCATTAGTCTTTAGCCTTTAGTCTGAACACCATCGGGGTGTGGCGCAGTTGGTTAGCGTACGCGTCTGGGGGGCGTGTGGTCGGCAGTTCGAGTCTGCTCACCCCGACTTATGAGAAGAAGAAACAAAAGGTTGGGCTTCGGCTGGGTGAATTGTTCACTTGCCCTTGCATTGGTAGTTGCCACTTTCGTGGTGACTCGGACAAGTGCCTTGCAATATCTCAAGGGAAAGCTGTCGCAGAACGAAAGACCATCTTCTGCCTTACAGGCATCCTTTTCCGTAAGAGGACAGGAGAGGGCTGGCATGAAACCTTTGATTACTCTCAAGAATGCTGTGAAAGGCAGGAAATATGGTCAGTTACTTTATAAGACGGGTTATGTGACGTATTTCAATTACCAAACGAACAACCCGGATTGGGTGGCGTGGGAGCTTACCTCGGCAGAGGCCTATGGCAGGCTTGATCGTAGCGGCTTTGAGTTTGTTGCCGATAATGCCTTGCCTCGGGCGAATCGTGTTGCCTTCTATGACTATAAGGGCACGAGATACGACAGAGGCCACATGTGTCCGGCAGGCGATATGAAATGGAGCGCTGCTGCCATGCGCGACTGCTTCTATATGTCGAATGTGTGTCCACAGACACGTGAACTCAACCATGTTTCTTGGGAACGCCTTGAGTCGGCTTGCAGACGTTGGGCAAGGAAGATGGGGAGCATATATATAGTATGTGGCCCTGTGTATTGGAAGAAAGTGCCTGAGTATATTGGTGTTGATCATCGTGTGGCTGTTCCTGACGGATTCTTCAAGGTGGTGTTATGTCTTCAGAAAGGCAAGGAGAAGGGAATAGCCTTCTACTATGACAATACGGATGTCAGCCAGTCGATGAGAAAGGCTGTGAGGAGCATCGACCAGATTGAGAAGATGACGAGGCTCGACTTCTTCAGCGAATTGCCTGATGGTATTGAGAACAGGTTAGAGTCGATGAGGAATCTGGATGATTTTGAGAAGGAACCTGACAGGTATCATCGCAGGGATGCATCGGTAAATGCAAGAGGCAGAAGATATTAGAATGTAGAAAAACGAACCTAAGTATATTATCTACTATGAATGATCTATTAACATGGTATCAAGGGCTTGAGCCCGCTGCGCAGGTTTTCTGGGGCTGCGCTATTGTTTCGTCCACTATATTCTTGGTGCAGGCTATCCTTACGATGATAGGCATGGATCATGATATGGACTTTGATGTTGGTGACTTTGACGGTAACACTATGGATACGGGTGGGGCGGTAAGTCTGTTCTCCATCCGTTCGCTCGTGAATTTCTTCGTAGGATTCGGATGGGCGGGTGTCAGTTTCTACAACGACATAAGCAGTAAGGCTCTGCTTTACTTCGTGGCTATCTGCGTGGGGTGTCTGTTCTCCTATGCTACAGTTTTCCTTATCAGGAAGATGAAGAAGCTTGAGCATAACGGAGCCTATAAGATTGCCGATTGTGTTGGCAAGTCCTGTGATGTATATCTCCGAATACCAGCCGCTGGCGAGGGTAGGGGAAAGGTTCAGATAAGCTTGAACGGAAGTATTCACGAGTTTGATGCCGTAAGCACAGGTGAGGCTATCGCTACAGGTAAAAGAGTTAAGGTGGTGGCTGTGGAAGGAAATGTGCTGAAGGTTGAAAATTCATGTTTTAATATAAATAAGGAAAACTAAACAAAAATGGAAATGGCATTACCTGTTGTTGGAATCGTAGTACTTGTAGTACTATTTGCAGCTGTAATTAATCGCTATCGTCGTTGTCCATCAGATAAGATTCTCGTTATCTATGGTGGCAGCGGAAGTAAGAAATCGGCAAAATGTGTTCATGGTGGCGGCGCGTTTGTATGGCCTATCATCGAGGACTATGCATATCTGTCGCTGACTCCTATCAGTATTGATGCGAACCTGACAAATGCTCTGTCTCGTCAGAATATTCGTGTGGATGTGCCTTGCCGATTCACCGTAGGTATCTCTACTGATGAGGAATGTATGACCGCCGCTGCCGAGCGTCTGCTTGGACTTTCCGCACAGCAGATTCAGGAACTTGCTCGTGATATCCTCTTTGGTCAGCTGCGTCTCGTTATCGCTACAATGAGTATCGAGGAACTGAACTCCGACCGTGACAAGTTCCTTGAGGCTATTTCAAGCAACGTCGAGGTAGAGTTGAAGAAGATCGGTCTCCGTCTTATCAACGTAAACGTAACTGATATCAACGACGAGTCTGGATATATCGAGGCTCTTGGTCAGGAGGCTGCAGCAAAGGCTATCAACGAGGCAAAGGTTCGTGTGGCTGAGCAGGAGAAGATTGGTGAGATTGGTAAGGCTGATGCAAATAGAGAAACCCGTATTCGTACTGCCGAGGCTAATGCTCAGGCTGTTAAGGGTGAGAATGAGGCAAAGGTTGAGATCGCCAATTCTGATGCGGAACGTCGTGAGCGTGAGGCTGAGGCTCAGCGTAAGGCTGTTGCTGCCGAGAAGGTGGCACAGGCTAAGGCACTCGAGGAAGCATACTCTGCAGAGCAGAAAGCCGAGGAGGCTCGTGCAGAAAGAGAGCGTGCTACACAGTCGGCTAACGTACTTGTCTCTCAGGAGATTGAGAAGCAGCGTAAGATTATCGAGGCAGAGGCAGAGGCTGAGAAGGTTCGTGTAAATGCACGAGGTGAAGCTGATGCTCAGTTCGCGAAGATGGAGGCTGAGGCTCGCGGTTTGTTCGAGATACTGAATAAGCAGGCACAGGGTTACGACAAGATGATTCAGGCGGCTGGCGGTGATGCTACAAAGGCTTATACGCTACTCTTGCTCGAGAAACTCCCAGAACTCGTTAAGACTCAGGTTGAGGCAGTCAAGGGTATCAATATCGACAAGGTTACTGTTTGGGATTCAGGCGCAAGTACCGACGGTAAAGGCTCTACAGCAAACTTTGTTAGCGGATTGATGAAGGCTGTTCCTCCTTTGCAGGATCTCTTCGATCAGGCAGGTATGGCTCTTCCTACCTATCTCGGCAAGAAGGCTGAGGAGCAGAAGGAAGAGGAAAAGGAAAAGACAGAAGAGGAGACAAAGGAATAATCTTAGTTCGCATAATAAATTTCCCCAAGGCAGATTCATGCCTTGGGGATTTTTGTTTGTGGCTTTTTTGTTGAAATTGAAATCGATGTCGTAAACATTTGTTTTTTACAAAAAATATTATTATCTTTGCATCCGCAAAAGTCAAAGGTCTAAAGTCAAAGGTCTAAAGTCAAAAGTCTAAAGTCAAAAGTCTAAGGTCAAAAGTCTTTAGCCATTAGCCTTTAGCCTAAAATTGTATATCGTAAATGGTAAATTGTAAATCATTCTTAACGCGTTTTTGGCCGGATGCATTGGTGGTTGTACTCTTTGCAATCATCTCATTCGCCTATTTCTTCCCTGCCGATACTGAGGGCAGAATCCTTTTCCGTCATGACTCGTCTGCGGGACGTGGATTGGGACAGGAAACATCGGAGTATTATGAGAAGACTGGTGAGAAATCACGTTGGACGGGTAGTGCGTTCTGCGGAATGCCAACATATCAGAGCGCGCCTTCCTATGAGTCGTCAACAACTCTGAACAATGTGATGAATGCCTATCACTTGTGGCTGCCAGAGAATGTGTGGTACGTGTTTGCGTATCTCCTCGGCTTCTACATACTCCTACGTGCATTCGACTTCCGTTGGTACTTGGCATCGCTCGGTGCCGTGATATGGGCGTTCTCAAGTTATTTCTTCATCATCATCGCCGCTGGACATATATGGAAGGTGATGGCTCTTGCCTATTTGCCTCCTATGATTGCGGGCGTACTTCTGGCATATAAGGGGAAGTATTTGCAAGGACTCATCGTCACTGGTATCTTCTCTGCCTTTGAGGTGAATGCCAATCACGTGCAGATGACATATTACTATCTGTTCATCATCGCATTCCTGATTATAGGTTTCCTTGTTGATGCTATTCGTGAGAAGAAGTATATGCACTTCGTAAAGGCTACTGCTGTGTGTGCTATAGGTGCGGTATTGGGTATTGGTGCCAATATATCAAACCTGTATCACACTTGGGAGTATCAGAAGGAGAGTATGCGCGGAAAGAGCGAACTCGTAAAGGCTAATACTGATAACCAGACATCATCTGGCTTGGAGCGTGATTATATCACCCAATGGAGCTATGGATTAAGCGAAACATGGACTTTGCTTGTGCCTAACACAAAGGGTGGTGCATCGGTTTCGCTATATGCCAATGAGATTGCCCAGGAGAAGGCTAATCCGATGTATGTTGAAATATATCAGCAACTTGGGCAATATTGGGGTACTCAGCCAGGCACAAGCGGTCCTGTGTATGTAGGTGCGTTTGTGCTCCTGCTCTTTATTCTCGGTTTGTTCATAGTGAAGGGTAGCATAAAGTGGGCATTGCTTGCCGCTACCATATTGTCAATATTGCTCTCATGGGGTAGGAATTTTATGCCGTTTACCGACTTCTTCATCGACTATGTGCCGATGTATGCTAAATTCCGTACGGTAGCTTCTATCCTCGTCATAGCAGAGTTCACAATCCCGTTCCTTGCTATGCTTGCTCTGAAGAGATTTATCGAGGATCCGGAGTGTGTGAAGTGCAAGCGTTTCCCTAAGCTGAATTTCCTGTATCTATCACTCGGTTTGACGGGCGGCATAGCATTACTCTTTGCCCTTATGCCAACGCTGTTCTTCGATGAGTTCGTAAGTCCTTCGGAGATGAGAGCTCTGTCGCAATTCCCAGCCGACCAACTCAATCCGCTTCTTGCTAACCTTCGCGACATACGTGTGGCTATCTTCCAAGCTGACTGTTGGCGTAGCGTATTCATCATCCTCATCGGTTTTGCTGCTCTCTTTGTATATAAGATGAAGAAGATGTCTGCTACGGTGATGGTGACAATCCTTACTTTACTCTGTCTTGTGGATATGTGGCAGGTGAACAAACGTTACCTCTATGATGATATGTTTGTGAGCAACACTATCCGTACAGCTCCACAGGAGATGACCGAGACGGATAAGCAAATTCTTGAGGATAAGGATTTGGATTACCGTGTACTCAATTTCGCGAGCAATACATTCAATGAGAATGAGACATCATATTTCCACAAGAGCATAGGAGGTTATCATGCTGCAAAGCTCCGTCGCTATCAGGAACTCGTAGAGAAGTATATCTCACCTGAGATGCAGAAGGCTATGGGAGCAGTCGTTGAGGCTCAGGGCGATATGCAGAAGGTGAACGGTGATTCCGTATATCCTATACTCAATATGCTCAATGCTAAGTATTTCATCATGCCGCTTCAAGGTGGTGCTACTACTCCCGTACAGAACCCACATGCTATGGGCGCAGCTTGGATGGTAAGCGAGGTGAAGTATGTAGATAATGCCAATGAGGAGATAGATGCCATTGGTAAGGTGAACCTTCACAATGTGGCTGTTGCCGACAAGAAGTTTGAGAGTGTGCTCGGAAAGAGCGTGGCTCAGGACTCTACCTCAAGCGTGAAGATTACTTCCTATGCACCAAATGAGCTGAGATACGATGTGAACTCAAAGAACGGTGGAGTGGTAGTGTTCTCTGAGGTTTATTACCCAGGGTGGACAGCCACCGTTGACGGACAGCCCGTGGAGGTAGGTCGCGTGAACTATGTGCTCCGTGCCATCAACATCAAGGGTGGAAACCATAAGGTGGTACTTGAATTCCGACCTAAGACAATCAGTACTACCGAGGCTATTGCCTACAGCAGTCTAGTAGCATTGGTTATTGCAATTGCCGTGTCATTGTTCCTGACATATAGAAAAAAGAAGGAAGCATAAGTCTTCTTGATAATATATATGTAAAGAACCTATCTCGAGAATATACGAGGTAGGTTCTTTGTGTTTATATTATATTGGATTATAGAGCATTGCATTTAAAGATAGAGAAGAAAATCTTTATGCTCCTGCTTCTTGCATAATCTTACTAAACCCTCTAGCCCATGCTTCCCAGCTCAGTTTTTCCTTGAAGATATTTAGAGCCCCTTCATGCAATAATGGCATACGACCGTTTTTTATGTCGTCTAAAATCTGGTCAGCAAAAGCACTAGCTGGCGAACCTAATGGTATAGTATAGCCGTTTACACCATTCACTACAGAATTGCTAGCTCCTCCGGTAAGGTATGTATAGCATGGAATGCCGGCCGCAGCAGCCTCCGAATATACAATAGCACCGCATTCTGCCTTTGTTGGCAATAATAGTATGTGGGCATTTTCGTACAGGCTAAGGTATTTGTCGTAATCAACAGCATTGTTTTTGTTGAGATAACCGACGAAGTCTATGTAGTCTTTTCCATTGCATATGTCAGGGCAATGCTTGGGACCTGCCACAATCAATTTTGCGTCAATTCCCTTACTCCTCAGTATCTCTACGGTTTCTACGGCTATGTTACCACCCTTGCGTCCCCAATCAATTCCTTATGTCTGTCCTTTTCTGATATCTTTAGTGTCGATGTTTGGTCCGAATTCTAATATATGACATTTTTTGCTGTCGCAATGATAATAATTTATCAAACCGTCATTCGCCCACTTTGAAGAACGAATGTTAATGAATGCTTTCTGTGCAGCCGCAGCATCCATTTCAATTGCCATTGCCTTAGACTTCTCGGTTACGTTGTAGAAGTAATAGTTAAGCATGTCAACAATGGTGTGGCCGGAAACATTGATATATGGTTTCCCGCTCTTGGAGAACAATGCAATTTGGGCTCCAAGAGGAAAGAATAGATAATCACATTTTTTTATTGCGGGGCAGGCGTCAATCTCTTTTGCCCACAGTTTTACAACTGGGCGAAAATGATATTTTGTCAGCCATGTCCTTTTGCGGAAGATACGGTTTTGTATTCTTATGGAATAATCCAACATTCTGTTTTTCAAACTGGCATTATAGGGTATCCATCTTACTTCAAAGCCTGCCATTTCTATTGCTTCTCTAAGTTTGTAAACTGTACCGCTCCAAGCCACCCTATTGTGGAACGGATCGTCCATGGAGACAAAGCCAATAACTTTTCTTGCGTTCATTTTGCGTAATGGTTAATTATGGGTAAAGGAAATTGGTTGTTGATATATTGAGCAGTTTCCTTTGTCTTATTTACATTTACCTTTTATTTTACATTTGTCATTGTTGAAAATGACATGCAAAGGTACTAATAAAAATCGAGAAAAGCATATCTTTGGACGTTTTTTTTCCTGACAGTGAGTATTTGTCACTATGGCTTATTAATAAAAAGTTGTATGCTACACAAATTTTTGCTCAAATATTTGTCCATCTCGCAGAAAATGAGTAATTTTGCACCCGTTTTCGAGAAAACACTGAAAAAATATATATTATGCAGGATATAAGAAATATTGCGGTTATTGCGCATGTTGACCACGGAAAGACCACATTGGTTGATAAAATGATGTTGGCAGGAAAGCTGTTCCGTGAGGGACAGAATAATTCTGACCAGGTGCTTGACGCAAACGACCTTGAGAGAGAGCGTGGAATTACGATTCTTTCAAAGAACGTATCAATTAATTGGAAGGGGACAAAAATCAATATTCTTGACACACCGGGACACTCAGACTTCGGTGGTGAGGTGGAGCGCGTGCTGAATATGGCAGACGGTTGTCTGTTGCTCGTGGATGCCTTCGAGGGTCCTATGCCTCAGACTCGTTTCGTGCTTCAGAAAGCCTTGCAGATGGGCTTGAAGCCTATCGTTGTTGTTAATAAGGTGGACAAGCCAAACTGCCGCCCTGAGGAGGTTTATGAGATGGTTTTCGACCTGATGTTCTCGTTGAATGCAACAGAGGACCAGCTTGACTTCCCTGTTGTCTATGGTTCAGCAAAGAACGGTTGGATGGCAGAGGATTATAACGTTCCAACAGACAATATAGACTACCTGCTTGACAAAATTGTGGAGGTAATTCCTGCTCCTGAGCACCTTGAGGGTACTCCTCAGATGCTTATCACATCGCTCGATTATTCTAACTATACAGGTCGTATAGCCGTTGGCCGCGTTCATCGTGGTGAGCTTAAGGAAGGCATGAACGTGACCATAGCACATCGTGACGGTACTTTCGAGAAAACAAAGATAAAGGAACTTCACGTATTCGACGGTATGGGCCACGCAAAGGTGGAGAGCGTTCAGAGTGGTGATATCTGTGCTATCATCGGTCTTGAGAGGTTTGAGATTGGTGATACAATCTGTGACTTCGAGAATCCGGAGGCAATGACTCCTATTGCCATTGATGAACCAACCATGTCTATGATGTTCACCATCAACGATTCGCCATTCTTCGGTAAGGAGGGTAAGTTCGTCACCTCTCGTCATATTAATGACCGTTTGCAGAAGGAGCTGGAGAAGAACCTCGCCCTTCGTGTTCAGCCTTTCGAGGATTCTACAGATAAGTGGGTTGTAAGCGGTCGTGGTGTGCTTCATCTCTCTGTGCTCATCGAGACAATGCGCCGTGAGGGCTATGAACTTCAGGTTGGTCAGCCAACTGTTATCTATAAGGAAATAGACGGTGTGAAGTGTGAGCCTATTGAGGAACTCACCATTAACGTGCCAGAGGAATTCTCAAGCAAGATGATTGATATGGTTACTCGCCGTAAGGGTGAGATGACATCAATGGAGAGTCAGGGTGATCGTGTGAACATTGAGTTCGAAATACCTTCACGTGGTATTATGGGACTTCGTACCAACGTTCTCACAGCTTCACAGGGTGAGGCTATTATGGCTCACCGTTTCAAGGAGTATCAGCCGTTCAAGGGCGAGATTGTCCGTCGTGTCAATGGTAGTATGATTGCGCTTGAGACAGGTACAGCCTTCGCATATTCAATAGACAAGCTTCAGGATCGTGGTAAATTCTTCATTGATCCGGGTGAGGATGTTTATGCTGGTCAGGTGGTTGGTGAGCATATTCACGAAATCGACCTTGTAATCAATGTGACAAAGGCAAAGCAGCTTACTAATGTGCGTGCTTCTGGTACTGACGATAAGGCTCGCATCATCCCTCGTACGGTTCTTTCTCTTGAGGAATGTCTTGAGTATATCAAGGAAGACGAGATGGTGGAGGTTACTCCGCAGTCAATGCGTATCCGAAAGATTATCCTCGACCACAACGAAAGAAAGAAGGCAAGTAGAGCCTAAGCCATACCTCTTTTGAAAAGAATAATATAATAAAAATCCCTCAGGCAAAACAGCTTGAGGGATTTTTTGTATTCCTTTGGAATTAGAAATTATTGGTGTCCGGCAATCGACACAAAGCATGTCCGAAGTACTTGAAACACAGAACTTCGGAAATGCTGTTTCTACGGTAAGCCACTATTTCATAATCCCAGAAAACGTGTTGGTAACAAGTAACGGGTAACAATAAGAAAAATAGTATAATCAACTGCCTATATTTTATTATTCTATATATAATAAGGTATATAAACTCCTTAGAAATATTCTGTAAAATTTTTGGCCATGCACTAAAATCCTTATTGTTACCTGTTACTTGTTACT
>CADCHG010000039.1 GCA_902801155.1 uncultured Prevotellaceae bacterium | reverse complement strand
TGTCTTGTACTGAAATAGGTTGACTCCCATAAAGGCTTAAATGTTAAAATTTTAATATCATTTAAGAATTATGAGTAGACAAAAATTCAGTCGCGCCTTAAAGCGCAGTATTTGCATCGAGTACATGCAAAGTGGCAAGTCAAGGAAGGAAATAGCCATGAAATATAACCTTCCGAGTACAAATTTGCTGTCTTCCTGGATACAAAGTTGCCTAAGTCCTTTGGAAATTCACGAAAAATGTGCATCTTTGCATCCAGTAACGGTTCAAAGTGACGTTGATATGGCAGAAGAGAATCATGAGAAGCCGCTTGATGTTGCCTCCATGTCTGCCCTGATAGAGGCACAGCGCAAGCAGATAGAGAAGCTGGAAAAGCAGCTGAAGTACAGTCAGGACAAGAACTTGGCTCTGAATACACTTATTGACATAGCCGAGGAACAAGGTCTCAGGATCAGAAAAAAATCTGGGGCCAAGCAGTAGAGCGCCTGAGCAGCCTGTACGGCTTCACTGTCGTGTATGGCTGCGAGCTGCTTGGCCAGTCAAAGCAGGCCTACTACAAGAAGCAGAAGCGCGAGGAAGAGAGTGTGCATCGCGTGATACGCATTGTTGATGCAGTGCGACAGATACGTGAGATGGATCCAGGTATAGGGTACTACAAGCTGTGGCTGATGATGAAGCGTATGTTCGTTGACGACTGGGTGCCCGGCCGTGATGCCTTCCTTCACCTGCTGCGTGATTTTCAGTTGATGCAGAGACGTCCGAAGCCTCGCCATACCACCAACTCCAATCACCGCTACCACAAGTACAAGAACCTCATCCGCGGCTTCGTTCCCACCAGCCGCAACCAACTGTGGGTAAGCGACATTACATACATAGACCTTGTGGATGGATGCAGCTATCTTCATCTGGTGACCGATGCCTATTCACGCAAGATTGTCGGTTGGCACCTCTCTGACACGTTGGAGGCGGAACATACCCTGACGGCCCTCCGCACGGCTATCTGCCAGGCTACAGCTGATGAGCTGCAAGGGCTCATCCACCACTCCGACAGAGGCGTGCAGTACTGTTGCAACGCCTATACAGAGGAACTGAAGAGATATGGCATACACATCTCCATGACAGAAGACTACAAGCCAACGGACAATGCCATAGCCGAACGAGTAAACGGCATACTGAAGACAGAAGTCATATATCATGAGCGCCGCTTCAAGAATATCATTGATGCACGGGAGCGCATATCCTCCTTCATAGACTTCTACAATAACCACAGGCCACACTCCAGCATAGGCATGAAGCCTCCTGCCATAGTGCACAACGAAACAGGGATACAGCCACGCATGTGGTAGTCAACTTTTTCAGTACAAAGTCAACAAAAACAGTATGAGTAGTAAACAATATCAGTACGTTATTAGGAAAAGAGTCAACCAACTCAGTGAAAGTAGTCAACATTTCCCAGTACTGGTAGTCAACCTTTTCTGTATGGGTAGCCAAATGTTAAAAATCTAAGCCTGAAAAGAGTCAACCTTTTTTAGGAAAAGACATGTTGGGTACACACAGTACACATAGTACACATATTTTTCACAGACACCCTATATTATTCCTCCTCTTCGTCGTCAAGGTCGAAATCGAATTCATCGTCGAAACCGAACATGGCAGGCTCTACGAATGCATCCATTGCACGGCGGTCTTTCTTCGTTGGGCGACCTGTGCCGCGAGCACGATCCACGAAACCGCTGATGCGCGACATCTCAAGAAGTTCGTATTGCTTTGGGTCTGTCACGTTCTCGTATATCTCCGGGACAAGTTTCGCGCCTACACGGTTCTCTATCGCCTTCAGAACCTTGAAAGAATAGGTTACAGGCGGTTTCTTCACAGATACGGTTTCCCCTATCTTTATTATATGGCTCGGCTTGATGTTTACGCCGTTCTTGGTCACACGACCGTTCTTGCAAGCGTCAGCAGCAATACTGCGGGTCTTGAATATGCGTGCCGCCCATAGCCATTTGTCTATGCGTGCCTGTTCGTTCATTACTTCTTGTTGTATTGGTTCATTGTCCTTTGGATGCCTGCAAGAACAAAGCTCTTGATAATCTCTCGTGCAGAGTCGATGCAAGGCTGAAGAATCTGCTTGTCCTCGTCAGAGAACTTGCCGAGAACCCAGTCAACTTGCTGACCTTTATTAAACTCGCTGCCGATACCCATACGAAGACGGGCATATTGCTGTCCTATGAGCTGCTGAATATGTCCCAAGCCGTTGTGACCGCCATTTGAGCCGTTGCCTCTGAGACGCATCTTACCAAGAGGAAGCGCTAGGTCGTCAACGATGACGAGAAGGTTCTCATTCGGAATATTCTCTTTCTCAAGCCAATAGCGCACGGCATTGCCACTGAGGTTCATATATGTGGTAGGTTTTAGCAGAATGAGCTTACGGCCCTTCACGCTTGTCTCTGCCACATAGCCGTAACGCTTGTCCTCGAAGGTTACGCCTTGTTCTGCAGCAAAGCTATCGATAACCATCCAACCTGCGTTATGACGGGTTTCGTGATATTCAGGTCCCGGGTTTCCAAGACCGACGATTAAGTATTTTTCCATTTCCTTATAGTGTAAAGTTGAAAGTGTAAAGAGTAATGTAGATAGTGTAATTTAAATTCTTCACTCTTTACTCTTAATTCAAAAAAAGGGCACCGATGGGCGCCCTTTTATGTTTTGTTGTCAGTAAAACGTGGTTTACTTAGCAGCAGCAGCTTCAGCAGCAGCGGCAGCAGCAGCACGTGTCATCTTGACAGAGCATACAACTACTTCCTTACCTGTTGCGAGCTCAAGACCCTCGTAGTGGAGTGAACCAACCTTGATTGACTTACCGATCTCAAGAGCAGTAACGTCAACGTCGAGCTTCTCAGGAATCTTGCTGTAAGGAGCAGTAACCTTGATCTGACGGATAGAGAGGCTCATACGACCACCGGCACGTACACCAGCTGCGTGACCAACGAGGTTTACAGGGATACCAACAGTGATTGGCTTCTCAGGAGTTACCTCGAAGAAATCAACGTGAAGGAGAGCATCTGTAACTGGGTGGAACTGGAGCTCCTTGAGGATAGCAATGTGCTTCTCGCCCTCGATGTCGAGGTTGATAACGTAGATGTTTGGAGTGTAAACTGCCTTACGGAGCTCTGCGAATGATACAGCGAAAGCCTTAGCTACTGGAAGACCGTTCTCGTCTCTTTTCTCACCATAGAGGTTGCATGGTACGAGACCTTCCTTACGCATCAGCTTTGATGCCTTCTTACCAATGTCAGTTCTGTTCTGACCTTTTACTGAAATTTCTAACATAATTTGTGTTACTCTAAATTAAGTTGTTAAACGAAAATTTGTTAATTGCTTAATTCGCCATCACACGAGATATCATCTCGGTTTTCGGGATGTGCTCAAAAAAAAGCGATGCAAAGGTACTCATATTTCTTGACTTAAGCAAGGATTTTTATGAAAATCGTCATTTTTTCTGATAAAAAAACTTATTTTATTTGGATAATCGCATCATTTTTCATAATTTTGCACTGTAAATTTGGAATTGTGCGGTTATGCCTCGCACATTGCATACGTTATAAAGAAGATTGTAGCCTGAAGCGCAGGTTAGCTAATGGAAACAGTCAATCTATGAACAGTAAAGACAAAAAAGACCAATATAGGTGAAATGATTAACAGAGAACTAATCCGTATTAAAGCCGTACAACTTACCTATGCGTATTTCCAGAACGGTAATCATAACATTGACAATGCTGAAAAGGAACTTGTTTTCAGTCTGTCAAAATCGTATCATCTTTATAACTATCTTCTCCAGCTTATCGTTGAAGTAACAAAGATGGCGCGTAAGCACCTTGAGGTTGCTGTGGCTCGTGCTCAGCGTGAAGGACAGCCTATTCCTTCGTCAAAGTTCGTAGAAAACAAGTTCGCTTTCCAACTTGAGATTAACAAGATGTTGCAGGAGTTCTATGACGGACAGAAGCACATCTGGGAGGATAGTATCGAGTATGTCAAGAAGCTCTACCTCCAGATAGAGGCAAGCGATATATATAAGGATTATATGAATGATCCAGACAGCAGCTACGAGGCTGACCGTGAGGTATGGCGTAAGATTTATCGTCAGCACATTCAGGATAATGATGAGCTTGCTGCTGTTCTTGAGGAGATAAGTCTGTACTGGAATGATGACAAGGATGTTGTTGATACATTTGTATTGAAGACCATCAAGCGTTTCGACGAGAAATCAAATGCAAACTTTGAATTGCTCCCTGAATATCGTGACGAGGAGGACCGTGAGTTCGCCCGTAAGCTGTTCCGCGCTTCAATCCTTAATGCCGAGCAGTATCAGCGCTATATGACAGAGGCTTCCCTGAACTGGGATTTCTCCCGTCTTGCATATATGGACGTCATCATTATGCAGTTGGCTATCACGGAGATGCTTAACTTCCCTAATATCCCGGTCAATGTTACAATCAACGAGTATGTGGATCTTGCAAAGCTCTATTCTACACCACGTTCTGGCGGATATATCAACGGTATGCTTGATGCTATCGCTCGTCACCTCATTGAGACTGGCAAGCTGATGAAGGTAATGCCGGAGAAGAAGTAAAAGCCCCACTAAAACCTCCCCAAAGGTGTGTGTTTATACTAAGATAAATGCTTATGGGGTGAATCAAATGACAATATTAAAATTAAGTATAATAATAAAACCGAACTCCAAGCGCGGCTGAAGTCAGGGATGTGACTATAAAACATCCTTCCCTTTGGGAAGGCTTGGTTAGGCTTATATGACATCAATGTTTCTAGCAGCACAGGCCCAGCAGGGTGGTGGCTACTCTATGCTCATTATGATGGTTGCAATCTTTGCAATCATGTGGTTCTTTATGATTCGTCCTCAGCAGAAGAAGCAGAAGGAAATACGTAATTTCCAGAATTCTCTTCAGGAAGGTACTGAAATCGTTACAGGTGGTGGTCTTCATGGTACAGTGAAGAAGATCAACCTTGAGAAGAACACGGTTGACATAGAGATTGCTCGTGGCGTTGTGGTAACCTGCGATAAGAACTATGTCTTCGCTGATGCTGCCGCAGCTCAGCCTACAAAATAAACTGATTAGGTGAATACCCAAAGGGGCATCAAGCCGTACAAGGTAATAAAGGACTTCTTGTTCAGTGCTGTGAATAAGGAGTTCTTTGTGTTTCTCTTTTTCCTTGCCGTAAGTGCTGGATTCTGGTTTATGACAGTACTTAATGAGACAACCGAAAAAGAGATTGCCATTCCTGTGCAGCTTTATGGCATCCCTAATAACATCGTAATCACGGAGCCTCTGCCTGATACAATCCGTGTAGTGGTGCGTGACAAGGGGTTTGTGCTGATATCCTATATGCATGGAGATATCGTAAAGCCGCTTAGATTCAATTTTGCTTCTTACGCGCGTGGCACGGGCAGGGGAAATGTGCCTATCACCGAGGTACAGAAAAGCCTTGGCTCGATGTTCTATGCCAGCAGTAAGATTGTATCCATCAAGCCCGATAAGCTGGATTTCCTGTTCAGTTTCGGAATGTCCAAGATGGTCAGGGCGCATATAGATGGTATTATAAGGCCTGCTGATACATATTATATTGCCCGTACTGTGGTTTCACCTGATAGCGTAAGGATCTATGCCTCCCAGGCTGTCTTGGATAGTATTACGGAGCTCTTTACGGAAAATACGGAGATTATAGGCTTCACGGATACCATTACCCGTGAGATTCCCCTGAAGAGAATAAAGGGTGTGAAGATGGTACCTGAATATATTAGTGCCACATTCTATCCTGATATGCTTACGGAGAAGATTGTCCAAGTGCCGATTGTCTCTATTAACATGCCTGATGGATTGGCCCTTCGTACTTTCCCTACAAAGGTGAATGTGAAAGTTGTTGCCGGACGCAGCCGTATAGATGCAATTCGTCCAGAGAGCTTTAGCGTGGTGGTTGACTATGCCGATGTGGCTTCCAATCCTTCTGACAAGTGCAAGCTCATTCTTCGTACCGTGCCTAAGGGCGTTGCGAATGCAACCCTTGAGACGCAACAGGTGGATTACCTTATAGAAAGTCTCAGATAAGGCTTATGAGAATAGCGATAACAGGCGGTATAGGCTCAGGGAAGTCGTTTGTCTGCCAAAGGCTCAAGGAACGTGGCATCGAGGTATATGACTGTGACGCAGGTGCCAAGAAATTGATGGCTTCGTCAGATGAGATACGTGACAAACTCATGACACTTATTGGCGAGGACGCCTATGATGGCAGAATCTTGAATAAGGCTGTAGTGGCTAAGTTCCTGCTTGAATCAGAAGAGAACAAACTGGCTATTAATGCAATAGTTCATCCTGCCGTGATACGTGACTTCTATGACTCCGGTCTTCAATGGATGGAGAGTGCGATTCTCTATGAGGCACATCTTGAGCATACTGTGGATAGGGTAGTGTGTGTCGTTGCTCCAGAGAATGTACGGGTTGAGAGGGTTGCCAAGCGCGACTCCATCTCAAAGGAAAGAGCCAGACAATGGGTTGACGCACAGATATCTCAGGAAGAAGTTGCCAAACGTGCTGATGCCGTCATCGTAAACGATGGGGTAGAGGACGTTGATACGCAAATAAACAAGGTATTGACTTTGTTTGGAATAAAGTACTAACATAAAATATAAAACAAAAAAAGAAAAATGCAACAGACAATTCTTGCCATTTCAGGCAAACCAGGACTTTACAAGTTAGTTTCACGCGGTAAGATGAACCTTATCGTTGAGTCGCTTGATGCAAGCCACAAGCGTATGCCTGCTTTCGCTACCGACCGTGTTACTTCACTTGCTGATATCGCAATGTACACTTATGAGGAGGATGTTCCTTTGATGAAGGTTCTTGCTGCTCTCCGTGATAAGGAAGAGGGTAAGAAGGCTTCCCTTAACTATAAGAAGGCAAGTGGCGCAGAGCTTCAGGAGTATTTCGGGTCTTTCCTTCCTGATTTCGACCGTGAGCGCGTTCACACAAGTGATATCAAGAAGCTCCTCCAATGGTATGATATCCTCGTAGAGGCTGGCATTACAGACTTCGAGGAGTCAATGTCTCCAACTGAGGGTGATAATGTTGACGACAGAAAATAAAGGATTAGGGTTTATGGAATAAGAGATGGTATTTGTTTGCAGATAAAACATCAGGTATCAATCCTTATTCCATAAATCACTATTCTAATTGTCAGGAATATGTTTTTGGATATCATTTCTATAGTTATAGGTGTTTTCGTTGTGCTCAAGGGGGCAGATTTCCTTACGGATGGTGCCGTATCCTTGGCTCAGCGTGCCGGTATTCCGGAAATGGTCATAGGTCTTACTGTTGTTGCTCTTGGCACTTCTATGCCTGAGCTGTTCGTAAGTCTTACCTCTGCTATTCAGGGAACTACCGATCTTGCTGTGGCAAATGTTGTGGGCAGTAACGTATTCAATGGACTGCTTATTGCCGGAGCTGCTGCTGCCGTTGCTCCTATGACGGTATCCAAAGGAACAGTTCGCAGGGATATTCCTGTAGCTATCGGAGCTTCGTTCATCCTTCTTTGCTTTGGCATATATGGTGTGATAAACCGTTGGGCAGGAGCTCTGTTCGTTATTCTTCTCATTGCATATATGGTATATGCTGTAAAGACTGCATCTCCAGATGACGAATCTGATGTAGAAGATAAGAAACTTACGGTATTAGGAGCTGTCATAAGACTGGTAGGTGGACTTGCCTGTCTCGTATTCGGTAGTAATGCCTTTGTGGATGCTGCTACTAATGTGGCCGCTTCTCTTGGTGTTAGTGATGCTGTAATAGGCCTTACGATTGTTGCCGGTGGAACCTCGCTTCCTGAACTTGCCACAAGTGTTGTGGCCGCCCGTAAGGGACAGTCAGCTATTGCTATGGGCAATGTCATAGGCTCATGCGTTTACAATATACTTCTTATTATAGGTGTGACGGGCCTAATCTCGCCAATGGTTATCGGTGGAATAACTCCGCTTGACTTTGGGATGATGATGCTCAGTATGGTGCTTCTTTGGCTCTTCTCCTTTACGAAGTATAAGGTAGAGCGTTGGGAAGGCTTTGTTATGCTGGCTTTGTTTGCTGGATATATGGCGTATCTCGTTTACACCGTTTAGAAATTACAAATGAAAAAGAAAAGATTGTTATTCAATTATCTGCCTTGGCTGCTGGTGGCTGCCTTGTGTATGCCGCTCGTTGGCTGTAGCAGCGATGATGATGATGAGCCTGAAAGTAAGACTTTTACGTTCGGACATTTCAAATTGAAAGGTTGTTATTCTGTTGGTTTTCCAAATTCTGACATAACTTGTTGGAATAATTGGAGCAAGAAAGGAGAGAATTTCAATGTGTATATGGTTCAGAATGGTAAAATCTATGATGCAGGTTTGGTTCATTCTACCGATACTATCATTACTGAAGAAGAGAAAGGAACGAAGCATTTGGCTTTCGAGGTGGGATTTCCTGAGACTGTCAATAAAGGAGAGGCTATTGATGTCATAGCCTTTAATAATGCAGAAACCTCTTTGTCTGGTGGGAATGTTGAATGTAAAGTAGATTTGAAACGTGGTGGTACCATGCCTTTATTGGCTTATTCTGAACACTCATCTACGGCAGCAATTTCTGAAAGTACTTCATTGTCATCTATTGAACTATTGTATATATATAATAGAACATCGGATATAATCACAGTCAAGCACAAGGGGTTTGAGGTAAAGGACAAATGGTATTATACCAAAGCAAATGTAGATGTGACAGCCGATTTTAAAGTCAACCCTAAAGGTATTTCTGTGAGCGATGATGTCGTTTCTGGTTCTTATAAAGCGCCTGCTGACTCTTTGACAAAAATATGGAGTTTCTATGTTCCAACAGGAAATAAGATAAAGGATGCGCGACTCGTATTGGAAATCAATGGCAAGGAAGTAAAGACGCAACCTATCTCATCTGATGTTAGTATAGAGTTTGGGCAATTTTATACTATGGGAGTACAATGGGATGGTAAGAATCTGAAATGGGTATTGAGTAACAAAGAAACCCGCGGTTCTAATTATCCATTATCAATTATAAATTTTCAATTAAAGCCATTGTAAATGGCTTTCAGAGTGCTTGGTAACCTCTTAAAAAACAAGGAAATGAATAAGAAATCATCTCAGGTGAGCGTGCTTTTTCTGCTTTTCAGCGTGCTCTTTTGTGTATGTCTCATAGCATCTAATGTGTTTGAGACAAAGCAGATTGCTTTTTTCGGTCACAGCCAGACTGGTGGCGTTATCGTCTTCCCAATCTCCTATATTATTAATGATGTGGTGTGTGAGGTGTGGGGATTCCGTAAGGCGAGACTTCTTATTTGGCTTGGTTTCCTCATGAATTTCTTCTTTGTCGCAGTAGGCGCTTTTTGCGATTGGCTGCCTGGCGCTGAATATTGGACGGGCGAAGAGGGATTCCACTATATCTTCGGACTTGCCCCAAGAATTGCAGCAGCATCGTTTGTGGCTTTCCTTGCCGGTTCTTTCGTCAATGCCTATGTAATGAGCAAGATGAAGGTACGCGATGCCGGAAAGAATTTCTCACTTCGTGCTATTCTCAGTACCGTGTTTGGCGAGGGCGTTGACTCCATACTCTTCTTCCCGCTTGCATTAGGCGGAGTTGTCCCTTCTGACGAGCTCCCTTGGCTTATGCTTGCTCAGGTGTGTCTGAAGACTGTCTATGAGATTATCGTGCTTCCTGTTACTATCCGTGTCGTAGGATGGGTGAAGAAACATGAACAGGAAGATGTATATGACACAGGGGAGAAGTATAACGTTTTTAATATTTTCAATGTGTAGAGTGTAATATTTTTTCAATTGAGTGTTTATGGCAAATCGCGAAAATGATAATCTTCAGTCTCTTGGTAAAAAGACTGAATACCGTCAGGACTATGCTCCAGAGGTACTTGAGGCATTTGAGAACAAGCATCCTGAGAATGACTACTGGGTATTGTTCAACTGTCCGGAGTTCACATCTCTATGTCCTATTACCGGACAGCCTGACTTTGCAGAGATAAAGATACAGTATGTGCCCGATGTGAAGATGGTTGAGAGCAAGAGTCTGAAACTCTATCTCTTCTCTTTCCGCAATCATGGCGACTTCCATGAGGATTGTGTCAATATCATTATGAAGGACCTTATCCGTCTCATGGATCCTAAATATATAGAGGTGACGGGTATCTTCACCCCACGTGGCGGTATCAGCATCTATCCATACGCCAACTACGGTCGTCCGGGAACAAAATACGAGAAGCTTGCAGAGCATAGGTTTATGAACCATTAATTTCCCGTTATAACTCTTGTGCTCCTCTTAAGCAAACTCGTTGATCCTTCGCTATAAAATCGCTTCTCCACCGACTTTGCACCGACTTTGGTACGGAGGAAGAGCGGAGGAAGAGCGAAGGAAGAGCGAAGGAAGAGCGGAGGAAGAGCGAAGGAGAAGCGAACCTGTAACGGAGGAATAACGAAGGTCGGAAAAAGGCCGAAAAAAGATAAAAACAAGGTATGAAAAAGGCAGTCTGAGATAAAAGGACTGTCTTTTTCGTATTTACCGCTTTCTCTTTACTCTAAAAAGTAAAAAATATTTTTTTTGTGCATTTGTTTGGCGGTTTCAGAAATTTTGATTAATTTTGCAAGTGATTTTTAAATATCGTGATTTTATAAATCTTACTAAAACCAATTGCAAAAAATAGAAGACATGAGACATTTAATGAAGATTTCTGTCATGGCACTCTTTGCCATGTTCGCATTCAGCAACGTGGCTGATGCACAGTTCGGTAACTTGAAGGGATTGGCTAACAAAGTAAAGAAAGCAGCCAAGGAAACTGTGAACAACATTACTAATGACACGAAGAGTACGGCTAGCCAGCAGACGGAGACTACCGTTAGCGAACCTACGAGTACTACAACTACAGTTAGTAGCGTTAGTGAAAGTAGCGACAATAGTTCTGCAGCTCAGAGTAGTAGCTCAAGCAGCAGTTCAAACCAGACTAATTTTGTGCCTAAATACGAGTTTAAGAATGCGAAACAATGCAGTTGGACTGTTGATGGCGACATCAATAACATAATAGGCTATTCCGAGTACTGTGCCTCTCAGATGCAGAATTCTATGAAGAATGGCTATAAGGGCTTGGATTATAAGTCATTCTGTGAGCTTATGTCTGCTAAACAGCCTCTTACCTTCGTTATTGATGCTCGTATAGACCTCGGTCTTGGTCCTGACACATGGAAGACAAAGCAGTCAAAGAAAGACATAGATGCTATGATATGGGACTTCAAGCAGGAGGCTTGGAAGGGAATGCCTGGCGTTGCCACTTCTGACAAGACTATCCGCTTGCAGCAGACACAGTTCATCATAGATCGTGGTCTCAGCTTTAGTGATCCTGTTGCTCGTGCAGCCTTCTTCGATATGGCTTATACCTATATGCAGATTTGCTTAGACAAAATTGACGGTACGGAGAGTGAGTGGAAGAGCGTGGAGAAGGGACTTAACGAGTTGTTCGGCTCTATGTCTGGGGAATATAAGTCAAAATACCCAGCCTTGAATCTTGCAGCTATAAAGGCAGATACTAACGGAAATTCCAATATGAAGCAGGCTATGGGAATGCAGATAGCCTATAAGCAGTTGGCAAAAGAGGGTAAGTATGGTAAGATGCCTGCAAGTGCCAATGCGAGCTTGGAGCAGAAGGCTATTAATGCAGTTAAGGCTCATCGCGCTTTCTGGGGCACCCCCAAGCAGGCATGGGTTGGTCCTGTGACGAGCACAAAGAAGAATGCTTTGGGACAGATTGTCGCAAGGTTCCGTAGTGTAAAGGTGCTGTGTGACGATAATGGACAGAAAGTTATCCATAACTTCGTCGTTTCTGTGACTGCAGATAGCGGTAGCGTTTCATTCACCGGCTTTGGCTGGGAAAACGGCAGTAAGGAAATTGAATTGGTGAGGTAGATTTAGACTCACGTTATATAATATATAAGGAGGGCATCTCGCAAGAGGTGCTCTCCTGTTTGTTTGTAAATCATATACATCCTACAAATAACGCCTATATTTCGCCTATAGAAAAATGGGACTTAGATGGGACTTACAACGGACTTGCATCGGACTTACATCGGAACTGCGAAAAAGGTTTATGGTATTATGGAAAAACTAAGAATTGGCAAGAAAAAGTGGTAAAATAATCGGGTGAAGACAAAAATGATATGTGAGGAAAATTGGCACGAGCAGGAAAAAAGGTAGGGGAATAGGCTTCTGACACGCTGTGTTTAGGGGGATGGTATAGACTTCGTGATATTATTGATTGCAAGGGTTTGCAAGACATGAAAAATTAGGCATTTTTAAGGTTTTTTAATGTGTGATTTTGTGCAATATAAACTTTTCCTTTATGTAAAAATACGTAAGTTATTGATAAGTTATGATTTATGATTTTTACGTGTTTTTTGCCCGAAAAATAGTGAAAAAATAATTGGAAAATCTTTTGGAATTTGAGAAAAAAAATATTACCTTTGCACACAGAAAAAAATCCCAAACGGAAAACTTTCATAGCGTGGAAGGTGAGAAAAGTTTTCAAAAACGGATAACTTTTTCTTCTCCTGTTGGAGAAAAGTTTCCCAAAACGGACAACTTTTTGCAGGATATGTGGTTAAAAATTACACCTAAATAATAAAATATAATTAATAGAATACAGCAATTAATATAAACTTAGCAAAAGCAATGGAATTTCAGAATTTTACCATCCTCAAGCGTGACGGTTCACGCGACCAGTTCTCCCTGGATAAGATAATGACGGCCATAATCAAGGCTTTCGAGGCTGTTGGTGAGACCTATAGTATTGGATCTATCTCAAAGATTATCAGTCACTTGGATATTAAAGACGATATCAAGGTGGAGGATATTCAGAATCAGGTTGAGATTGCGCTTATGAAGGAAGGCTACTTTAGTGTGGCTAAGGCTTTCATGCTCTATCGTCAGAGTCATACAGAGGATCGTGAAACCCTTGACAAGCTGAATTTCCTTACCGCATATATGGAAGCTGCCAATGCAGCGACTGGTTCAAAGTTTGACGCAAACGCAAACGTTGAGCATAAAAATATTGCAACTCTTATCGGCGAGTTGCCAAAATCTAACTTCATTCGCTTGAACCGCCGTCTGCTGACGGATAGAATGAAAAAGATGTACGGCAAGGAACTTGCAGACAAGTATATCGACCTTCTGACTCACCATTTTATATATAAGAATGATGAGACTTCCATTGCGCCTTATTGTGCTTCAATAACCATGTATCCTTGGCTCATTGGCGGCACTACCGGCATTGGTGGTAATTCTACTGCTCCGACAAACTTGAAGAGCTTCTGCGGTGGCTTCGTAAATATGGTGTTCATTGTCAGCTCAATGCTCTCTGGTGCATGTGCAACTCCTGAGTTCCTGATGTATCTGAATTACTTCATCGGTAAGGAGTATGGTGTAGATTATTGGAAGAATCCTGACAAGGTTGTTGACCTTTCACTTCGTCAGCGTACTATAGATAAGGTGATAACAGACTGCTTTGAGCAGATTGTGTATTCTATCAACCAGCCTACAGGTGCACGTAACTTCCAGGCAGTATTCTGGAATGTGGCTTACTATGACAAGTACTATTTCGAGTCACTCTTCGGTAACTTCTACTTCCCAGACGGAACACAGCCTGACTGGAACAGCCTCTCTTGGTTGCAGAAGCGATTCATGAAGTGGTTCAACAAGGAGCGTACAAAGACTGTTCTGACATTCCCTGTTGAGACAATGGCTCTTCTTGCCGACAATGGCGAGTGCCGTGACAAGGAGTGGGGCGAGTTTGCTGCAGAGATGTACGCTGAGGGCCATTCATTCTTCACCTATATGAGTGATAATGCCGATTCTCTGTCTTCTTGCTGCCGTCTGCGTAATGAGATTCAGGACAATGGCTTCTCTTATACACTTGGTGCAGGTGGTGTAAGTACAGGTTCAAAGTCAGTTCTTACAGTAAACCTCAACCGTTGTATTCAGTATGCTGTGAACAACGGCAAGGACTACAAGCAGTATCTTGAGGAGGTTATCGACCTCTGCCATAAGGTTCAGCTTGCCTATAATGAGAACTTGAAGGATCTTCAGGAGCATGGCATGCTTCCTCTGTTTGATTCTGGTTATATCAATATGAGCCGTCAGTATCTCACAATCGGTGTCAACGGACTTGTAGAGGCTGCTGAGTTCATGGGACTTGAGATTACTCCAAACGATAAGTACAAGGAGTTTGTTCAGGGTGTTCTCTCTATCGTGGAGAAACTCAACAAGCAGTATCGCACAAAGGACGTTCTCTTCAACTGTGAGATGATTCCTGCAGAGAACGTAGGTGTGAAGCATGCAAAGTGGGATCGTGAGGATGGTTATTTTGTGCCACGTGACTGCTACAACTCTTATTTCTATGTTGTAGAGGACGAGAGCCTTAACATCATGGATAAGTTCAAGCTTCATGGTGCTCCATACATCGAGCATCTCACAGGTGGTAGTGCCCTTCACATGAATCTTGAGGAGCATCTCTCTAAGGCTCAGTATATGCAGTTGCTGAAGGTTGCTGCTAATGAGGGCTGTAACTACTTCACATTCAATATTCCTAACACGATCTGTAACGAGTGCGGATGCATAGACAAGCGTTATCTGCATGAGTGTCCTAAGTGCCACTCAAAGAATGTTGACTATATGACCCGTATCATCGGTTATCTGAAGCGTGTGAGCAACTTCTCTCAGGCTCGTCAGGAAGAGGCAAGCCGCCGCTACTATGCAGGTCCTAAGAAGATGACCGTATAATAAAAAAGGAGATTTCAACCACATAAATGAAATATGTTAATACAGGAGTGGTCTTTCAGGAAATACCTGATGAGACCACTCTCTCCATAAATATAAGTAACTGTCCGTGCCATTGTATGGGGTGTCATAGCGAATACCTGTGGGATGACGTGGGTATGCCGCTTAACGTGATGTCTCTGAAGCCTATGCTTGATGAGTACGGGAAGGATGTTACGTGTATCGCTTTTATGGGAGGCGATGCAGAGCCTCGCGAGGTGGATATACTTGCAGCTTATATAAAACAGGCATATCCGCATTTGAAGACTGCCTGGTATAGTGGGTATAATGACATCTCAAAGGAGATTCATCTGAAGAACTTTGATTTTATCAAAGTCGGGCCTTATGTACAGCGTCTTGGTGGTCTTGATCATGAAACTACCAATCAGCGCTTGTATAGGGTAGAGGATGGTAAGGATCTTGTGGATATAACCTCACGTTTTTGGAAAAAACATAACTTTTGACAATATGAAACCGATTTTTATTGCAGGTCCTTGTGTTATTGAGTCTTCTGAGCTGCTAGATGTAGTGGCTCAGAAAATCGTGGAGATAAACAAGGCTCTTGATACAGATATAATTTTCAAGGCTTCGTTTGACAAGGCGAACAGGACGAGTATTACTTCTTTCCGAGGCCCTGGTATGGAGCGTGGTCTTCAGATGCTTGCCGATGTCAAGGAAAAGTATGGTCTTAGGATCCTGACGGATATTCACGAGTCTTGTCAGGCGGCTCCAGTAGGGGAGGTGGTCGATGTTATTCAGATTCCGGCGTTCCTCTGCCGTCAGACAGATTTGCTCGTTGCCGCTGCTAAGACTGGTAAAACCGTGAATATAAAGAAAGCCCAGTTCCTAAGTGGGGCAGATATGAAGTATCCTGTGCAGAAGGTTCTTGATACTGCAAAAACTAACACCCAACACCCATCACCTAACATCCAGGAGGTATGGCTGACGGAGCGTGGAAATTCTTTTGGATATAACAACCTTGTTGTGGATTTCCGAAATATTCCGGATATGCTTGAGATTGTGCCTCGAGTGATAATGGATTGTACGCATAGTGTTCAGCGTCCAGGAGGTGGTAACGGCTGTACTTCTGGTGACCGTCGTTTTGTTCCTGCGATGGCAATGGCTGCAAAGGCATTCGGGGCAACAGGCTATTTCTTCGAAGTACACCCTGATCCGGACAAGGGATTATCCGATGGACCGAACATGTTAAGACTGGATGATCTTCAGTCTTTGATAGAAAAACTCCTTGCATAGAATTAACGTAAATGTATGATTTTCCTACTCGAAAAAGTAGGAAAATTTTTATTTTATAGGCCTTGCAATACTGCAAAAACGTGATTTTCGTAATATTTTGCTAATTTTCGAATGATTTTCCGTAGTGTAATATTGGAAAAAACTATATCTTTGCATCAGAAATAAGAAAATAGGTTTTATGTTAGGTAATCACAATTAAGTATTAGTTAGTTGACTTAATGTATGTATCGAAAAAATGGATAGGCAAGCGTGCCTATCCAATTTTCATTTTATACGGGTGCCTATTTTCTTTGCACCTTATATTTTTTTATTCGCTAAAGTTCATCAGCTTCGCAGTTCCTCTTTTCACTTTACTCTTTATACTTTATTCTTTCCACTAACATCACTTCCCGTATTTGCTTGGCACGCAACCATAGTATTGCTTGAAGCATTTGTTGAAATAGCTTTGATCCATAAAGCCGACTTTGAAACTAACCTCGGCGATGGAATATTTTCCTTCGAGGATTAGTTCGGCGGCAATACGCATTTTCTCATTCATAAGATACTTGTTTGGACTTACGCCCAGAACTTCTTTCATTCGTCCATAGAACTTCGTGTGTCCCATTTGCATGAGTGCAGCAAGGCGGTCAACTGTAAAGTCGTGGTCGCTTATATGTTGTGTGACGATATATTCAAGGGTTTCCTTGAATTTCTTGTCGAGTGGAGATGTTGTTATCTGCTTTGGAGTTGCCGTGGCAGATGACTTCGTTGAAGGATTTGCTGCTGTCGTTTCGCTTTCTTCAACTTGTGGAATGTTTGTATCAAGTACTTCTTCCGCATTGATATTGTCCTCTGTAGCCATTGCTATGGCTTGTTGCTCGCGTTTGTGCGCCCATGTATATAATTGAACGATACGGGCAAGGAGAACGCGGAAATTACAAGGCTTTGTTACGTAGTCATCGGCACCTGCCTCGTATCCTTTCATCTGATGACGCTCGTCGTCAAGGGCGGTAAGCATGATGATAGGAGTATTGATGAATGCCGTTTCGCTACGGAGTTTCTTTACTATCTCGTAGCCGTTTGTGTCAGGAAGCATGACATCGCTAATGATTACGTCTGGTTTGGTGTCCATAATGCCCTTTATGGCTTCTTCACCGTTCATATATGTATTGACGTGGAAATACTGGCTCATTGCAGAAGAAATCTGCTCGAGCATATCCATGTCGTCTTCGATGATTGCAAGGGTGATGTCATTGAGTGATTCGGTATGCATGTTATGGATAACTTCCTCTACCACGCTATTGTCCTCGTTTGTCTCGGTGTGAATAGCAAGGTCTTGAATGTATTCCTCGGCTGTATAGAGGTCCTCATTGGCAGGAAGGGTGATTGTAAACTTGGCACCACCCAGTTCCTCGGATTTCTTGTATGTGATGTCTCCGTGGTGAAGTATTGCCATTTCTTTGGCAGAATACAGACCTATACCCATACCTCCCTGAGATACAAGTCCGTGCATGAATGGACGGAACAGCTCTTTCTCCTGCTCCTTGCTGATGCCCAGGCCGGAATCTTCTACGATGATGGAAATGTTCTCGTTCTGGTCGTCGAGAAGTATCTTGATAGAGATTTGTCCTTTCTGTGGAGTGTATTTTACTGCATTGGAAACAATATTGAACACGATTGTCTCTACCTTTGCGTGGTCAAAGGTAAGCTGGTATTCTTTGGCGAAAGGAGTGAAGGTCATATCTATCTCCTTGCGTTTGCTTATTGTCCATAGATCTTGGTAGATATTTCGTACGAAACCTATGATGTCGTCCTTTTCTACGGCAAGACGTGATACTCCGACAGAGAGCTTGCGGAATTCCATTAACTCATTTACCAATCGTAGCATGCGGTTCGTACCTCTTTTTGCCGATTTTATCGCTGCTTTCTGGGTTGCCTGAGTTGAGTTTGCCTGAGTTAAGGCATCCATTGAGTTGGAGATAATCGCAAGTGGAGTACGGAATTCGTGGGTAACGTGTGTGAAAAAGTTCAAGCGGAACTCGGAGAGCTCCTTGTTCAGGCTTATCTCGTGCTGAAGCCTGAAGTTCTTTTTCCATTGCATATAGAGATATGTACCACCAGCTGCTATTAATATAAGGTATAATAGCCATGCCCACCATGTGTTATAGAGTGGCTGGTTGATGGTTATATCGAATGGCTTTCCCTCGATCCATTTACCATCTACGAGAGTACGTACCTTGAATGTGTATTTTCCCGGCGACATATTGGCGTATTCCGCATAATTCACGGATGTAGCCGGACGCCAGTCTTTGTCTGTACCTTCCATCTTGTATTGGTAGATGGAAGTTCCAGCCTGTGAGAAGATAAAGTTAGAGAAGAATATTGTTATGGAGTTCTGCTTATGGGTTAGTTCTATGGCTCCCTCTGATGCGTAGGCACGCTGTTGGGCGTCCATGTCAGGGGAGTTATATACAGATGTTCCATTGATGCGGAGTTCTGTTATACATACGTTTACATTCTTGATGTTCAGTGACTTGGCACTATTAGGACGAACTATAGCCAGACCATAGCTAGTACCGAATATCATTTTTCCGTCCTTGGTGAGAAGGGCGGCGTTTTCTGCAAAGATATTACTCTGCAGGCTTGGTCCAATATGAATGGTACGTACAGCTCCGGTCTTTGGTTCAATACGTGAAAGACCTTCCTCGGTACTTACCCAGATAAAACCGTTTTTATCCTTTAGAATAGCCTTTACAATGTTGTTCGCAAGTCCTGCAGAACGGTCTATTGTTTTGATATTCTTTATCTTGCGATTCCCGCCAATCTGCAACTGTATGATACCGCAACCTGTGGTACCAGCCCATAGGGTATGAGATTCGTGGTCAAAATAAAGGCATACAATCTCATTTGTTGGAAGTGAACCGTTTTGGGTGTTATAGTTAGTGAAATCCTTATTGGTTATTCTTTTCTTATTTGTGTTGACGACATAAAGGCCGTTGTTTGTCGCAACCCAGAGGTCGCCGTCATCACCGAAACAAAGGTCATGCTGACGCTTTTCATTATACGAGGTTATAAGGAAGTTTGTGAAATACAGAGGCTGTCCTAACTTGTTGTCCGTCATATGAAGACCACCTTGCCATGTGGCCAACCATATTCTTCCTATTTTGTCCTCTACTATTTTGTATATATCATTACTAATCAGACTGATGCTGTCGTTCTCAGTATAATGTTCGCCGTCAATGAACAGACCTGAACCACATGTTCCAATCCATATCTGTCCCCTGCTGTCTATGAGAGTGGAATAGACAGGTGCATTCAGAACCTCAAATAGAGATATGTTTCCACTTGTCAGATTGTAGTTGTACAGCTTGTTGTCCTTGGTGGAAAGCCATACATTATCCTCGTTTTGGGCCCATGTGATAGAGCGGATATTATTACTCCATTCACCGATATCCCCATGAGTGAGCATACGGTAGTAGCTCTCTGCACAATCGTCCCTGCTAAGGCATGAAAGACCTGCTGTTTCAGAACTTACCCAGATGTTACCCTCACGGTCTATCAGAATCTCCTGAAGATAGTCATTATTGAAGAACCCGTCTTTTTGCGTGTAATGACCGAGGATCTCGCGTGTCTTAGGATTATAAATGAATAGTCCATTACCATAGGTGGCAATATAGAGAAGTCCTTCTTTGTCCTCTGCTGCGGTGTAGATGCGTTTTTTATCTGTACTTGTGTGAATCTCATTTATAATGTTGAGTTTCTGGATGTTAGCTTCTCGGTCGATAATCCAAAGCGTTTTCCCCTTATTGGCAACAAGTGTGTAGTTAGCCGTGGATTTCTGGATTTTTCCACTCTTGATGTCGCAATCCTGGGAGAGGGAGAATGTTCCTGTCATTATATCGAAAACGATAACTTTCTCTTTGGTGAAGATGAACATTTTCCCGTTTATCGTTATTGTACTGGTAACTGTATTGAAACCGCCCATGGGAGAGGGTAGGGCATGGCGTGTCATTTTTGAGCCTGTGGCGTTGAATTTGTACACTTCATTACCTGCAATCAGCATGACATAATCACCCCAAGATTCGCCGCCTTTGAATTCGGTTCTGTAATCCCTTATTTCCGCTCTTCCCATTGGATCAACAATGGAAAAACCCATCTTCGTGACAATCCATGTATAGCCTTTTGTGCTTTCTATTGCCTTGATAACGTGATTGTTAGGTAGCCCGCTTTTCGCGTTGTAGTCGGTTGCTGCGAATTTCCCATTGGCGTATGTAATTCGTCTTGCACCTGTGGTGATATCATAGAGCCAGATATCATTTTTTGTCTCCAGACGCTTGCTGTACAGACTGTATTGTCCACCAAAGCCCGTATAGTCGATGAATTCTCCGGTCTTGGTTTGGTAGCAAGCCGTGAGAAGTGATGATGTGTTAATCCATATGGTACTTCCTTTGTCAGAGTAATTCACCTGTCCGACGTGAAGGGTGTTACTTCCTTTGGATGGGTTGTTGAAAGTATTGAAAGTAACAAACTGATAGCCATCGAAACGACATAAACCACCTGTGGTACCAAGCCAAATATAACCATCTCCATCCTGTACGAGCTCACGGACATTGTTACTGGGAAGACCATCTGCCACAGTAAATTTATGCGCGACGAATGAGAGCTCTTCGGCATGGAGATTCGGTATGTTTGTTATATAGAAAAAGCAGGCAAGGAATACCAGCAGTCTTTTAGCCATTTTTGATGTCTTCTATTTTGGAAAATAAAGTGTTTTCACTAATTATTGTCTGCAAAGGTAATAAATTTAATTTATATTCGGTACGTTTTTACCAAAAAATGTATTATTTTTTTCATTTATGCAAATGGTGGGGGATTTTTCCTTTCAATTCTTTTCTGTTGTTAATATTTTTTACTAACTTTGCAGTTGATTTAGAGCTAAATTAATTTTTTATTTTATACAATTCTATGTATTTCACTTTGTTTGTAACCGTTGTTATAACGGCTGTCTTCTTAGTGGTAGCGGCGTATATCACAGCAAAGTTGCTGGGTCCACGCACTTACAACAAGGTAAAAGGTGAACCTTTCGAGTGTGGTATTCCTACACGTGGAAGCTCATGGCTTCCTATGCATGTAGGCTACTATCTCTTTGCCATTCTTTTCCTTATGTTCGATGTGGAGACCGTATTCCTTTACCCTTGGGCAGTAGTAGTTAATAAGTTCGGTACAATGGCATTGATGAGCATTGGCTTCTTCATGCTTGTACTGGTATTTGGCCTTGCTTACGCATGGCGGAAAGGAGCGCTCGAATGGAAGTAAGAAAGCCTTCTATCAAGTCTATTCCATACGATGAGTGGAATGATAACGAGACGCTTGAGTCTATGATTAAGGAGCTCAACGAGGGCGGTGTAAACTGTGTCGTTGGCAATCTTGATGCCCTTATCAACTGGGGACGTAGTAATTCTCTTTGGGCTCTTACCTTTGCTACATCATGCTGTGGTATCGAGTTCATGGCTTGCGGTTGTGCACGCTATGACTTCGCACGTTTCGGTTTCGAGGTTACTCGTAACTCACCACGTCAGGCTGACCTTATCATGTGTGCTGGAACCATTACTCACAAGATGGCACCGGCTCTCAAACGTCTGTATGATGAAATGGCCGAGCCGAAGTATGTTGTTGCAGTCGGCGGATGTGCTATCTCCGGTGGTCCTTTCAAATCTAGTTACCATGTAGTTCGCGGTATTGACGAGTTCCTTCCTGTAGATGTGTATATTCCAGGATGCCCTCCACGTCCGGAGGCAATTCTCTACGGTATGATGCAGCTTCAGCGTAAGGTCAAGGTTGAGAAGTTCTTCGGTGGTGTGAACCGCAAGGAGAAGAACCCTGATGCAATCAAGGTAACCGATGTGCCAAAGAAGTTCATCGAGGAGATGAAGGCTACGGCAGGTAAAGTTACCGAGGCTGTCAAGAAGGAAATTAACAATACAATTCACTAAGGAGGATAAACGGAATGAAACTTAATAACATAGTCTATTCTTTCAGCGAGTTTGCCTCTGCAATGGCAAAACTCCATGACGAGAAGCATTTCGATTATCTCGTTACTATTATAGGTGAGGATTTTGGCGAGGAAGGTCTTGGATGTATATATATCCTTGAGAATACCGACACTCATGAGCGTATCTCTGTAAAGACAATAGCAGAGAAGAAGGGTGACTCTGATGTCATCTGGAGTATCACTTCTCTCTATAAGTGTGCTAACTTGCTCGAGCGTGAGGTGTTTGATTTCCTCGGTATCAAGTTCCTCGGTCATCCTGATATGCGTCGCCTCTTCCTTCGTAACGACTTCAAGGGATATCCTCTCCGCAAGGACTTCGTAGCGCAGGAGGGTTATACTCTTGAGGACGATGAAGAGCCTAACTATACCATGCAGTATAGTCTCGATAAGGAAGGAAACCTTGTTGAGAAGCAGGTACAGCTCTTCGGTGATGATGAGTTCGTAATCAATATCGGTCCTCAGCACCCATCTACACACGGTGTGCTTCGTCTTGAGACTGTTCTCGATGGTGAGACGGTAAAGCGCATCGTTCCACATCTCGGATATATCCATCGTGGTATTGAGAAGATGTTCGAGAACATGACCTACCCACAGACGCTGGCAATGACCGACCGTCTGAACTACCTCTCAGCAATGATTAACCGTCACGCTATCTGTGGCGTAATCGAGGAGGCACTTGGCGTAGAACTCTCTGACCGTATCAAGGTTATCCGTACAATCATGGATGAGCTCCAGCGTATTGACGGACATCTTCTCTATCTCGGCTGTTATGCTCAGGACCTTGGCGCTCTTACAGCGTTCCTTTACTGTATGCGTGACCGTGAGTATGTGCTCAACTGCATGGAGGAAACAACAGGTGGTCGTCTTATCCAGAACTACTATCGTATCGGTGGTCTTCAGGATGATATCGATGAGCACTTCCAGGAGAATGTCAAGAAACTCTGTGCATACCTCAAGCCAAAGCTCTCTGAGTACGTAAATGTGTTTGGTGACAACGTAATCACCCATCAGCGTCTTGAGAACGTAGGTTGTATCTCTAAGGAGGATGCAATCTCTCATGGTATGTCAGGTTCAAACGGTCGTGCTTCACAATGGGCTAACGACCTTCGTAAAAACTATCCATACGCAGCTTATGATAAGGTGGACTGGAATCAGGTTGTCCTCGACAACTGTGATGCACAGGACCGTTACTATCTCCGTATCAAGGAGATTGAGCAGTCTATCAGAATCATAGAGCAACTCATTGACAATATCCCAGAGGGTGAGTTCTACATCAAGCAGAAGCCGATTATCAAGCTTCCTGAAGGACAGTGGTATTTCGCTTGCGAGGGTACAAGTGGTGAGTTCGGTGTATATCTCGATTCCCGTGGCGACAAGTCTCCTTACCGTATGAAGCTCCGTCCTATGGCTCTTACCCTCGTAGGTGCTCTTGATGATATGCTTCGCGGTACAAAGGTGGCTGACCTTATCGCTGTCGGTGCAGGTCTTGACTACATCATACCTGATATCGACAGATAAAAGGTAAAAGCCTTTAGGCTGACTACACCTTATTTATAATATATAATAAAGAAAAACAATGTTCGACTTTTCAATAGTATCAAAATGGTTTGATAGCCTGCTTCAACTGACCCTCGGTCTTCCTTCGTGGCTGGCAATCACTATTGAGTGCGTGCTCGTCGGCTTGCTCATCATTGTGGGCTATGCCCTTCTTGCCATCGCACTGATATTCATGGAGCGTAAGGTCTGCGCGTATTTCCAGTGCCGTCTCGGTCCTATGCGTGTAGGTCCTTGGGGCTTGCTTCAGGTCTTTGCCGACGTTCTCAAGATGCTCATCAAGGAGATTTTCTTTGTTGACAAGGCTGATAAGCTTCTTTACGCACTTGCTCCAATCCTCGTTATCATGGGTTCTATCGGTGCCTTCGCATTCCTTCCTTGGAACAAAGGTGCCGTAATCCTCGATTTCAACGTAGGTATCTTCCTCTACACAGCGGTAAGCGCAATAGGTGTTATCGGTGTATTCCTTGCAGGTTGGTCATCAAACAACAAGTACGGTCTCGTATCTGCTATGCGTGGTGCCGTTCAGATGATTTCCTATGAGATGTCACTTGGTCTTTGCCTTATCACTGCTACTATCCTCACAGGCACAATGCAGGTGTCTGGCATCGTAGAGGCACAGTCAGGTCCTTTCGGATGGCTTATCTTCCAGGGACACATCCCAGCCCTCATCGCCTTCTTCATCTTCCTCATCGCAGGTAATGCAGAGGCAAACCGTGGTCCTTTCGACCTTGCAGAGGCTGAGTCTGAGCTCACGGCAGGTTATCACACAGAATACTCAGGTATGGGCTTCGGCTTCTATTACCTTGCAGAGTTCCTCAACCTGTTCATCGTAGCAGGTATGACCTCACTCGTATTCCTCGGTGGCTGGTGTCCTGTTCACATCGGTGTTGAGGCATTCGACGGTGTAATGGACCTCATCCCAGGTATCGTCTGGTTCCTTGGCAAGGCATTCGCTATGGTATGGTTGCTTATGTGGATTAAGTGGACATTCCCACGTCTCCGTATCGACCAGATTCTGAAGCTTGAGTGGAAATACCTCATGCCATTGGCACTCTTCAACCTTGTTCTGATGACTGTTTGTGTAGCATTCAACCTCACAGGCATTGTTTACATCGGCTATGCAGTTGCAGCAGTTATCATCGTTGTGCTTGCTGTTATCTTTGCCCGTGCAATGAAGTTCAAGTCACAGTTCAAGCAGGACCAGCAACTTGTAGGTATTGACCTCGCAATTAAGAAGGATAAGTAAATAAAGTAAATATAATGAGTAACAAATCATATTTCGGCGGTGCTCTGGCTGGTCTCAAGACCTTGCTTACGGGTATGGACATCACCATGGGTGAGTACATGACTCGCAAGGTTACTGAGCAGTATCCAGAAAACCGCAAGACACAGCACATCGCAGAGCGTCATCGTGGTACTCTTGTCATGGTTCTCGATGAGAATGGCAAGAACAAGTGTACTGCGTGTACATTGTGCGAGAAGGCGTGTCCAAATGGCACCATCAAGATTACATCGCAGATGGTCGTAACTGCCGACGGAAAGAAGAAGAAGCTCCTTACTGACTATCAGTATGACTTGGGCGACTGTATGTTCTGTCAGCTTTGCGTCAATGCCTGCAATTTCGGTGCTATCAAGTTCGTCAAGGATTTCGAAAACGCTACATTCAGTCGTGATGTACTCGTAAAGCATCTCAATGTTGCTCCTACAGAGGAGGAAATGAAGCAGTACGAGGAGAATGCCAAGATAGCAGCTGCCAAGGCTGCAGAGGCACCAAAGGCAGCTCCTGCTGCTCCAAAGGCTGAACCAACAAAAACGGAGGAGTAAGACATGGCAAATATAATAGTATTCGCAATCATCGCAGTTGTCATCATTGCAGCTGCTCTTGCAGCAGTATTCACAAAGCGTATCATGCGTTCTGTTACCGCATTGCTTTTCGTGCTGTTCGCCATTGCAGGTCTTTACTTCCTGCTTGACTACACCTTCCTCGGTGCCGCACAGCTCAGCATCTATGCCGGTGGCATGACGATGATTTATATCTTCGCCATCCAGCTTCTTGGTCGTCGTGACCTTCAGGGCTATGTTGAGAAGCTCAGCTTCAAGCGTACCGTAGGTGCTGCAATCGTGTCATTTATCGGTTGTGCAACCGTTGTGGGTGTAATGCTCAAGAACTTCTTCATCGACAAGTTCATGTCAGTAGCTGACAGTGAGGTCTCTATGGAGAAGATTGGTGAGGCACTTGTAGGTTCAGAGAAGTATCAGTACGTACTTCCATTCGAGTTCATCTCATTGTTCCTGCTTGCATGTATCATTGGCGGACTTGTTGTTTCACGTAATCAGAAGGAGGATAAGTAATTATGGTACCAGTAGAATGTTTCTTCGTACTCAGTGCGATATTGTTCTTCATCGGTGTGTTCGGTTTTGTTACACGCCGTAACCTGATAGCAATGTTGGTCTCTGTTGAGCTTATCCTCAATGCTGTTGACATCAACTTTGCCGCATTCAACCGTCTGCTCTTCCCAGAGGGAAATGAAGGATTCTTCTTCACACTCTTCTCTATCGGTGTAAGTGCAGCTGAGAGTGCCGTTGCAATTGCTATCATCCTCAACGTATATCGTCTGTTCAAGTCTGATAGCGTAGAGGCTATTGATAATCTTAAACTGTAATTCGCCATTATGATATACACATTATCAATCCTAATACTTCTGCTTCCTCTGGCATCGTTCATCACTATCGGTGTGCCAGAGTTCCTGAACAAGAAGTACGCATGGGCTCCAAAGGTGGCAGGAACTATCGGCACTACATCGCTGTTGCTCGTAACTCTCCTGAGTTACTGGACTGCAATCTCTTACTTCAGCGGTGCCCGTGTTGCTGATGGTACTTACGCTACCCTCGTGCCTTACAACTACACATGGTTGCCACTTGGTAATCTGCACTTCGACCTTGGTGTCCTCCTCGACCCAATCTCGGTAATGATGCTCGTTGTCATCTCAACGGTGTCACTCATGGTGCACATCTATTCTTTCGGCTATATGCACGGTGAGAAGGGCTTCCAGCGTTACTACGCATTCCTTTCTCTCTTCACAATGTCAATGCTCGGACTCGTGCTTGCTACCAACATCTTCCAGATGTATATGTTCTGGGAGCTTGTTGGTGTAAGCTCATACCTCCTCATTGGCTTCTACTATCCATTGCATGCCGCTGTTCACGCATCAAAGAAAGCGTTCATCGTTACACGCTTCGCTGATATGTTCTTCCTCGTAGGTATCCTTATCTTCGGATTCTACACCGAGACATTCAACTTCTCTTTCATGCCAAACGTGCAGATTGCAGAGGGTATGCAGGCATTCGCCCCATGTCAGGCCGACCTTGCTTCAAAGTCACTCGCATTCGGTGGCATGGTACTCCCAACAGCCCTCGTGCTTATGTTCATCGGTGGTGCTGGTAAGTCTGCTATGTTCCCACTCCACATCTGGCTTCCAGATGCCATGGAAGGTCCTACACCTGTATCTGCGCTCATCCACGCCGCTACCATGGTTGTAGCAGGTGTGTTCCAGATAGCACGTATGTTCCCTCTCTGGATTAACTATGCTCCAAACGCAATGTCAATCGTCGTTGTGGTAGGTGCATTCACTGCATTCTATGCGGCAGCAGTAGCATGTGCCCAGAGCGATATCAAGCGTGGACTTGCATTCTCTACAATCTCTCAGATTGCATTCATGATGGTTGCCCTTGGTGCAAGCACAGCCCTTGAGCTTAACCACCACGAGCACGGTGGTCTTGGCTACCTCGCTGGTATGTTCCACTTGTTCACACATGCTATGTTCAAGGCTTGTCTGTTCCTCTGCGCAGGTGTCATCATCCACGGTGTTCACACCAATGAGATGTCTGCAATGGGTAGTCTTCATAAGTACATGCCTATCACAAGTGCTACATTCTTCATCTCATGTCTTGCTATCTCTGGTATTCCATTCTTCTCTGGCTTCAGCTCAAAGGATGAGATTATCTCTGCTTGCATGCACTACTCACCAATCCTCGGATGGTTCATGACAGGTGTTGCTGCTATGACAGCATTCTATATGTTCCGTCTCTATTGGTGCATCTTCTTCGGAAGCAAGAAGAATGTAGAGCATTATGAGTCACATCATGTTAGCGAGCATGGATTCAATGCCATGACTTTCCCTCTTATCTTCCTCACAGTCATCACAGTAGGTGTAGGTATCTTCACAACCCTCAGCGGTTTCGGTGTGCCTGGATTCGAATGGGCAAGCTTCGGTAATCTCGTTACTCCTGACACAACTGCATATACAGTTCACTTCGACACTGCAACAGCCATCACCTCTACTGTTGTGGCTTGCTGTTCTATCGCTCTTGCCACATACATCTACAAGGGTGAGAGCCAGCCTGTTGCCGACCGTCTGTATGCTACCTTCCCAAGACTCCACAAGTGGGCTAAGAACCGTTTCTATATGGATGATGTATATCAGTACGTAACTCACAAGATTATGTTCCGTTGCATCTCAAAGCCTGTTGCATGGATTGATGAGACTATCATCAACGGTCTTATCGACTTCTCTGCATGGGGTGCTAACGAAGGAGGTGAGAGCATCCGCTCTTGGCAGTCAGGTGACGTTCGTCACTATGCCGTATGGTTCATCTCTGGTGCGGTAGCGTTAACTTTAATTCTTCTCGCAATCTAAAAATATGGTCTAAGGACTAAGGTCTAAGGACTAAGGTTTAAGGCTAAGGCTTCTGACCTTTGACTTTTGACCTTTGACCAAAATAACCTCGAAAAAATGGATATATTTTCTAATTTTGGATTAACATTATTTGTTATAGTACCAGCGTTGATGCTGCTCGGCCTTTGGGCTGCGCGTGATGTCAAGCAGGTACGTGGCGTGATGGTTGCGGGCTCTTCTGTCCTCGTAGCGCTCTCTGTGCTGCTTACCGTGCAGTTCATCAATCTGCGTGCGGCTGGCAATACCGACGAGATGCTCTTCGTATCATCAATGCCTTGGTTCAAGTCATTGAATATCAGTTATGCAATAGGTGTTGACGGTATCTCTGTGGTGATGTTGCTTCTCTCAAGCATCATCGTGTTCACAGGTACCTTTGCTTCATGGAAACTCCAGCCACTCACAAAGGAGTTCTTCATGTGGTTCGTACTCCTCTCTACAGGTGTGTTCGGATTCTTCATCTGCATCGACCTCTTCGCTATGTTCATGTTCTATGAGGTAGCCCTTATCCCTATGTATCTCCTTATCGGTTACTGGGGTAGTGGAAAGAAGGAATATGCCGCTATGAAGCTTACCCTCATGCTCATGGGAGGTTCTGCACTTATCATCCTCGGTCTTGTAGGTATCTATTTCTACAATGGTGCCTCTACCATGAACATCCTTGAGATTGCACACAACAATAACATCCCTGTTGACGTACAGAACGTATTGTTCCCATTCGTCTTCATCGGATTCGGTGTGCTCGGTGCTCTGTTCCCATTCCACACATGGTCTCCTATCGGTCACGGATGTGCCCCAACCTCAGTATCAATGCTCCACGCTGGTGTATTGATGAAGCTCGGTGGCTACGGTTGCTTCCGTATCGCTATGTACCTGCTCCCAGGTGCTCAGGAGACATGGGTTCCAGTGTTCCTAATCCTCACCACTATCTCTGTGGTTTATGGTGCATTCTCTGCTTGTGTTCAGACCGACCTGAAGTTCATCAACGCATACTCTTCAGTTTCTCACTGTGGTCTCGTGCTCTTCGCCTTGTTGATGATGACACAGACATCATGCACAGGTGCTATCCTCCAGATGCTCTCTCACGGTTTGATGACAGCCCTCTTCTTCGCCCTCATCGGTATGATTTACGGTCGTACTCACACCCGTGACATCCGCAAGCTTGGTGGTCTGATGAAGATTATGCCATTCCTCTCTGTAGGCTATGTAATCGCAGGTCTTGCTAACCTCGGTCTCCCTGGTTTCTCAGGCTTCATTGCTGAGATGACTATCTTCGTAGGTTCATTCGAGAATGCTGATACATTCCACCGTTGCTGTACCATCATCGCTTGTACCTCAATCGTTGTAACAGCAGTTTATATCCTCCGTACTGTTGGCTTCATCCTCTTCGAGAAGGTTGCCGACCCACACTACGAGGAACTTACTGATGCTACATGGGATGAGAAGGTAGCCGTTGTATGCCTCATTGCATGTGTTGCAGGTCTCGGTAGCTTCCCTATCTGGGCAAGCAACGTAATCAACGGTGCTGTAGGCAATGTTCTTGGAGTAATTAATATGTAAAAGGACTAAGGTCTAAGGACTAAGGTCTAAGGACTAAGGTCTAAGGCTTTTGACCTTTGACTTTTGACCTTTGACTTTTGACCTTTGACAAAAATAACCTCGAAAATATGAATATAAATTATTTTCAATTCCTTAATATGGTGCCAGAGGCTATTCTCGTAGCCGTACTGGTAATCACATTTATTGCCGACTTCATTGCTCATGGCAAGGAAGATAAGTCATGGCTCAACCCACTTGTCAGCGTCATGCTCCTTGTTTCTGCCATTGCAACCCTCTTCGTTGGCGATGACCAGGCTGTTCTTTTCGGCGGTGCATACGTTGCCACTCCAGCCAACACCATGATGAAGGCTATACTCTGTGCAGGAACATTCATCGTTGTGCTTCAGTCACGCAAGTGGCTCTCTGGCGAGGATGCAAAGGCTGTTGAGGGTGAGTTCTACATGCTCACCATCTCAACCTTGCTCGGTATGTATGTCATGATGTCTGCTGGTTCATTCCTCATGTTCTTCCTCGGTCTTGAGACTGCCTCAGTGCCATTGGCATGTATGGTAGCCCTTGACAAGTATAAGAAGGATTCTGCCGAGGCAGCTGCAAAGTTCATCCTTACCGCAACTTTCTCAAGCGGTGTTATGCTCTATGGCCTCTCATTCCTCTATGGCTCAACAGGTACCCTCTACTTCGCTGACTTTGCAGAGGCTCTTGAAGTAAATGCAATGACTATCTGCGGTATGGTATTCTTCGTGTCAGGACTTGGTTTCAAGCTCTCTCTCGTGCCATTCCACTTCTGGACAGCCGATACCTATCAGGGTGCCCCAACAACTGTTACAGGCTATCTCAGCGTGATTTCAAAGGGTGCTGCTGCATTCACACTCGCAGTTCTCCTTCATCACGTGTTCTTTGCACTCGTTGAGCAGTGGGAGATTCTCATGGACATTCTCATTGTCCTCTCAATCACCATCGCTAACCTCATGGCTATCCGCCAGACAGAGTTGAAGCGATTCATGGCATTCTCTTCTATCTCACAGGCTGGATATATCATGCTTGCTGTCATCGGTGCAAGTTCAGAGGCAAGCCTTGCTTCATTGATGTACTACGTTCTCGTGTATATCGTGGCAAACATGAGCGTGTTCGCTATCATCTCTGTTGTAGAGCAGAACAACGGTGGTCGTACTGATATGCGTGCATACGATGGCTTCTACGGCAACAATCCAAAGCTCGCATTCCTCATGACCTTGGCTTTGTTCTCACTTGGTGGTATTCCTCCATTTGCAGGAATGTTCTCAAAGTTCTTCGTGTTCATGGCAAGCGTGAATGGACAGGAAGGAAACTGGCTCCCATATTTCATCATGTTCGTGGCTTTGATTAACACGGTAGTGTCACTCTACTACTATCTGTTGATTGTCAAGGCTATGTTCATCAACAAGACTGACGAGCCACTTCCAACCTTCCAGAGCGATGGCAACACAAAGCTCACCCTCGCTATCTGCACAGCAGGCATCCTCCTCTTTGGAGTTGTCAGCTGCATCTACGAGGCTATCCAAGCTGCTTGCGTAGCATCTTGCTAATTGAAATTGAAATCTGAAATCGCTTTTGAGTCAGCTTGGCTCAAAGAATAAAAGATAAAGCCCTCCCCACTATCGGGAAGGGCTTTTTTCTTTGCGCCTTAGCGCCTTTGCGTTTAGTTAATTAAAGCGAGTCATTTCCATCGCCACCATTTCCGCCTCCGTTGTCACCACCGCCTGCGGTTGAGCCTGTTGCGTTGCCGTCAGGCACGAGGAAGCTCTCAATGCTTGAGCCGTAAGAGCTCTTTGAGAGG
>CADCHG010000038.1 GCA_902801155.1 uncultured Prevotellaceae bacterium | reverse complement strand
TGCAGGCATCCTCTCCCCAAGGGGCGAGGAAGGAGTTACCTTTATTTGCGAAAGGGCTTATTCTTATTTATTAATGAAAATACTAACATTCCCCTCGCCCCTTGGGGAGAGGGTGCCCGTAGGGCGGGTGAGGGGCTGTATTACTTACTTGCAGCTTGTCCTTGTCCATTTCTTCTTCCTGGAGGGCCTGGCATGAACGGATTGCTATTGCCCTGTCCGCCTGGCATCATCATAGGCATACCAGAAGAGAAGCCTGTGAGAACCTCTTTACCTGCGCTGATACCTTCCGTAATCTCGGTAAGAGCACCATTGCTGACGCCTGTCTTTACAGGGATAGCCTTCAGGTTCTTACCATCTTTCACCCAGACTTTTGTCTTTGAGTCGCAGTCGATAATCTTACCTTCAGGTTCAAGCATTGTCTCAAGAGGAGCGAAACGAAGGGCTGCAACAGGAGCTGCGAGTACGTTCTGTTTTTCCTGAGTGACGATTGTCACATTGGCTGTAAGTCCTGGCTTGAGCTTGAGATCAGAGTTTGGAGCTGAGATAACTACCTCGTAAGTCACAACGTTATTAGTTGTTGTAGCTGACTGGCGAACCTGTGTTACCTTTCCCTCGAATACATCGTCTGGGTATGCGTCAACGGTGAATGTAACGCGGGCACCCTGTTTTACGTCTGCGATGTCGGCCTCGTCAACGTCTGCTACAACCTGCATATTTGTGAGGTCCTGTGCAATAGTGAAGAGCTCAGGGGTATTGAAGCTTGCAGCCACTGTCTGTCCCTCTTCTACAGCCTTACTGAGCACAACTCCGTCAATAGGTGAAGTGATAGTGGCATAGCTGAGGTTTGTTTGTGCCTTTCGTACACTTTCCTTTGCTGTTGTCACGCTTTCTTGAGCCTGAAGATATGAGAGCTTTGCATTCTCAAAGTCGTCGGCAGATACGAGTCCCTTGTCATAGAGCTTCTGATAGCGCTCAAAGTTCGTCTTCTGGTAAGCGAACTTGCTCTCTGCAGAAGAAAGGTTTGCCTTCTGGGTAGAAAGTTCGGATATAAGGTTGGTCTTGTCAAGTTCTGCAATGACCTGTCCTTTCTTAACGACGCTATTATAGTCAACATACAGACGACTGACGATACCACTTACCTGAGTACCTACGGTGACACTTGTTACCGGTTCTATTGTGCCTGTCGCTGTGACACTGCTTGATATAGTGGTGTTTACGATTGTAGCTGTTTCAAAACTTACCTTTCTCTCTTTCTTTCCAGAGAAGAAGAATCCAGCCAATGCAACCACAGCCACAGCAGCTACACCACCGATGATAACTTTCTTGTTCATAGTCTAAAAAAGTGTAAAGTATATAGTGTAAGGTGTAATGTAGATAGCACTATTCCTTATTTTGTTATGATATTTTTATGTAAGGTTTCAAGACTATCTACATTACCCTTTACGCCTTACTCTTTAATCTTTAAAATTACCTCTGATAGAATTCCAGCATCTTGAGGTTAAGAATTGTCATGTACTTGCTCTGCAACTCATTCTGTTGTGCAGAAAGAAGACGTGACTTTCCGTCCTGGAGTTCCACGATGTTCTTAAGTCCGAGGCGGAACTGTTCGCTGAGAAGCTCATAACTTGTCTGCGCACTCTCTGTGCTGACTTTTGCAGCCTTGTATTGCTGTTGGTTGTTCTCTGCCTGAATCCAGTAGTTTTCAAGCGTACTATAGAGAGACGTCTGCTTGTCCTTAAGGTCGAGCAAAGCCTGCTGACGGCTTATCTCTGCCTTATTGACTGCAGTCTTCTTCTGACGCTGATCAACAATAGGAACGCTGAGGCTGACACCGCCGCCTAAAGCGAAGTTCTGCTTTGACTGGTCTCCCCATCCTAAATCGCTCATAGAGGATGTACTTGTACTTGCACTTGCGTTTACGCCGATAGTAGGGAGCGACTGTGCATTAGCAATCTTCTTGCTTATCTCTGATGATTCAATCTGGATTTGCAAACTCTTGAACTCCGGACGATTGGCAAGAGCCTTTTCATATACTCGCTGTAATGATGGTATCTGTGCCAGAGCCATTGCATCTGATGCATCCAAGCCGCTTATCTCGAATTGCTCGGTAGATGTGATCTGCAAGAGCTGTTTAAGTTGGCGCTTGTAGTTACGTGCCTGACTCTCTGCCGATACAACGTTGTATTCATCCTGAGCACGCTGCGCGGTAAGCTGCATGAGGTCTGCCTTACTCATCTTGCCAATCTCAACCATATCCTTTCCGCGGCTCTCATTTGTCTTTGAGAACTCGAGAGTGGCCTTCTGAACCTTTATATTCTCCTCTGTATATGCTATCTGCACGTAGAGCTGTGCTATCTGTTCCTCGATACTACGTGCTGTGGTGGTTGAATCCACGGCATTCTGGGCAAGAGAGAGTTCGTTGAGCTTTACCTGATTGCGGTTTCTGTTACCGTTCCATACAGTCCAGTTGCCGTTAAGACTGTACGAGCCGTTGTAATAGACCTTATCCACACTTGCCATTGCCCGTCCGTCAACCACGGTTGACATACCAGCCGTAGGCCAGGGGCGATAATTTAAATTCTGGCTCGTTGAGAAATTGAGGGAAGGCAGCAACTGTGCTTTTGAAGACTGCAAGTCCTCGTTGGTTGACATACGCTGAAGAGAAGACTTCTTTAGCGATATGTTGTTCGCCATGGCATAGTCAATACATTCCTGCATCGTCCATTTCTTCTGCGCAAAGGTCGGAATCGACGAAATGAGCAATGCTGCCAATAAATAATTTTTTACGTTCATTTGTTATTAATCAATATGTTGTTGTTTTTTTTGTTGTTTTATGGGTTCATATGCGACCCCTTCATAGATGCGCTTTCCGAATCTGTAGAGATGATGTCGGAAATCGTGGGCAAAATTAATTAATTTGGTCGTAATATCAAAATTCTTAATCGATTTTTATAGACGTAATATGCCTATCGGGCTATCCAAAGGGATTTTTTATGAAATATTAAGAAAACGATATCGATATTTTTGTACTCATATCGACAAAAACGGAGCGTGTAAAAAAATCTTAAAAATCGGATAAATATTTGTGAATTTCCGAAATTTTGACTACTTTTGCAGTGGATTTAAAATATAATTTTACACTTATAATACTTAATGCTTAGAGACTATGCAAAACCTACAGAAGAACAATGGGGTGGTGACTACTTCTCAGTTTACCATCGACAGTAAGAGCAAGATGAAAGACAATATGACTGTCACTGGTTTATCCTATGGATGTGTTGTTATATCTTGTATTGGATCAGAGTTCTGGACGGACTAAAAACCTAAGTTAACAACAAACAAGAGCGGTATCACTAAGAGGTGGTACCGCTCTTGTTTTGTATGAGTTCATTACAAAAAAGTTCGTTTATATCTCCTGGGTATCTTCCAGTTTCCTATATGCAGAAAGGGGAACGCTTGGAGTTATTCTTTTGAGAAAAGCTGTCAGAGTCTCAAAGTAGGCCTTGTCGGAGGAAGGGTTTATAAAGTCACGACAGATATAGTGCTCGTCGCCTTCCACTACGAATGAAACCAGCTCGTTGGTGTATTTCCTCATTTCTTTAGATAGACGGGTGAAATATGCGTATGGGACGATTTTGTCTTTCTTGCTTTGCATGAGCAGTATAGGACGCTGGTCGATTCCTTTTACGCTACATAGCTTGGATAGTGTTATGCTGTCGGCCGCGCTCATATCCTCTATATCCTTCACGCTGGCATTCGGGAAGTCATACTTCGGATCTGCCTCGTTATGATTGAAGGCGAAGTAATCCTCGAATGAAGAATATGCTGATAGGGATATCGCAGCATTGATATCATAGCTTTCTATCATTGAGCGGATGGCAACGGTTCCTCCCATAGCAACACCCATAACGACGATAGGCAGATTGATGTAGTCGGTCTTTGTCTTTATGTAGTCGATGACAGCCTGAACATCCTTTATTTCCTCGTAACGCTTGCTGTCGTCTGTCTTTGAGTGATTGCTTACGTCCATAGTAAACGTGGCATATCCAAGTTTGTAGAACTCCATGGCGTGACCATAGTATGCTGAGGCTGACGGGGCGTCTCTGCCTGATATGCAAATCACAATTCCCACAGGAATGGCCGGACATATCTCGTAGGCGATGACCTCATTGCCGTATTGGTTTCTTAGATTGAGTGAGTCGGGAGCAGGAAGACCGAATTGTCGGGCATCATACTTGGTGCTATAGTCCACATCCATCTGCTGCAGACATCTTTCTATCTGCAGTTCCTTATCTGCAATATCGTCATCAATCATAATAGACTGGGCACCTGCAGATAAGCTCATAAGGCTAAAAAACAATAATATAATATATTTCAGTTTCATATCCCACAAGATGTGGATTAATATACCTTTTTATAAAAAACAATACCTCTTCTTTTACTTAACGCAACAGTTGTTGTTTTATTGCGTAAAAACCGGAAATTTCTTTCTCCTTTATAAAAAATAAGGTTACATGGGGGAATATCCCATGTAACCTTTTCAATGTAAAAATCTTATTTGACCTTTCGTAACTGTATATGACGGATATTAAACTTGTTCAGATATGCCTTGTCTGCAGAAACGCTGATGGTTATATCTCCAGCCTTATGGTGAAACGGCTTAGATACTCGGTAAGTCCAATGTTCTCGACCATCTTTGGCAAAGCCATTCCAACCCGCGCTGTCAGGATTCTCAAAGATAGGGAGCTTGGAGCCTTCTGTCCAATCTATTGTCCATAGCTTTTGGCCCTCATCACTCAGGTCGTTGAAAGCAACATCCTTTCCTTCGTCAACAGCCTTGATTACTCCGCCTTTGCCTTCAACATCAGTAAGGGATTCAAGAACATAATCCCCTTCGTCAAAATGCTCTGTACGAGAAAGAGTGAATGACATTGCCTTGCCAGAATTATCACGATGAAGTTTTATAGCCTTATAAGGCAAGCCGCCATAACCAGTACGTCCGTCTGAAATCATTGGGCTTATATTTTCAAATTTCGCTAATTTCATTCCAAGCTCGTCAAGCACCTCCCATTGATGTGAATCATAAAGGCATATTCCATTTCTCGTACCCTCCTTTATACGCTTTTCATTTTGAAACTCATGGAACTTCATAGCACCGCTTGTCACAGAACCAACAATAACTGCAATAGACAAGAGCCATATAATTACTATTCCTGTCACCATGAATGAAGAGAGAGGTTTGGTGTTACTCTTGAATAGTCTTATAAAGGCGTTGATTGGAATGCCGACAGCAAGCAGAGCAGCAATAAGGCCAACCCAAAGTGCAGGTCCATAAGCTGATATCGGTTCTGCCAGATCTACAATTTCCGGGAAAATGCTGGCAACAACAGAAACTCCGCCGAATACGAACAGACACGCAATGAATATTGCGATAAGTACGGCAATGAAAGCGATGAACAATGGGAGCATCAACAGTATGGCAAAGCAAATGAGCAATGTTTTCAAGCATCCCGAAGCTTTATTTTCCGTTGTCACGCGTTCTGTTTTATTTACTTCAGAATCGGAAACCACCTGTTCCCTGATATTCTCGGGATTTACATCCATACCTTGCATTCGCAGTTTGTCTTCGGCTGTCCTTGCCTCAGGAACCACAATCCATATCACGAAATATGTGAGTGGAACAAGGAAATTGAATGTAAAGTTTATTATGTTAAAGGGGAAGATATGATGGAAGAATGACATGTTGAATCCCCATCCGACAAAGGCAAGTACCAATATGGCAAGTCGCCAGATTGTCACATCGCCAACACCGAAATAATCAGCCAAGCCCGAGCAGATACCGCCAAGCATCTTGTTATCGGCATTACGATAGAAACGACGGGAACTTATGTTCTTCTTTATCTTACCGAAGACAGAAGTCTCATCGCCAAATGAACTGAAGAAATTCTCGCTATGCTCAGAGCGGTCATAGCTACCGTCTGATGTCTCAGAATGTGAAGAAGCCTCTCCGTCAATATCAGCAGGATTACCAATTTTGTTTATTATTTCCTTGATAGTCTCAATGTTAATGGCTGTCATTCCCTTTTCCTTATACTCCCAAAGCAGTTCGGCAACGCGATGCTCTATGTCATCTGCAATCTCATCACCACCTTCCTCATTACGGAAGTAGTTCTTCATGCTCTGGAGATAGTTCTCGAGCAACTGATATGCGTCTTCGTCAATGGCATATATTGTTCCACATATATTGATAGAAATGTTCTTTTTCATATTCGGTTGTTGTTATTGGTTATTATTCTGTAAGATATTAACAGTTGTGGCTAGTTCATTCCAACTTGCATCAAGTTGCTGAAGGGCATCCTCGCCTTCCTCGGTCAAGGCGTAGTATTTGCGTGGCGGTCCTTGGGTACTCTCCTGCCATTCGTATTTCAAAAGCCCGTCCTTTTTCAAACGGTTCAGCAAAGGATATAAAGTGCCCTCCACCACAATCATCTCAGCAAACTTCAGTTGCGTGATTATATCATTGGCATACAAGGGCCGATGTCTCAACAGAAGGAGTATGCAATATTCAAGCATACCTTTCCTCATCTGCGATTTGGTATTATCTACGTTAACCATATAATTGTTTTTTTAAATTTTCCAAGTGACAATGTGCGAAGCATCTTCGTACGATAGGAAAAGTGCGTGTCAGCCCAAAGGCTGGCGCACGGTCTTTGATTTTCTGAGTGCAATGTGCGAAGCATCTTCGCACGTAGGAAATAGGGCATGTCGCTCATAGAGCGGTGCCCGTCTATGATTTCCAAGTGCAAAGATATGTATTATTTGGTACTTTGCAATACAAGGTACTAAATAATTAAGATTTATTTACCATTTCTTTGTGTAAATTTACATTTGTTTGCAGAATAATGGGTAAAAAGTGCTTTTCTGCTTGTCATTTTTTTCTTATTCATTGCTTTAGTTCCGTTGTATGTCCGTTTCTAACCAGAATTATTCATAGTCCTATCCAACAGAGCATATCCAGTCGGGGGTAGTTATGTCAGAAATGATTTACGCTTGCACTAAAATCCTTATTGTTACCCGTTACCCGTTACTGCTAGGGTAGAAATGCCTCCGTTCTGCCTATGCTACACCTCCGTTCCAAGTCCGTTCCGGAACTATAGGATCCACGAAGGAAGAGCGAAGGATCATAGGAGTTACAACGGACTTGCTTGGGAGGCAGAAGGGAAGAAATGGAACTGCATCTTAGGGAACTGAAAGTTCTCGCAGAATCTCATTGAAGCTAGTGTTAATTTGGGGAAATGGTTTTGGAATGGTTTTCACGTTCTTTTTGAAGGATAATGTGCATATTGTGATTGCTATTGAAAATAACGGAATTATTGTTACCGGAGCTATTTTTCGCGTTTTTCAAGCGTGCTGAATAAGGGGAATCTGCCTCTGATTAATGCTTATTGTTATGCTATTGAGACTGTCAACCGCCTATACTCCGTCCTCTAATTTATACATAACAGCCTCATTGTCTTTAGTTTAGACAGCCATAAGCTATGATAGAGCCTCGCTCAACAGGCATGCAAAAATCCAATCAATAACAGGTAACGGGTAACAATAAGGATTTTAGTGCATGGCCAAGAATTTTACGGAATTATTCTAAGGAGTTTATATACCTTATTATATATGGAAATAATAAAATATAGGCATCAGCTACACTCATTTCCTTATTGTTACCCGTTACCTGTTATCAACGCGTTTTCCGGGATTATGTTGGCGCAACAGATTCTGTTAGGGGCAAGCACATCGCCAGCCATAATTCGCTCTGCTGATTTGAAAGCATTTTCCATTTCGCGTTAAAATTAACTCGCGTAAAATATTGAATTTGCATGATATGACAATAAAAAAGCCCTCTGGGTAATCAGGGGGCTTTTCTGTTGCGTATATGCTGAATAATTATTTCTTTGCATTCATCTTTGCCTCTGTGAGGTCAGGATAATATTCCTCAAAAGTCTCTTCGCAGTTGGCTCGGCACGCCTTTACGATGTCTTCTACAAGACTATTGGCATATACCTCAAGGTTGGTGTAGAATTGTTTGGGATCAAGTGTGAAACTGCCGCTATCATCCACATTAGGATTAAGGCCATGAGCCTTCTCCCATTTGTCGGGCATTCCGTCGTCGTCGCTATCTGTCTGTGGCTTGCCGCCTTTAAGGGTAGGCCAGCCTCCTGCATCATCAGCTGAGTCGATAAGACCACCCTCAGAACCGTTACTGCCTTCTATCTTGGATGCCCCCTTACGGGCATTCGTTGTGACGCGCTTGTCGATGGCATCACGGTCTAGGGAACAGCCTGCATAGTCAATTATCTTGTCGAATAGGCGCTGTGGGTCTTTGTCAAGACTGATAATAGGATAGTTCCAGCGTGGCTCGTCTGACTTGAAAGGTTCTGGGGCTACACATTTCGCCTTCCACTCTTCGTATGTAAGGTCGCCCTTCTTGTCAATCTTGATAGCCTTTATGTTTGTATTGTCCTTGGTAACTTCTTCTGAGCCCTCCATAAAGTTTCCGTTGATGTAAATCTGGGCAGGAACACAAAGCGCACCATTCTCCTTGCAGCAGTTCTTGCAGAAGGTCGTAGGGTTGAAGATGCGGGTTGTTACTTTTTCATGAGTGGCAGGTCCCGGTTTATAGTAGTTGTAGCAGAGGTTGATTTTCTTTGGTTCCTTGTCTGGCAACTGCTCTCCACCGTATGCGGAGTTACCGCCCCAGTTATAGATGACGTTGTTTACGCAGTCCAAAGGACCTGCAAGCGTTGAAACATAGCCGTGGTCGAAACGTGGCATACGTGAGTCGTTATCGGCAAGAAGGTTATGGTGGAATGAGGCACGCTCACCGCCCCAGATACCTCCATATCCGTGAACCGCATTCTTATTGGCACTTGCACGAAGACTCTCGGAAAGGATACACCATTGGAGCGTAAAATCCCTGTTTCCATAGAAAGATCCGACCTCGTCGGTACTCCACGACATAGAGCAATGGTCAATGATAATACGACGGTGAGTGCCGTCAAGACCATACTTGTCAAGGTCGTGATGAGAGGCTGACATTGCATCCGCATCGACAATATCACCTACGCGACAACGTATGAAACGGATGATTACGTTATCTGCACTACCAATAGTGAGGGTATAGTTCTTCAGACAGATTCCCTTGCCCGGGGCTGTCTGTCCCAAAATGCTGATACTGCCTTTGTTGATTTTCAGTTCACCCTTGAGTTCTATGGTTCCTGCAACGTCGAATACAATAATTCTCGGTCCTTTCTTTTTTTGGATATAGTATCTGAGCATTCCGTCTGACGGTTGCTCGATATTGTCTTCCAGTGTCGTTACATGGTAAACCTTGCCACCACGTCCGCCAGTTGTATAGCGGCCATATCCCTCAGCTCCAGGAAAAGCAGGGGCTTGCGCGAATTGTGCATTGGCAGGCATTAAGGTTGCTAGTGACATCAATGTCAATACGATTGATTTTCTTATCATAATCTATTAAGTTATATTGTAGTCGTTTTTGTGGTTATAGTAGTTAACGCTGCAAATTTACTATTTTTTCCCAAGAAAACACACAAAACCAAAGAAAAAGTTAAAATTTTTACATTTTGGTCTAAAGTCAAAGGTCAAAAGACTAAGGTTGAAGGTCTAAGGTCTAAGGGTTAAACACTAACCTCTATCCTCCAAAAGGGTAGAAATGAAAAATGCACCACCCGATAAGTGAGGTGGTGCATTTTCTGATTACTAAGAAACAATGCTTACTTAGCAGCCTCGATAGAAGCCTTGCGGAACTCTTTCATTGCCTTCTCAATAGCAAGTGATGCCTTACGAGCACGAGCACCTGCAGCCTTATTACCATTCTCTGCCTGAGCAGCTGCGTCCTTAGCAAACTCTGCATAAGCAGCAGCGATCTTTTCTACTAATTCTTTCATTTTATTATAAGTTTAATGTTAATAGATTCAGTGTATTACTACTTACTGTATTACTTATCGATTGCAAAGATACGTAAAAAATCAAATAATACACAAATTTTGTTGATTTTTTTGACATTTTTTTATAAAAAAGTGCTTTCTGAGGCGTTTTAATGGCATTTTTTAAAACAAATCATTACTTTTGTATTCTAATTGTAGGAAAACCTACATATTTTTACTAATAAATAAAACGCTAAAACTATGTCTAGATTTGCATTTAAAATGTTCTTAAAACCGGGTTTTGAGGCTGAATATGAGAAACGCCATGCCGCAATATGGCCGGAACTGGTAAAGATGATAAAAGATAGTGGGGTAGGGAATTATTCTATCTACTGGGATAGGGATACGAATATACTGTTTGGCTATCAGGAATGTTCGGGCGAGGGAAACTCGCAGGACACGAGTAATGGTATAGATCCGATTACTCAAAAGTGGTGGGATATGATGGCTGACATCATGGAGGTGAATCCTGAGGACAACTCTCCTGTCACGATTCCATTGAAGGAAGTGTTTCATTTAGAGTGAATAGTGAATAATGAATAGATAATAATACTTAATACTGGCTAACGCCCTTATGAGTTCCCTCGTTCTGGTGGCTACCAGTATTAGATATTATTCACTATTCGTTATTGTCTATTCTCTTATAGAAGATCGGCCCATTCCCATGCCCTACGCCTAAATCTCTTCCTCCCCGAATAGCTTTCGTTACATAATCCTTTCCTCTTGCTACGGCTTCTTCCAAAGAATAGCCAAGAGCAAGAGATGAGGCTATGGCACTTGAAAGGGCACAGCCTGTTCCATGAAGGTTTGCGCTTTCTATCTTCTCCGTAGCATAGACGCGTTCTGTGCCGTTGGCAAGGCAAAGTCTGTCTGCCATTTCAGAACCTTCCGCATGACCACCTTTTATTAATAGGTTATAATTGCCGGCATTAAATCCGGATAATCCAGATAAAGTTTCCATCTCTGGAATATTGGGCGTGATAAGCGTGCAGAGAGGGAAAAGTTCGGAAACAACTACGTCTATGGCATCCTCTGACATCAAGCGACGACCACTTGTGGAAATCATCACAGGGTCGAGGATAATTGGGTGATGGGTGATAGGTGTTAGGTGATGGCTTAGTGTTTCTGCAATGGCATGGGCAACATCAGCAGAAGGTATCTGGCCAATCTTTATAGCCTTGACATCTAGGTCTGAAAGAACGGCTTCAAGTTGGCTCTTTACCACATCTGCTGGTACAGGCATAACAGACTGCACCCCAAGCGTGTTTTGAGTGGTGAGAGCGGTAATGACAGATGCTCCATAGCATCCCAAGGATTCTATGGTACGAAGATCTTGTTGAATGCCAGCCCCACCGCTTGGATCACTTCCGGCTATTGTCAATACAATTTTCATAATGTACTATTTACAGATTTACTATTTACGATTTATTTACTATTTCCATAATTTACTATTTTCATGGCTGACGAAAAATAGTAAATAGTACATAGCTAAATAGTAAATTCCTTCCAGGCGTCGCCTAAAATCATTGCACCTCCAAATCCGAGGCTTAATACTTCTTCTACTTTATCAAACGTAACTCCGCCTAATGCCAATACCTTATTATCTATGATACCCTCAGCCACAGCCTTTTCGATCTGCTCTCTGCTGAATGCCGAATTATACCCTTGCTTGGATATTGAATTATAGATAGGTGAAAGTGAGAGATAGTTGCATCTGTCTTTCCATTCTTTTATTTCTTCTAAAGAATGGCAGCTTCGGCTGATGCTACCTTTCCACCCTTGTGGAGGAATAGGATTGCGAGAGTTGAGGTGTATGCCATACAAACCATATTTCACAGCAAGATGATGATGATCGTGAAGGACAAGTCGCGAATGGTATTCCGCAGGAATATCACAAATAAGCCGCTCCATTTCATCAGAAGTGCTCTCCGGCTTACGAAGATGTATTAAATCCACATGAGCGAGACGCTGAACGATTCGTTCAGCCTCCCGCTCTATGAAATATGGAAGTGTGATTACAATTATCATTACACAGCCTTCTGATTAATCATCAGATTGACATGATCGAATGAGCCGTCCCAGTCTTTCCATACAGGTTCTATGCCACGAGCCTTCAGCGCGTTGGCGATTTCCTCAACCGTGCGGTCATCACTTACGGTAAACTGCTCAAGAGCCTGTGGATAGCTGTAGTAGCCACCCGGATTCACACGACTTGCAGCCGACATGGTAGTTACACCGAGGGTACACATATTGTTACGGATGAACTCAGGCTCACGTGTAGAATAGCTTATATCCACATCATGGTCGAAGATACGCATAGCGAATGTGACCTGTGCCAACTCGCGGTCATTCACGAAACAGTTTGGCTGGAAACCCTCATTCTGAGCAGGGCGCATACGAGGGAAGTTGACAGAGTACTTAGTCTTCCAATACTTCTTCTGAAGATAACGAAGATGATACGCAAGCATAGTTACATCCGTCTTCCATTCCTTCTCAAGTCCGAGCAAAGCACCCATGCCAATAGAATGAACGCCGGCCATTCCCATACGGTCGAAACCGTTAAGGCGCCATTCAAACTTTGACTTCATTCCACGTGGATGATAGTTCTTGTAATGAGCCTCATTGTAAGTTTCCTGAAAACAGATCACGCCATTGAGACCATGATGGGTAAGCATGGCATAGTCCTCGGTTGAGAGAGGCATAACCTCAATCTTCAGGTTTGAGAAATATGGCTTGGCACGATCGAGAGCCTTGGCAAGATAGTCAACGCCCGCCTTTGCTGGATTCTCGCCTGTTACGATGAGGAGGTTCTCGAAAGGACCGAGCCTCTTTATTGCCTTGTATTCATCCTCACACTGGTCAATAGTAAGGATAGTACGTGCCATAGGATTCTCACGATGGAATCCGCAATACACGCATGAATTTGAGCATGAGTTGGTGATATAGAGAGGGATGAACATTGACATCGTCTTGCCAAAACGCTCACGGGTATATTTCTGCGACAGACGTGCCATCTGCTCAAGATATGGCTCTGCTGCAGGTGATATAAGTGCCATGAAGTCTTCTACATCACAATGCTCCTTGGCAAGGGCACGACGCACGTCAAGATCTGTCTTTGAGGCAATCTTGCGAGTGGTCTCATCCCATGATATTTTCTTTAATTCATCACTAAACATAGAGTTAATTACTTATTTTACTTACGTTTGGAGCATGGCTTGAAGGCATACTCCTTTAGTTCGGTTATTGTTGGATTTTTTCCGCAAAGGGCACATGAGTCATTCTTTGGGAACGACATCTTGTTCCACTCCATAGTAAGGGCATCGAAGGTAAGGATGGCATTTGTCATCGGTTCTCCTACACCAGCAAGGTATTTCACAGCCTCAGTAGCCTGAATAGTACCGAGCATTCCTGCTATGCTTCCGAGGACGCCCACCATTGAGCAGGTCTCAACATCTTCTTTCTCTGGTGGCTCGGGGAAGAGACAACGATAACAAGCTGTGCCGTGGGTATGCGTCATCATCTGACCTGAATAGCGGTTTATACCACCGATACAGAATGGTTTATCAAGCATGATACAGGCATCATTGATAAGATATTTCGTTGAGAAATTATCAGAGCCTTCAAGCACATAGTCATAAGGACGTATGAGTTCAAGAGCGTTATCCTCAGTTAGATACAGCTCATGCTTGATAATGTTCACATCAGGATTGATATCTTTGGCACGTTCAAAGGCAGAATCAACCTTCGGGCGACCAATATCTGAAGTACCGTGGATGACCTGTCGCTGAAGGTTTGTGATAGAGACCGTGTCTCCATCTACAATGCCTATCGTGCCAACTCCCGCAGCTGCGAGATACATGACAATCGGTGATCCTAATCCGCCTGCCCCTACCACGAGCACCTTGGCATTGAGGAGACGAAGCTGTCCCTCCTTGCCAAAGCCATCGAGAATGAGATGACGGTTATAGCGTCGTTTCTGCTCGGATGTGAGTTCCTTTGTTTCCAGACTCATCATTACTTGAGTTTTCTAAGGTCGTGTGTCAGCTTGGCTGCACAGAAGTTTGGACCGCACATGGTACAGTATTCACCATCTGTATGACCTGCCTCCTCAAAATACTGAAGCGCGCGCTCTGGGTCGAGTGAGAGGTGGAACTGGTCACGCCAACGGAAATCGAAACGTGCCTTTGAAAGGGCATTGTCACGAACCTGTGCGCCAGGATGTCCCTTAGCAAGGTCGGCAGCATGAGCTGCAATCTTATAGGTAACTACACCTACACGCACATCTTCCTTGTTAGGCAAAGCGAGATGCTCCTTTGGTGTTACATAACAGAGCATAGCGGTTCCCATCCATGCTATCTGTGCTCCACCGATAGCGGAAGTGATATGGTCATAGCCCGGTGCGATATCAGTAACGATAGGACCGAGTGTATAGAAAGGAGCCTCATGGCAATGGTCAAGCTGACGATCCATGTTCTCACGGATCTTCTGCATAGGAACATGACCAGGACCTTCGATGAATGCCTGTACGTTCTTATCCCAGGCACGAAGCACGAGTTCGCCCATAGTATCAAGCTCGGCAAACTGAGCAGCATCATTAGCATCTGCCGTACAACCAGGACGCAGACCGTCACCAAGTGAAAGGGCTGTATCATACTGAGCTACGATATCACAGATCTCATCAAAGTGCTCATACAGGAATGACTCCTTATCATGGATGAGACACCACTTTGACATGATACTTCCACCACGGCTGACGATTCCGCAGAGACGTGAATCTGCAAGATGCACATTGTGGCGGCGGATACCTGCATGGATTGTGAAGTAGTCAACACCTTGCTCACATTGCTCTATGAGGGTATCACGATAGATTTCCCATGTCAAATCCTCCACTTTTCCGTTCACCTTCTCCAATGCCTGATAGATAGGCACAGTACCTACAGGAACAGGACAGTTACGCACAATCCATTCACGAGTTTCGTGAATGTTATCGCCAGTAGAGAGGTCCATAAGGGTATCGCCACCCCATTTGCATGACCATACTGCCTTGTCAACCTCTTCTTCAATAGAAGATGTAGTAGCAGAATTGCCGATGTTGGTGTTAATCTTCACAAGGAAGTTACGACCGATAATCATCGGTTCTGCCTCCGGGTGATTGATATTTGCAGGAATAACGGCACGACCACGGGCAATCTCGTCACGCACGAACTCTGGGGTGATATGCGTTTTTATTCCGAGTTCCTCGCAGTTCATATTCTCACGGATAGCTACATACTCCATCTCAGGAGTAATGATACCAGCCTTGGCGTATGCCATTTGAGAGATTGACTTGCCTGCCTTAGCTCTACGAGGCAACTGTATATGCTCAAAACGCAGAGAGTCAAGTGAGTGGTCGGCAAGACGCTGCTTACCATATTCACTTGTCACCTCTGAGAGTTGTTCGGTGTCGTTACGGTCAATAATCCATTGTTCACGAATACGAGGAAGACCTTTCTTGAGGTCTATCTCGATATTAGGGTCTGAGAACGGACCGCTTGTGTCATAAATATAAACTGGAGCATTTGGTTCCGTGTGAGGAATACCGCGCTCATCCTTAGTAACGGTAGGGGTGAGGTTGACCTTAGTCATTCCGACCTTAATGTTAGGGAACAGCTTTCCCTGCATATAGGCTTTCTCACGCTTTGCGTATGCTTTGTTATCTTGTGGCATTTTGTATTTGTAAAGAGTTGCCCCTCACCTGCCCTGCGGGCATCCTCTCCCCAAGGGGCGAGGAGAAAATTACCTTTGTTCGCTAAAAGGTGTGATTTGAAATAGTAACTTCCCCCTCGCCCCTTGGGGAGAGGGTGTCACATCGTGACGGGTGAGGGGCCGTTTTTAATTTAAGAATGCTGTGAGTGGACTTGATGCTTCTGCGCACTCGCTTACAGAGCCAAGACCAGCCTCGTATGCACGACGACCAGCAATGACAGCCTCCTTGAAGGCGATAGCCATCTGAACAGGATCACCTGCAACGGCAATGGCAGTATTAACCAGACAACAGTCTGCGCCCATCTCCATGGCCTCTGCCGCATGACTTGGCGCTCCGATACCTGCATCAACAACGACAGGAACGTTAGCCTGCTCGATAATGATCTGAAGGAAATCCTTCATGCGAAGTCCCTTGTTTGTGCCGATTGGTGCTGCGAGAGGCATTACGGTTGCTGCTCCTGCCTCTTCCAGATGCTTGCAAAGGGTAGGGTCTGCCTGACAATAAGGAAGTACCACGAAACCGAGCTTTACAAGCTGCTCTGTAGCCTTCAATGTCTCGATTGAATCAGGAAGCAGATAGCGTGGGTCTGGGTGAATCTCCAGTTTCAGCCAGTTTGTTCCGAAAGCCTCACGAGCCATCTGTGCGGCAAATACAGCCTCCTCCGCATTACGCACACCTGATGTGTTAGGAAGTAGCTGAATGCGAGGGTTCTGAGTGATATGAGTCAGGAGATCATCCTGCTTATCCTCAAGTTCGATACGCTTCATGGCAACCGTAACCATCTCTGACTCTGATGCATCGATAGCCTTTGCCATAAGTTCATTGTTGTTGAATTTTCCTGTTCCAAGGAAGAGGCGTGAATTAAACTCACGACCTGCAATAATAAGTTTTTCCATAATTAGAAGCCCCCCTAATCCCCCGAGGGGGAATTTTTAGGATTGTATAAATCCTTATGGGGGTATATTGATTGTAAATTATTAATTTGTTTTTGAGGTTCAAATACTATCTAAAATCTCTCCCCCTCGGGGGAGCTGGAAGGGGGCTATAAATGTTTTCATCTCCTCTACCGGATCATCAGCATTCAATACCGCTCCGCTTAGGGCAATACCCGTCACGCCTGTCTGCATTATCTGAGGAATGTCATCCAAGGTTATTCCGCCTATGGCAACAATAGGAAGGTCTATGCCCTCAGCCTTCATCTGACTGCAAATGCTGATATATCCCTCAAGACCAAGGATTGGCGACAATCCCTTCTTTGTCGTTGTGAAACGGAATGGGCCACAACCTATATAGTTTGCTCCAGCCTCATAATGAGCACGGACATCCTCAAAAGTATTGGCTGTTCCTCCTATGATGAAGTCATCACCAAGAATCCTGCGAGCCTCTGCTATCGGCATATCCTTCTTGCCAAGATGAACGCCGTCTGCCTTTATCTGCTTAACGAGGTCCACATGGTCGTCGATGATGAATGTAGCTCCTGCCTCTCGGCACATTTTCTGAGCCTCAAGAGCCACAGGCAGAATTTCCTCATCCGTTGCATCCTTCATCCTGAGCTGAATCCAACGGCAACCGCCCTCCAATGCCAGACGAATAGAGTCAAGGTAGGAATAGCGGTCGTTATAATGACTTATAAATTGTATCATCCTCCGCAAGCTGCCTTGATAATGATAATACTTGTTCCTTCGCTTATTGTGGTTGAGGCCCACTCTGAGCGTGGAATCATCTGATTGCTAATGGCAACGGCAACGCCTTTCTCCGGAAGATTTAGTTCCTCTGAGAGAGCGAGAAGGGTAGTAGCCTCTGTTGCTACCGGCTTGTTGTTTACTGTAATGTTCATATTCTAAAAAGTGACCCACCCCAACCCTCCCCAAGGGAGGGAGTCTTAGGATGGTATTATTGTATCAAAAATCTCCCTCCCTTGGGGAGGGTTGGGGTGGGTCGAATTGCTGAAGTTCGGATTTCGTTACAAAACAAAAAATCCCTATCTCAGCACCAATTTCTCGGGTACGTGAAACAGGGGTATATTTGGGTTAACTCGTTCCTTGCGACAGCATTACCTGCATCAAGTTCTATGGGTATAATCTCAGCCAACCTAAGTCAGCACCCCGTTTTCGGGGTGCAAAATTAGTGAATTTATTTGGATAAACCACTCTTTACTGCAATTTTTTAGTATTTTTTTACTTTCTCCTTTCTAAGGTCAAGGACAATGCGCAATCAAATTGAAAATTGTGCCCTTAGGCGAAAGGCATGTTAATTAACGTGAGTTCGACCAAATTATAGTTTTATATTTTCCACTGCGTGGAGCCACACAAATTTCCATGAATGACCACGAAATTTCCATAAATTAATATGTAACGAAGAAAATTTATGATTAATTCACGGTTAATTTACGGTTAATTAATGTAGCCAAGCGTAGCGTTTATTTTTGTCGAACTGTCGTTAATTGTTAATTAGAAATCGCCCTTACCATTCTGTCATTCCCAAAGGCATCCTTACGTAGTTCAATATCGTGATAGCCAAGCATTTCAAGCATTTTCACGGTCTCTTTCCCATATGCTCTGTTAATCTCGAAATATAGTCTTCCACCTCTGCAAAGGGCGTGAGTCCCATATTCTGCTATTGCCCGATAGAAAAGAAGCGGATCAGCATCAGGCACAAACAACGCCTCGTGAGGTTCATGCTCAAGCACATTCCTCTCCATATCCTCAGCCTCCTTTACACATATATAAGGAGGGTTACTGACAATCACATTCCATAGTTCCCTATCTCCGCTTGGAGCATTCAAGGCATCTTGCATATAAATATCCACGCTCGCCCCAAGTGCCTTTGCATTTTTCTTCGTAACTCGCAGAGCCGTATCTGAAACATCCCAAGCAGAAACCTCTGCCTCTGGAATCTCTAATGCCAAAGTAACGCTTATGCAACCCGAACCGCATCCCACATCAAGCAGGTATTTCTTTCCGTTCCTGTTTCCGCGAATATCCTTGCTCTCCTCTTTTATCCAAGTCACAAGTTCTTCGGTCTCAGGACGTGGGATAAGCACACCCGGCTCAACGGCAAACTGTCTTCCGTAGAAATCCGCACGACCTATTATATATTGCACAGGCTCGCCTTTCTCCAATCGCAGCATCATCCCCTCAAGGCTCTCCTTGTCATCATCCGAAAGCCTATCCAAAGCCCCAAGACAAACATCCACGAAGGAAAGACCGAAAGATTCCTCCAATAGCATCTTCACTATGCTACTGGCTTCTCTTTCATCATAAATACCAGATATTCTATTTACAAGTTGCTTGAAGTTCATTTTTATTTTTCTTGTTGCAAAGGTAAACAAAAATTTCCAATGGTGCAAAGTATTCGCCGATTTTCTCTGCTTGTTGAGCATAAGCGAAAGAATGGTAATTCCCATGTGCCTCCTATGTAAGTCCGTTGTAAATCCCATTTCGGAGAAAGAACGAAGGAAGAACGAAAAAAAGTAAAATCACAGCGAATGCCAACAGTTAAACAACGTTAAATAGGACGGAGGCTATAGTGAATTGTCATTTTATTGTAATATCTTTGCAATCGTTATCCTTTTCAAAAAAGCTAAATTTATTATTTGATATGAAATTTTGGTACAAATTTCTCTTTTTACCTGTTTTTATCCTTGCACTCGTTGGATGTGAGAAGGATCAGGAATTAGTATATCTCCCTCCTACCGAGACTGAGGATGGTAAGGTTACGCAGCTTCAGAAACACACAATTGGCAAAGGAGTACCTATCGTTATTATGGGTGAAAGATTTACGGAATCGGATATTAAATATGGCGGGTATCGTAAGGCTACCAACTGGGCTTTAGAAGGACTTTTCTCTATGCATCCGATGTTCACGCTGAGAGATTACTTTGACGTGTATGAGGTGACCGCTGTATCCTTTGCCAACAAATCTGAAGATACAGCGTTTAGTTCAGATTTTTCTGGGCGCATAGTATATGGAGATTACAATAAAGCTGTGGAATATGCGAAGAAGGCCATTGGTGAAGAGCGGATTGACGATGCAACAATCATTATTCTCAACAATCAGGACATATATGGAGGCTCGTGCTACATGGACGTAAGCTATACATCTTATGTTTCCGATATTCCTAAAGGATGTGCTGTAGCTTTCGTTTCGCTTGAGGGATATGACGTAAGAAGTATAAAACACTATGATGTATTATTGCATGAGGCTATAGGTCATGGTTTCGCCAAACTTGCTGATGAATATGTTGATGATGTATTTGGACCAGTTGAGGCTGATAAAGAGTGGTTGATGGAATATCAAAGCAAAGGTTACTATAGGAATATATCTTATGATAGTGACGTTACAAAGTCGTGCTGGGCCGACTTTGCTGCTGACAGTCGATATAATTCTGAGAAACTGGGGTGCTATGAGGGAGCGCAATACATAGACACGGGGGCCTATCGTGCAACAGAGAATAGCATCATGAGACTTCTTGATTCCGACTTTAACGTTGTTGGTCGTGAGATGATTTACAAGCGTTGTATGAAGATTGCCTATGGTGATAGTTGGAAGTTCAACTATGAGGATTTCGTGAAATTTGACCTTGAAGGTACCAAGACAGAGCATGAAGAAATCAAAAAGCAATATCCTGACTATTCAAAATCCATGCGCTCCTGTGCTCCTCCACGTTTTGTGGATTGTGTCTCAAGGTTGAAAGATGTTAAAACAAGGAAATAACAGATATTGGGCATGTTCCCATCTGACATTCTTATGATTCTAAATTAAGAAAAGCCTTTTTGATATGAAATTTTGGTACAAATTTCTTTTTTTGCCTGTCCTGATCCTTGCACTTACAGGATGCGGGAAAGATGATGATGATGTTATTAACCCTGATGTCCCATATCATTCTCTGGGTATGAAGGCCGAGGATGGCAAGGTTACACAGCTTCAGAAACATACGATTGGTAAAGGCATTCCTATCATTATTATGTGTGATAGATTTTCGGATAAGGATATTACAAATGGTAACTATCGCGAGGCTACCACTTGGGCTCTGGAAGCGCTTTTCTCTGTGCATCCGATGAAGTCGCTGAGAGATTACTTTGACGTGTATGAGGTAACTGCGGTTTACAATCCCAACCAATCCACGAGTACGGATGGGGATAGTATTGTATCTGATGATTTCGATACTTGGAGATATGAAAATAGAGTAATGGAAATTATTGGCGAAGAGCGTTTTGAGGATGTGACAACCATAGTCCTATGTAACAAAGATTTTAGAAGCTATGCTGTCATAGGCTTTTCTCCTTCAGACTCTGACTTTACTGATATCCCTACGGGCAATTCTTATGCATACGTTTCGCTTCCATTTGGCGAAGGACCGATAAAAGACTACTTAAACGAATCAAACGAATATTACCGTGCTGCCTTATTGCATGAAGCGATAGGTCATGGTTTTGCCAAGCTTGCAGATGAATACGTTGAAGAGGACTTAAAATGGGACGATTACGATTCTGAAAAGATGTGGGTGTTGGAATGGCAGGAATATGGTTACTTCAGAAATATATCTCTAGATAGTGATGTTACGAAGACATACTGGGTTGATTTTGCTGCTGACAGCCGATATGATTTTGAGAAACTTGGCTGCTATGAGGGGGGAGAATACCAAGAAAAGGGTGTCTATCGTCCTACGGAGAACAACATAATGAGTAATCTCAATTTCGGCTTTGACGTTGTTGGTCGTGCGATGATATACAAGCGTTGCATGAAGATAGCCTATGGTTATAGCTGGGAGTTCAATTATGAGGATTTCGTAAAATTTGACCTTGAGAAGGCTAAGGCAGAGTATCAAGCAAACCATTTAACTTATTCAAAATTCAAGTGCCTCGGTGCTCCTCCACGTTTTGTGGATTGTGTCATAAGGTCGAGAGCTATTAAAACAACGAAATAAAAGATATTGGACAAGTTTCCATCAATTATTCTAATATATATAATTAATAAATTTATTATTTGATATGAAATTTTGGTACAAATTTCTCTTTTTACCTGTTTTTATCCTTGCTCTCACTGGATGTGATAAAGAAACGTCGGATGATAATCAGGAATCTACTGAAGTTCCTGAGAACGTGAATACTGTGGATGGCAAGGTTACGCAACTTCAGAAACACACAATAGGTAATGGAGTTCCTGTCGTAATCATGTGTGATGGATTCCTTGATAAGGATATCACGGGAGGCAGGTATCGTAAAGCTACCACGATGGCATTAAATACGCTATTTTCCATACATCCCATGACGTCGCTGAAAGAATACTTTGACGTGTATGAGGTTACGGCTGTGTCAGACAATGACTTTTTCTCAGCATACTCCAAAACAGTCTTTGGCGTGAAAATTTCCAAGGATTCTAATCCTGTCGTTGTAAGCTCTAACATTACAAAACACGATGACGTGAAAGCTGTGGAGTACGCAAAGAAAGCTGTTGGCGAGAAACGTATCAATGATGCATTAATTATCGTCCTCATCAACGATAAGAGTAGTGCAGGTCTCTGCTCTCATCATGGCAACTTTATTAAGTCCGATATCCCAAAAGGCTACACTGAAGGATGCTCTGTAGCATACGTAACACTCATTGACACCAAAGATTTTAAGCCAGATTGCAACATAGTGCTATTGCATGAGGCTATAGGTCATGGTTTCGCTATGCTTGCTGATGAGTATGTATCGAAAAGTGGGAAGATGCCTGACGCTGAGAGATTAGACAAAATAGATTCGCAAAACTACGGTTTCTATAGTAATATTTCGTTCAGTAGTGATGTGAAGAAATCATATTGGGCAGATTTGGCCGCTGATAGTCGATACAAATCCAATCATTTGGCTTGCTATGAAGGAGCCGCATGTTATGCAAAAGGCGTTTACCGCCCTACGTCTAACAGTATCATGAACAGTGGTGATAGTTTCAATGTCGTTGGCAGTATGATGATTTACAAGCGCTGCATGAGATTAGCCTATGGTGACAGTTGGAAGTTCAACTATGAGGATTTCGTGAAATTTGACCTTGAAGGTACCAAGACAGGTTCATCATCTAAGCGCTATGCACCCTCCAAGCGTCCCGCTGCGTTCCAGTGTTCTGGTTTCATGGTAGATAGCTATTAAAATAACGTGAGTTCGACGAATTGACAAAATAGTAGCAAAAGATTAATGAAGAAGAGACACACATACTTGCCAACAGGTATGATTTCAGCGGTGGCGAGATAGAGAACATTGCCCGCCACTATGCCATAGACAACATCCTTCATGGTGAATCAGACAACGTAATTGATACCCTCTCAACCTACTGCGATAGCGAAAGACTCAACACAAAAGAGATACACAGAATAGGTTTTTAAGGATGTGGCTTTTCTGAAATGACAACAATGATTGGTACATGCTTCATAATTGGCGAGGCTATTCTTGGTTAATAGGATATTCACGTAGGGAAAAAGCCCAAGGTCATCAAAAGGAAATCCGTGGAGCATATTCTTTTAACTCCCTTCTTCCTCCTATGTACCTCCGCTCTTCCTCCTATGATCCTATAGTTCCGGAGCGGACCTGGAACGGTTTTATAACGGACTTGAAACGGAGGTATGGCTAAGATGAAAATATGGCTGATGTAATAGGTGTAATAGAAGGGTGTAATACTCTTGCCGATAAAAAATCAAAAACTTTTTAGAGCGAGTATTACACCTTTTGAATTTATGCGCGGAATATTTGCTGAATATCAGGGTGTTAGGCGTGGTGTGATACCTCTGAGAGTATTACACCAATTTTCATGATTTAGTGTAATACTGGTGTAATACTTTAGGGAGTATTACACCAAGGGAAACAGATTGAAATACAGTCGATTAATACGCTAAAAAGCGCAAAGGTGTAATACTCGGCATTAAAAACTTTTTGAAAAATAGTATTACACCAGCTATTACACCCTATAGTTGAGGCTTTTCATCACTTCGCCGATCTGTCGTAATGCCATTAATATCTTCGCTCTTTGGACGAGCAAATAGCGAAAGAGAATCAGACCAACAACGAAGGCATAAACGAGCCACATATTTAACACTCTTAATTTGCAATATCGATATTATAGGCGTTTAATTCTAAAAAAACGCTAGTCCATTCCAAACTCACACAAATCTTTATTTATACTGCCAAGAAATAAAGTTTTTTTCAGAGAAACGCTTTTTTTCAAGCCTCTGCCACCAGTTGGCGGAGGTTTCCTGTACCTTTGCATTATAATTCAATACCCGTTGGCGGAATTAAATATTAAGTATTTTTATATATAAAAAGTTGTGTATATCATTAATTTTTAGTAATTTAGAGGTCCCAAACAATAAAATAT
>CADCHG010000037.1 GCA_902801155.1 uncultured Prevotellaceae bacterium | reverse complement strand
AGATTATAACAGGAATCTTTCGCAGACATTAGGAAACATTAAGAATTAGATTTTCTCGTATCTTCGTGTTTTTCAATATGTTACGGGTCTGATTTTGGGTTTCAAGAGAAAAGAAAATGTCGTAACAAACTGATAGTCAGTAAGCTACGACATTGTGACAGCGGAGAGAGGGGGATTCGAACCCCCGATACGCTTTTGACGTATACACGCTTTCCAGGCGTGCCTCTTAAGCCACTCGAGCATCTCTCCAAACTGGCTATTAGGTGATCCATTAGCAAATTTGCGAGTGCAAAGATATACAAAAAAAATGTAATCTCCAAATTTTTCCGAAAATTAAAACGAAGAAAAGAAAAAGGCCCGCACATTGATTTGTACGAACCTTCTTTATATTTATATAAGATCTGATTGCTTAGAAGAACTTTCCACGAAGAGAGACCTTGAGTACAGGATATACAGAGAAGAAATCCATGAACTTCTTTGGAGTACTATCATCCTCAAGACCACGGCCCTTCTCACTAAGAAGAGAAGCTTCCACATCATTGTGATATACCTTCACACTACCAGAGAACTGGCAACCAGCCTCAACGCGGAAACCAAGGTTGTTCTTTGGAACGAGACGACCATAACCAAGTCCTACGTATGGGCGAACGCTGTTTACCTGACAAGAACCGTTTGCAACAAACTTACCACCTTCATGGTCAATAGGAAGCATGAACTTACCTGCTCTAATATAGTATTGCTCATTTTGAGCTGCATCTTCAGGTATATTTGCCTGACAAGACCCCTTAATTGTAGCAATCTCCTTGCTTGCAAAAGAAATACCGAGAGACACGAACAAATCTGAAGTAAAATTCTCATTTGTTGCGAATGGATATACGCTACCCTTAAAATCAAGAGTTGCACGATTGATAGATGTTTTTACATCCATACTACTTTTTGTATATTCATATTTATCCTTACCTTGAGGAAGATAGAACACGCCACCATCACTCTTGCGAGAGAATCCTGGAGCATAGTTTACGCCAAACTCCAACTCTGCATACTGAGTCAAGTCAGTAGCGATACTAGCATTAAAACCCTCTGTACCGAAGCCGACACCCCAACCAAGATGATTACCAATACCTGTTTCCTCCTGAGCCATAACAGAAGTAAGCGACATAAACATCGCCAAACCTGAAATAATTAATTTCTTCATAATAATTGTAACGTTTTACACTATATGTTCTTAGTGCTTATATAAATTTGTAATTAAAAAATCATCGGCAAAAAAGTATTCTTACTTTATCCGTCTGCAAAAGTACAGCAAAAAAACAAAATATACAAATTTTCATACTATTTTTTTACATTATAAATACAAAATGCAGTCAAATCTTAGAAAAAAAGTAATCATTCCTTTGCGAACTATGCAAATTCTGTTACAACATTCTCTTCAATTTTACAGATACCACCAACCCCTTTTCCACAAAACAAGTACAAGATGAAAAGGAATCCCAACTCGACGAAGTCCCCTTTCTAAGAGTGAACAAAAAATTGGAGGTTCATCGCGTTTTTAAACGTGAGTTCGGCGAATACGCATCTTTGGTGCTTGCTGCCATATAGAAGGAATTCGTCGAACTCACATTACATTACTTAGTCCCTTTAAACAGATTTGGGAGGAATCTGTAATAGAGGAGATGACGCCATGTTGACCAGTCGTGACCGCCATGTCCGCCAGCATAGTATTCGTGCTTGATATTGCGGGCATTCAGAGCATCGATGAATCCCTTGACACGAACATTGAAGAAACCTGACTGTTCTTCGGTACCCTGTCCAACGAAGAGGTAGTCAATCTTGTCATTCACATTAGGAGTATTCATGAATACAGGCATAGTCTTTGCGGGGTCAGCATCGCCTGCGCTGAGAACACCGAAGTTAGCGAACAGATCGAGGTTCTTCTCAAGTCCGCTGAACATAGTATGGCGACCTCCCATGGACAGTCCTGAGATGGCACGTCCGTGTGGATTGGCTATAGTGTTGTAGTGGCTGTCCACGAAAGGCACGATGACCTCGCGCAACTCACGGGCCATAATATCGAATGTGAGGTCGGCATGCTTCGGATGGTTGCGATGCACAACCTGGTTGTTGATGATTGCAATAATCATCGGTGTTGACTTTCCTTCTGCGAGGAGGTTATCCATGATGAAATTCACACGACCATCGTACATCCAATTGGATGGCAGCTCGCCACTACCTCCCATAAGATAGAGCACGGGGTACTTCTTATTCGGATCAAACATAGGAGGAGTGTAAACGTACATGTCACGCTCACCACCTGTCACCGAACTTGTGTAGATGTGGCGGGTGATGGAGCCGTGAGGCACAGGTTTTGCATCATACCACTGAGGCCCGTCTCCATGAATGATGAGTTCGCTGTAGGGAGGCATTGCCGTGAAGGCAGCATAGGTATTGTTTGGATCTGCCACGCTCACGCCGTCAATGATGATGTTGTACTGATACATATCCACCGGCAGCGGGCCAATCTTAAGTGTCCAGATGCCGTCGTCGCCCTTTGTGAACGGCAGCGGATTTCGCTGATGCATTACTGTGAGCATTGCACCAGACAACTTGACCTCACTCGCCTGTGGTGCCTTGATGCGGAAGATGACGGTATGGTCATCGTTCACCTGTGGAGAGTTGAGCGAGGCACTAAAAGGAACAAGTCCCTCGGTATCCTTCTGCGGGTTGTAACTGAGATTGACGTTTGACTGTTGGGCACTGGCTACGCTACACATCGTGAGCGTAATAGCCATCATCTGAATTTTCTTAAACATTTATACGAATTTAGGTTTGATGGTATGTAGGTCCTCCATATAGCGAGGAGGATTCTGCACGCCTGTATTTATTAAGCATGTGTGCAAAATTACATCTTTTTCTTCTAATTACAATAATTCTATTGCCAACATACACTATTTTTACGCTTTTTTAATAACTGTCAAGTGTAAAAATGCGAAAGCGCTCGGACTTCACAGTTCGGGCGCTTTCTTCATGACTAATAATCTACTTAATACAATACACAATACTTTATATATATATTTTTTCAATATACTACATAGGAATATTTCCGTGCTTCTTCGGAGGATTGCTCTGGTTCTTGTTGCGAGTCATCTCGAGAGCCTGAATGAGACGGATACGAGTATCACATGGCTGGATAATCTCGTCAATATAACCGAGCTGTGCTGCTGGCAACGGATTAGCGAACTTCTCTCTATACTCCTCAATCTTCTGAGCACGCTCCTCTGGAGTAGCCTTGCGATAGAGAATGTTGCAAGCACCTTCTGCACCCATAACGGCAATCTCCGCTGTTGGATATGCAAGGTTCACATCAGCACCAATGCACTTTGAGTTCATAACGATATACGCACCACCGTAAGCCTTACGTGTGATAAGAGTTATCTTTGGAATGGTTGCCTCTGCAAACGCATACACGATCTTTGCTCCATGACGGATGATACCATTGTGCTCCTGCTTAACACCTGGGAGGAAGCCCGGAACATCCTCAACAGCGATGAGAGGAATGTTGAAACAGTCACAGAAACGGATGAAACGAGCAGCCTTATCAGAAGCGTCGATGTCGAGAGCACCTGCGAGATAGTTTGGCTGGTTAGCCACGAAACCGACTGTGCGTCCTGCAATACGACCGAAACCTACAACGATATTCTTTGCGAACTCCGACTGCACCTCGAAGAAATACTGCTGGTCGCAGATAGGCTCGATGATGTCGTGAATGTCGTAAGGCATATTGGGGTCAGTAGGAACCACGTTGTCAAGCTCATGGCATACACGTGTAACCTCATCTGTTATAGAGCGTACAGGAGCATCCTCCATATTGTTTGAAGGAATGAATCCGATAAGCTCACGGATAGTCATCAGAGTCTCCTCATCATCATTACAGATGAAATGGCTAACGCCACTAACAGAGTTATGAGTCATTGCTCCACCGAGGGTTTCCTTATCTACATCCTCGTTTGTCACAGCCTTTACCACGTTAGGACCAGTTACAAACATCTGGCTCTGTCCCTTCACCATAAGGATGAAGTCGGTAAGTGCTGGTGAATAGCAAGAACCACCTGCACAAGGGCCCATAATTGCACTAATCTGTGGAATAACACCACTTGCCATCACGTTGCGACGGAAGATATGTGCGAAGCCTGTGAGCGACTCTACGCCTTCCTGAATTCGTGCGCCACCTGAGTCGTTAAGACCAATAATTGGTGCGCCGTTCTTGAGTGCAAGATCCTGCACCTTAGCTATCTTCTGAGCGTTGGCAGCAGAGAGTGAACCTCCGAGAACGCTGAAATCAAAAGCATATACAAAGACAATACGACCGTCAATCTTACCGTAGCCGGAAATGACGCCATCGCCCTCAAAGCGCTTCTGATCCATTCCGAAATCGTTGCAACGATGCACTACGTGCTTGTCCATCTCGACAAATGTACCCTTGTCGAGCAGGGTTTCTATTCTCTCTCTTGCTGTAAGTTTATTCTGCATTTTCTACCTCCAGTTTAATAAGAACCTGTTCTGCGCGAACTGTATCGCCCTCTGCAATGAGGACATCCTTGATAGTACAGTCGGTTGCCACCTTGTAGTTTGACTGCATCTTCATAGCCTCCATGGTGAAGAGCATATCGCCAGCCTTCACCTTGTCGCCCTTCTTTACATATACCTTAACGATCTTGCAAGGCATTGGAGCGGTAACGGTATCAGCCTGAATAGCATCACCCTGATGTTTGCGCATTCTCATATACTTAGCCTGTGAATCGAGGATATCGATCTGATAGGCAGAGTAGTTGAGGTTTACTGTATAGTGTTTGCCACCCTCACCCTTGATGAGTTCGGCATTATAGGAGTTGCCTCCGTATATAAGTGAGCATGTGCCATTCTGAAGCATAGCCACATCAACGTCATATACCTTTCCATCGATGCTGATGCTCACCTTGTTTCCCTCCTTGCTCAGAAGGGTTACTTCCTGAAGTTTATTTCCAACTTGAATTTCCAAGGCCTCTCCCCCCGCCCTCCCCCGTAGGGAGGGAGCCGGATTGCTAAAAGGGGGGCTTATCCCGATTTGTTTCTTAATTTTATGAGCCAATCCCCTCGCCGTCAAAAGCCGAACTGGCGTCAGCGGCTCCCTCCCTACGGGGGAGGGCGGGGGGAGAGGCCGTTTTATTACACCCTCAGTACTCCCTTCTGCAATCCGAAGGCACGCCATCTGCTTATTGCAGAACCGTCGTTTGTCGGACTTACAGAGGTATTCTCCTCAAGGTTCATGAGATAATCTATATAAGCTGCTATGACAGCCATTGGCTCTGAGTCGTTCTTGAAGCCTGAACGAGGACGAAGACGCTCCTCGTTACGCTCAATGAAATGGGTGTTATAGTTACCCTCCTTGAACTCAGGTACGTCGATGATACGACGCAGATAGCGGATGTTGGTTGTCAGACCAGTTATCTTATACTCATAGAGCACACGACGCATTCTCTCGATGGCATACTCACGAGTTGTAGCCCAAACGATGAGCTTACCAATCATAGGGTCGTAGTGAACAGGAATCTCATAGCCCTCATATACGTATGAGTCGATACGTGTACCTATTCCGTGTGGCTCTGTGAGCTGACGGATGATACCAGGCGATGGCATGAAGTTATGCTCTGTATCCTCTGCACAGATACGGCACTCGATAGCGTGACCATGTTGGCGAAGGTCTTCCTGCTTATAGCGAAGCGGCTGACCATCAGCAATACGAATCTGCTCCTTAACGAGATCAACACCCACAACCTCCTCTGTTATAGGATGCTCCACCTGAAGACGGGTGTTCATCTCAAGGAAATAGAACTTATGGTGCTTGTCAACAAGGAACTCAATAGTACCAGCTCCCTCGTAGCCTACAGCCTTCGCAGCTGCAACAGCCTTAGCACCCATTTCCATACGGAGGTTGTAGTCAAGGAATGGTGATGGAGACTCCTCCACTACCTTCTGATGACGGCGCTGAACAGAGCACTCACGATCATAGAGGTGGATGACATTGCCATGCTTGTCACCGAGAATCTGGAACTCGATGTGATGAGGTTCCTCAACGAACTTCTCGATATACACGGTATCGTCACCGAATCCTGAACGAGCCTCACTACGAGCGGCATTGTACATCTCAACGACATCCTCCTCGCGCTCAATGAGACGCATGCCCTTTCCACCGCCACCCATGCTTGCCTTAAGCATGACGGGGAAACCAATCTTACGCGCAACCTCCACGGCCTCCTCGGCACTCTTCAGAGGTTCTTCTGTTCCGGGCACAACGGGTACACCTGCCTTAATCATAGTCTGACGGGCGCTGATCTTATCACCCATCAAATCCATGGTCTCCGGCTTTGGACCAATGAACACAAAACCTTCTTCCACGCAACGGCGTGCAAACTCGGAGTTCTCCGAAAGGAAGCCATAGCCAGGATGGATTGCATCCACCTGATGCTTGTGGGCAGCCTCAAGGATGTGATCAATGTTCAAATAACTGTCAGAGCTCTGGGCTCCTCCAATACATTCTGCCTCGTTGGCGAATAAAACGTGGCGTGACAAGCGGTCGGCAGTACTATAGACTGCAACTGAGCGTATGCCCATCTCATAGCAGGAACGCATCACGCGTATTGCTATTTCACCACGATTAGCAACAAGTACTTTTCTAATCATGTATAAATTTTTATGTGTTTCCGTCAATGCCCGTGATCCCGCGGACACGCGTTTAAATCGCAAATGGCAGGTCTTCTGACTTTATCCTTATCCGACACGTCTTCCCGGACAATCATCCAGTGACTTGGTGTGTCGGAGTTGCAAGAAAGGACTCACAGCATCGGGTAATGTTGCAGATTCTCACTGCATTCCCGTCTTAGCTCCGACGCGTGCATTACTTAATGCGTACATTTTTAATGAAAATGCGGCATGAATATGAACGGTGAAGAACCAAATGCGCTGCAAAGATATAAAGAATTATTGAACTAACCAAAAAAATCAGGAAAAAAACTTAAAACGCCCTCCCAGTCCATTCTCTTTCCCCATTCATTCCCCATCCATTCTCCATCCATCCACCTCCCTTCTTCTTCCCATCTTCCTCCCATCTTCCTCCGTAGATACTCCATCGTTACTCCATCGTTACTCCATCGTAAGTCCATCGTTTCGATGGAGTTGATATGGACTTGATATGGAGTAGCGATGGAGTATCATATGACTTTTAGCGGAGAAGAGGGAAAACAAAAGTGCCCTTGCTATAAAGCAAAGGCACCTTGGCATATATTCTAAATATCACATGGATATTAAACGAAGCGCTTAAAAAACCTCGTCAAGTTCATCATCATCCTGTATTTCTTCATCTGGCTTGCCATCATTTTTACTGGCACTGAGAAGCAGATGGTTTGTTTGCAGAAGTTTATGATCCTTCATAAAGGGCTTTACATATATCTTCTTCATAGTCATATTCTAATTAAAGTGTTTACTTCATTAATACTTTCTTACCATTCACTATATATATACCCTTTCCAGGATTAGCCACGCGACGTCCCTGAAGGTCATATATCTTCACTTCTGCATTCTCCTCGTTTTCTTGCGCATTAATACTATCCACGCCTGTAGCGGTTGCGTCAAAGTCAAAGGTGAAGAACGCATTAGCAGCAGCGCTGTTATTAGCCTTAAGATACGCCTTATTTGCGCCAATTGTACCCGTGCTCTTAAGTTTATAGAAAGCCACACCCGCTGACTCCTTATAGCCAAGTCCATATACGTTACCAGGGTCAGGGTTGGTAATACGGGAAGAAGTTCCCCAAAGGCTGTTGCCGTAATAATCATCAGAGCTTTCGTCGTCAGTCTTGGTCATCGTGATATTTTCTGTCGTACTCTTTAATACCACACCCTGACATCTAGTCACTATGCCGTCTTCTATCCTATTCATTGTGATCTTAGTGCCATTAAGGTTGACCTTATACACCTCAGTACCCTCTGGTGCCTGATAGTTGCAGGCATTGCTATAGAATGTAGTCCAGTAGAAACCCTCACCTGGACTTGCTGCCACAACCATCTCAGAATTAATTACAGGTTCCTTGTAATATACAGTGATTCTATCAATCGACACTTCGTAACGTTCATCATCCCCAGGGTGAGTAATTCTCAGACTTGTAGAATTGATATCGCTGATAGTCCACTCATGAGAATCATTCTTCGTAACAGTACCAACAGTACTTTCTATTGGAGTCGAGTACAAAATCCTTGCATAAAAATGCAAATCCAGCTTTGAAATCTCCAAGCCATTGTATGATGTTACGGTAACGGTATCGTTATCAAAAGCTTGATCTATTTTCAAGCCATATACACCATCACTCCATGTGCCAATTACATTAATACGACCATCAGCTACAAAATATTCCGTCCCATTTTTTGTATCAAAGGTCTGATTTTTTTCTTCTGACATCTTCACATAATATACTGTGATATTACTTATCAGTCCACTACCATCAGGGCTTGAGATAGTCAAACTTGGTGAGAAGATATTGCTTATTGTCTTGCTTGTTCCACTACCTTCTACAACAGAACCATCCAGACTATTGATTGTTCCATTAAACTGATTACTAAACTCAAGATCCACTTTAAAGATTCTTACATCATTGTCGTTATTTGGGCTTATGGTTATGGTCTTACCATTACCTATATACAGGCCATTGGCATTACCTTCCACCTTAACGTTGTCGCCCAAATATTCACCTCCATTGGCAAAACTTTCGGTTTGCACATAGTCATCCGGTATAGAAGGACCGTTATTTTCTCCGTTATTCCCCGCATTTCCGAGTTCATAATAAACAGTTATTTCATCTATCTCAAGATAATCACTAAAATCATTACCCGTAATATTGCTATAGATGACCAGCGAGGTAGCATCGACATTGTTTATGGTACTGCTTGAATAATCAACATCACCATGAGAAACTAATATTTCACGATTATATTCTCCTACTCCATAAGCTCCATAGCCAATATTAAATACCACCCTTGAGATTTTCTCACCATTTTTTGCCTTTATAGTAATCGTGTTACCACCATGGAGAAACAAACCAGATTCATCAGAACCTGTACCCTCAATAGTGAAATGACCATCACCATAAGTAGTACCAGTAAATGTTAAGAATGTTTCGGTCGATTCCTCAGCCAATGCACTTATAACTGTCATAAACAGCATGGCAAAAACAAAAAATATCTTTTTCATATTTTGGTGTTTTATTTATAGTTCAACATACAAACATTAAATCGTCTCAGGTTCAATACCTCAATCCAAGATTTACTTACAGAGACAACAAATAGTTCTGGGTGCAAAGATATGAAAAATATTTAAAATAACAATCACTAAAGTGCGACTTTTATCAGCATTTACCCAAAGAAATGTTATTTTCACCCCAATTTTAACTATAAATGCAGTAAATAGAGCGATTTAGGAAGCAAAAAGGGCGCACATTCACTCAACGTGAACGTCCGCCCAAAGGTGTTTATTTGAGATATTTGGGAATGGATCTCCTTTTTGTATTTTTACTTTAAAAATTCATCCACCTTCTTTGCTGCATCACGACCACTTGCCATAGCACGAACCACGAGGCTGGCACCGTTGGCTGCATCACCGCATACAAAAACATTAGAAGGGAACTCTGGCTGCTGTGGCTTGAGGAAACCCATAGCAAGGAAGACAATCTCTGCCTTGATGATCTCTGGCTCTCCTGCCTCAACCATGATAGGACGACCGCCCTCTGGATTTGGTTTCCAGTCGATTGGCTGAACACGCACACCTGTTAGCTTGCCGTTCTCGCCAAGGAACTCAAGAGAGTTGATGTTCCAACGACGAGTACAACCCTCCTCGTGTGAAGAGGTGGTCTTCAGAGTGCGAGGCCAGTTTGGCCAAGGGTTCTGAGGATCTTCCGGTCCCTCTACCGGTTTTGGCATAATCTCAATCTGGGTAACGCTCTTACAACCCTGACGGTGAGATGTTCCGATACAGTCAGAACCAGTATCACCACCACCGATTACGAGTACGTTCTTGCCCTTTGCCGTTACGCGCTCTTCCTTTGAGAACTCCATGCCAGCAAGAACACGATTCTGCTGTGAGAGGAGTTCGAGAGCGAGGTGAACGCCTTTCAATTCACGACCAGGAATCTTGAGGTCACGAGCTGTTGGGGTACCTGTAGAGATAACGACTGCATCAAACTTTGCACCAAGCGCCTTCTCTACATCTGCCTCTGAGACCTTATCACCCTCGAAATTTACAGGGGTGTTATACTTGAACTCTATCCCCTCTTCTACAAGAAGGTTGATACGACGGTCGATAACCGCCTTGTTGAGCTTGAAGTTCGGAATACCGTAACGGAGAAGACCTCCGGCTGCCTCGTTCTTGTCGAATACTGTAACCTTGTAGCCCAACTTGTTGAGACGGTTGGCTGCAACAAGTCCCGCAGGACCTGCACCCACAACGGCAACAGTCTTGCCATTGCGCTTGTACTGCTGCGGAGTAATGAAGTTCTCACGCCAAGCAGCCTCTGTTATTGCACACTCATTCTCACGGTTAGTGGTAGCCGCATGGTCGGTAAGGTTAAGAACGCACGCCTTCTCACAGAGTGCAGGACAGATACGCCCAGTAAACTCTGGAAAATCGTTTGTATCATTCAAACGACGATAAGCCAGTTCCCAGTCGCCCTTGTAGAGAGCGTCGTTCCACTCAGGAGCCTTATTGCCCAGTGGGCAAGCCCAATGACAGAAAGGTACACCGCAATCCATACAGCGTGAAGCCTGTTCCTTGCGGTCGTGTGTATTCAATGTCTGCTCAACTTCTCCGAAGTCGTGAATACGGTCATTTATTGGTCGATAACCAGCCTCAACGCGAGGCACGGTAAGAAATGCTTTAGGATTTCCCATTTTCTTTGGTGTTGGGTGTTAGGTGTTGGGTGTTGGTGTTTTCTAAGGATGATGCTATACACCATCACCCAACACCCATCACCTATCAACTATTAATTAGTTATTAATAATCTGCATATCAGCAATCTTCTGCTGGAGCTCGCGTAGCTTCTCTTCCTGAAGCACGCGCTTATACTCGATAGGAACAATCTGAACGAAGTCCTCGATGTAGTGGTTCCAGTCGTCGAGCATACGGCGGGCAAGCTCTGAACCCGTGTAGAGATAGTGCTGACGAACAAGCTCATGAAGTTCCTTGCGTGCAGAAGCCTCCTCTACAAGGTTTATCTCTACCTGATCCATGTTACAGAAGTAGTCGAAGTTGTGGTTCTTGTCCCATACATAAGCTACACCGCCTGACATTCCGGCTGCGAAGTTACGGCCTGTCTCACCAAGCACTACCACACGACCGCCTGTCATATACTCACAGCAATGGTCGCCTGCGCCCTCGATAACGGCAATGGCACCTGAGTTACGAACGCCGAAACGCTCACCTACCCTACCGTTCACGTAAAGCTCACCAGTCGTTGCGCCATAGAGTCCGGTGTTACCTGCGATGATGTTATCCTCGGCAACAAAATTAGCATCATAGCGTGCTGGAGGGAGGATAGAGATACGACCACCTGAAAGTCCCTTGCCGAAATAGTCGTTTGCCTCACCTTCGAGCTTGAGGTTCACGCCATTTACAGCGAATGCGCCGAATGACTGACCTGCCGAGCCCTTGAACTTGATGTTGATAGTTCCGTCAGGAAGGCCTGCCTCTCCATACTTCTTGGCGATTACACCTGAGAGCATCGTACCCACGGCACGGTCTGTATTCTTGATTGCGTAGTCGAGGTTTACCTCTTCCTTGTTCTCTATTGCCTTCTCGCAAGCCTTGATAATCTCCTCATCCTTTACGCCCTCAACCTTAGTGAACTGACCACGATCCCAGTAGAGTGCCTTGTCGGTCTCTGGCTTGTGGAGCAGGCGAGAGAAGTCTATCGTGCCTTGCTTTGTTGCCGGATCAGCAGCCTTTACCTCGATAAGATCTGTACGACCGATGATATCCTTAAGGTTCTTCACACCAATCTCTGAAAGGTATTCACGAACTTCCTGTGCAAGGAAGGTGAAGAAGTTCACCACATAGTCGGCATGACCGCGGAACTTAGCACGAAGCTTCTCATCCTGAGTAGCAACACCTACCGGACAGGTATTGGTGTTACACTTACGCATCATCAAGCAGCCGAGTACGATCAATGGCAGAGTACCGAATGAGAACTCATCTGCACCAAGCATAGCCATAATGATTACGTCGCGGGCAGTCTTGAGCTGACCATCGGTCTGGAGGCGAACCTGATTACGGAGACCGTTGATAACGAGAGTCTGCTGAGTCTCAGCAAGTCCGATCTCAGGAGAGATACCTGCGAAGCGCATAGAAGAAGCAGGAGAAGCACCTGTACCACCTTCTGCACCTGAGATAACGATGAGGTCAGCCTTTGCCTTTGCAACACCTGCTGCGATAGTACCTACACCACTCTCAGCAACGAGCTTAACGCTTACGGCTGCCGTAGGGTTGATGTTCTTAAGGTCGAATATGAGCTGTGCAAGGTCCTCGATTGAGTAGATGTCGTGATGTGGCGGAGGTGAGATAAGAGTGATTCCAGGAATAGCGTTACGTGTCTTGGCTATGATCTTGTTCACCTTGAAACCAGGCAACTGACCACCCTCACCAGGCTTAGCGCCCTGTGCCACCTTGATCTGGAGTTCCTCTGCATTCACGAGATACTCAGCCGTCACACCGAAACGTCCTGATGCGATCTGCTTTGTCTTACTTGACAGGCTCACTCCGTCAACCTCTGTGTGGTAGCGTGCGTTATCCTCACCACCCTCACCTGTGTTGCTTCGGGTGCCGAGTTTATTCATAGCGATGGCAAGTGCCTCGTGTGCCTCAATGGAGAGGGCACCGAATGACATAGCACCTGTCACGAAATGCTTTACGATTGACTCTACTGGCTCTACCTCATCCAGCGGAGTTGGCTTTGCAGCCTTCTTGAACCCGAAGAAGTCACGGATGAAGATTGGCTTCTCCTTCTCGTCAACGCTCTTTGCCCACTCCTTGAACTTGGTATATGAGCCGAGACGGGTTGCAATCTGAAGGTTGGCAATCGTCTCTGGGTTCCAGGCATGCTGAATACCATCCTTGCGATAGTTGAAGAGACCAGTATTCTGAAGGAACTTAGGCATCTCGTCTGGCACGAATGCCTCATCGTGAAGACGGATAGCATCCTTGGCGATGTCACGAAGACCGATACCGCCGATTGTGCTTATCTCTGTTCCGAAGTATGTCTTGAGAAGGTTCTCTGAAAGACCGATTGACTCGAATATCTTAGCACCACGATAAGAACGGATAGTTGAGATACCCATCTTTGACATGATCTTCTTCAAGCCCTTATCAACTGCCTTGATGTAGTTCTTCTCAGCAGTAGCATACTCTTCCTGTACCTGATGTGTCTTAACCAACTGATCGAGCACGGCGAAGGTCATGTAAGGACAGAGGGCTGATGCTCCATAACCAAGGAGCAATGCTGCGTGCATCACCTCACGTATTTCACCTGACTCAACGATGAGGGCTGTCTGAACGCGCTTCTGAACGCTAATCAGATAGTGGTGAACAGCACTCACGGCAAGCAAAGAAGGTATTGCCGCGTGTGTCTCGTCGATATCACGATCAGAGAGGATGATATAGTTCACACCGCTGTCCACGCTCTCCTCTGCCTTCTTGCAAAGGTTATCGAGAGCATCACGAAGACCAGCCTCGCCCTTCTCTATCTCGAAGAGGATAGGTAGCTTAACGGTCTTGAATCCCTTGTAGCGGATGTTACAGAGAATGTCGAGCTGAGTGTTTGTAAGTACCGGCTGTGGCAGGCGCACCATTTTGCAGTTGCTCTCGTCTGGAGTAAGGATGTTTGTTCCAACTGCTCCTATATACTCTGTGAGCGACATTACAAGTTCCTCACGGATAGGGTCGATAGCTGGATTTGTTACCTGTGCAAACTGCTGACGGAAGTAGTTGAAGAAGATCTGCGGCTTATCAGAAATGACAGCAAGAGGTGTATCGTTACCCATTGCCGCAACTGGTTCCTGACCGTTTGTGCACATAGGAACGACTGTCTTGTCGATATCTTCCTGAGCAAAGCCGAAGGCACGGAGCTTTCGGTCATAGTTCTCTACGGAGTTCTCCACCTTACGGCCAGACTTCAGTTTCTCCAGCTGTATGCGGTTCGTAGAGAGCCATTGTCCGTATGGATGTTCATGTGCGAGTTTCTCCTTTATCTCACCATCATAGTATATCTTGCCTTCCTGTGTGTCGATAAGCAGTATCTTACCAGGCTGAAGACGGCCCTTTGAAACAACGTCGCTTGGCTCGAAATCCATTACGCCTACCTCTGATGCAACCACCATCATACCCTGTTTTGTAATGGTATAGCGTGATGGACGAAGACCGTTACGGTCAAGCATACCGCCTGCGAAACGACCATCTGAGAACATCAACGCAGCAGGACCATCCCAAGGCTCCATCAGGATTGAGTGATACTCATAGAATGCCTTGAGGTCTTCTGAGATTGGGTTCTTATCGTTGAATGACTCTGGCACGAGTATTGCCATTGCCTGTGGCAAAGACAGACCACTCATCACAAGGAACTCGAACACGTTGTCCAAGGATGCTGAGTCTGACATATCATCCTGAAGTATAGGACGGATCTCCTTGATGTCGCCAAGCGCTGGTGAAGAGAGCACAGACTCACGAGCCTTCATCCAACCGCGGTTGCCACGAACGGTGTTTATCTCACCATTGTGGCAGAGGAAGCGGAATGGCTGGGCGAGTTTCCACTTAGGGAATGTGTTTGTAGAGAAACGAGAGTGAACAAGCGCCAGACCTGATGTGAAATAGTTGTTTGAGAGGTCTGGGAAGTAACGGCGCAACTGACCTGATGTCAGCATACCCTTATATATAATGTCCGTGCAGGAGAGTGAGCAGATATAGAACTCCTCATCCTTAATACGGTTCTCTATCTTCTTACGTATCTTATAAAGAATACGGTCGAAATGCTCTACCTTATCATCGCTGATACCTGTAACAAAAACCTGCTTGATGTCTGGCTCTACCTCACGCGCACCCACACCAAGTACCTCCGGATTCGTTGGCACGTTGCGAAGATGAGAGAGTGAAAGTCCTTCACGCTCAATCTCCTCAATCATGATAGAGAGGATAGCAGACTGACGCTTCTCATCCTTTGGAAGGAATACAAGACCAGTTCCGTAACGTCCCTTCTCAGGTACAGGAATACCCTGAAGAAGAATAAACTCATGTGGAATCTGCAAGAGGATACCAGCGCCATCACCAGTCTTGTCGCGAGTCTCAGCACCACGATGCTCCATATTCTCAAGCACCCTGAGAGCGTTATCTACCAGTTCATGGCTTTTGTTTCCGTGTATGTTGACCACCATGCCAACACCACACGCATCGTGCTCATACTCGGCACTATACAATCCATTTCCCATATTAATATCTTTTAAACTGTAATGATTTTTAAAGTCCATAAATTTCAGTGTCGGTGTGCGGACACAACCGTTTTTCCAAAACCCTGAATATTACAATTTCTTTTATTATTTGTCAACAAAATTCAATGTTTACTTTCAAATTGCTTGCAAAATTACTAATTTCCTTTCTTTTTGCAAAGTTTTAGATAAAATATTTTTTCGTCACTTTCCTTAAAAACACCCTAAAATAACAAATTGAAAGCATTTTTATTTGCATTACTTACATAATGTAAGTATATTTGTATGTTTTCCTTACAATATGCATTTCTTAGTCAAAAAGTAGGTTTTCTCTTGAAAATTTGGTCATTTTTCTGGTCAGTAACATTCTATGAGAAATGAAGATCTCCCTTTGAAACTCCGAAGCTTCTCCATCGCTTGTCCATTACTTCTCCATAGATACTCCATCGAAACGATGGACCATCGATGGAGTATCTACGGTGGAAAAGCGGTAAAACAGCGGAATTTCTTGCAAGTTAAATCTCCCGTTCTTTGGCGAAAAATCAAGAGAGATAAAAGAAAATTAACACATTACTTTTTTAATACTCTGAAATAAAACGTCTTACACCCCATTAATCCGCTTCCGTCGATGGCTTCCACTACGCCGATGAACTCGGTGTTGATATCGGATGCGGCAAAGGAGACTTCTGCCACGCCGTTGTTATCGGTGATAACCTCGGGCTGCCATTGGAGAAGGTTACGAGGGTCGGGCGAAGAAGACTGAAGGTCGAAAGAGTCAGGCTGGTAAAACTCGCGCTTGGGGTAGTAGCCTTGTGCCTTAACAATACCATATTGTTTGAGCAACTGTTCTTCTTTAAATGTACGTTTTGGGTAAACAATTTCCAGCCAGTCTGCTAAAACCCATTTACCATCAGTTGGAATGTGGTCATTAGGTTCCAGATGTACCATCAGATATTTCTCGCCAGGAACTGGTTTTTTCTTTTCTTGCATACAAGGATTGCCTATAGGGTGAAGTGTATAGCCCTCCCTATAATCATTAAGGTAATAACGTTTTTCCCCATCCCGCCAAGTATGAACACAAACCCATTCAGGAACGTTACCCGGTGAATTCGCCAAACTATCCAAGTATCCCATCATTTTGTCGCGACGAACGGACTTATGCTTAGCTTTGACAACTACTTCTTTCAAAAGAATCGCATCGTCATCGCTGCCCAAGAATCGCTCGCCGTTATTACTTTCTTGAAATTGATCCTGAATCAAATACTTCGGTCGGTAGAGTCGATGGATATTGATTGTATCGAACGGATTGAAAACGAAGAGCTTTGCTTTGTTTTTATTTTTCAACATGGATTTCAGGTATATCTGACCTGGCATTTCCTCCATTAAACCCGCGTTGACCTCGAATCTGCCTAACGAATCGGTTAAGACCAAATGAGCATCGCCATTTGATGAGGAAGCTTGGATTACTGGCATTTTACTGTTAATCTCAGGCTTGGCTACTTGTATTCCGTTCACACCATCGGTCAGCAGCGGGTGTTTGGGTGTTGGTTCTTTGTCCCAAACATATCGTCGCCAGCCCTGTGTCAGCATAAGAAGATCGAGAGCAGCAAGACGATCGTCATTCTTCTCATCGAAGTAATATGTAGGGTTGAAAATATTGCCGCGAATCTGCTCTGAAAGGAAGCAGTGAGATAGAATATTCTCATGTCCAGGCTGGTAGAGGTATGCCTTGTCGAAAATGCTAACGGCAAGTTCTGCGTTGATGGGGTTGCCTGAAGTGTCTGTTACCTGAAGACGCACCTTACCCGTATCACGGCAGTTGTATTGCTTCAAGTCGGTGGCTGCGGTTATGGATAGTTGCTTTTCGGGGTTGACAAACACCAGTCTTTCGGCAACTGGTCGGTTTACGGCATCGAATAGTGTGATTTCAACTATGCCCTGAAGTGGGAAATACTCTATTGGAATATTAACAGTTCGCTGTCCTTTAACTTTGCCTTCTGCCGTACAGCGCACCATTCCGTTCTGCTTAGCTGTTATCGAGAAGTCTTGTGGAGCATCTTCAGATGATGAAACCAACAAGGATAATCCTTTTGCATCGTTTTCCGAAACACGTAGCAATATTCCCTGACGTTCTATGGTCGGAAATGATATGGTTCGACAATCATCAAGAAACACCTTATACTCTTTTCCTAATTTCGGAGTAAGAGAGAAGTACCCCATGCCATCGTGAAGGGTTTTGAATTCCCCGATTGCCTTTCCATCCTCAAGAATAATTCCAGAGACATCTTCAGGCAATCCGTTTCCGTAAGTAGCTTTAAATGCTACTACAGAGTTGATGCCGTAGATTAGGTTTCCACCCTCGGGAAAAAGGTCGAAACGATGTTTCGAATAGAGTTTTTGGTTTGCATAATTCTTAATTTCCTGTTTTGAAATAGAATCCATCTGCATAACACGATCCACCACAAGGATACGGCGGGGCAGAATGGCTTTGGTACTATCGGAGGAGAACGAAGACATGGTATAGCCTTCCATAAAGTATTCACCTTGAGACCAGTCTGTTCCTATATATATGTGTCCGTTGGTTCGTCCTTCAACCAAAGGATATTTCTCGCTCCAAACCACACTATCGGATGCTGTACGGAGTTGGAGGTAGAGTGTGTGGCTGCGGTCGGACGGTGCCAAGGTCTGACTATTTATGAGATATGCCTTAAACCATAGGTCTTCACCTGTTTCGGCAATCTCTTTGCTTGGCAACAGATATACAAAATCATGAGCCTCGGTGTCGGTTTGCGCCACAACAGGGGTTACGGCATTAATCACCCAAAATACCAATAATATCCTAATGTATTTCATCGTGATATGAAGTTAATGGTTTTACTTATTAGCGTTAATTGCAGAAAAATCAAACATCCGCCACTCCCATTAATCTGTTTTCGTCGATTATTGCTTCTATTATACCACAAATTCGGAGTTAACGTTTGCATCAACGCGACAAAGATAGTAAATAATCTCTAAACCTGCAAGTTTTTCACAAAATAAGTTTAAAGAATCTATTAAGGATGTGTTGTATTTTTGCAACTCCTTTTATATAAGGGCATTGTTGAGGTGTTTTTTATTGTTTTCGTATAAAACCATTTACGAAGTTTCAGCAACACTTCCCCTTCTGCTACCACTCAAAATCCCACTTCCTTCCTATTCAGAGAACGGACTTACAACGGACTTGGAACCGACAACAAATAGAAGAAAAACTCTCAGCCATGTCCTTTTGCCTTTTTATTTCTTGTCGTATTCTTCGAGATTCTTCTTTACGCGATTTCGACGTTTCTCGCTTGCGGGTCGGTAGCCAACAGCCCGAAATATAACATCTATGCCAATACCAGCACCTCCTTCGCCAAGCCAGTCTCTTGGTTTTCGGGCTTTGAATGGCTCATTATGATCCCATTTCTCTGGTTTATGTTTTACCTTGTCTTTATCGCCAATAACCGTAATCTCTTCCAGTTGTTCTAACTCACTTTTAAGATGTATTACATCAGGAATGCTGTCGCTATTGAATGTAACACTCTTATAATCAAGACATACGATTTGGATTATCCCACTTACCTTTGGCAGTATGGCTATACCTTCAGGCGAAGTATAGGCTATGGTGTCACCATCGAGAATGAAGTAAGCACGCCAAATGGGCTTGCGAGTGTCATGGTCGATAACACTTATCATCCGTTGGGCATGGGTGCTTGTGCTGACGAAAATGAGTAGTAAGACAATAATGAATCTCATATTATGTTACTTGGCATTTGGCTGTGGGGCAGGTTCTGTCTTGTCAAAGGCTTCAAGATTCTTCTTTACACGATTGCGACGACGTTGGCTTTTGGGTTTGTAGCCTATTAACTTGTAGAGTTTTGTCATAGGTATTCTCACACCTCTATTATTGTAGGCATCCTGTAGGTCATACTCGAGAAGTACATTATCTGGAAGGTCGAATTTCTTCTTTATTTTGGTGCTGTCGCCAACAACAACCACCTCTTCAAGACGTTCTACAAGGCATTTCATGTTGATGACGGCTGGGATGCTGTCGGCATTTATTTCGATAGACTTATAATCTTTACATGTCAATATAATTAGTCCCGACACCTTTGGCAACATGGCTATGCCTTGCAAAGACGTGTAGGTTATAGTATCGCCATTCTGCGTAAAGGCGGCTCGCGCTACAGGTTCACGAGTATCTTCGTCTATGACACTTACCATCTGCTGGGCATAGATGTCGCTGGTAGCGAAAATAAGTAATAAGACAAGAAAGAACTTCATTTCATGCTACTTTGTTTGGGGTTCAGGGATGGAGGGTGCCTTGTCAAAGGCTTCAAGATTCTTCTTTACACGCTCGCGGCGTTTCTCACTTGCCGGTCGGTAGCCGAAAATACGGAAGATAGCATTAAGGTCGCCTCCTGCACCCGCATATTTTCCTTGTATTCTATCATAACCGCTATTATCGGTAAATTTATTCCGAAGGCCGAGTTTGCCGAAAACGAACACCTCGTCAAGTTTCTTTATCTCACTCTTGAGGCGAATAACAGCCGGTATGCTATCGGCAATGAATATCATAGACTTATAGTCATTTGCCATTACGGTGACAATACCGGGACGCTTTGGAACAACGGCAATACCCTGAGGAGAGGTATAGGCTATAGTATCTCCATCCAGAATAAAGCAAGCATGACCAATAGGATCTCGCATGTCATAATCAACGACACTTATCATCTGCTGCGCCCCAACGGGAAGGACGAAGAATGCGAGGAAGAGTAAGACGGTTATATATTTCATTATTCGATAAAGCCCAACGAGTTCAGAAATTAAGTTTTGCAACCAGTTTTATGATTTTGGGTGGCAAAGTGCATAGCACCTCGCAAGAAGAAAATAGTGCGTGTCAGCCCAAGGCTGGCGCACGTCTCTGATTTTCGATTGCAAAAGTAATAAGTTTTCCTGAACCATACAAGAGGAAAATATCATTAACGGCCGTATTTACATGTTTTTAACGCGAGATTTAAGATTGGTTTACAGGAATTTGCGGATATTAGATTTAAGTTACATTTTTTAGTATAGAAACGAGAATCAGCCGGAGCAACGCCTTACTCCGACTGATTGGTTAAAAGTGGGTCTTTCCACCTTGTTGTAATAGTATTGACAGTATAAACTAAATCGTAAATGTGTGGAAACTTAATCTTACATAACTAAACCTAAACTAAAATAGAATACATTTGCCTAAACTCATGAAACTTTTTGTACCTAATAACTTAAACCTGAATAAATCTATTCACCTTTCTTTAATAGAAGCTAAACCTAATGCTATATATTGTCGTTTCTTATTTTACAAGAATTGAAGTAAGAACAGCACCTGCTACTGCACCTGCAATCACAGCACCTGTATTGTTGTGGTGATGATGACGCTCAACTACTACCGGACGCTCTACCACTACTGGACGCTCAACTACAACCGGACGCTCAACAACTACTGGTGCGTGATGATGATGATGACGATGGTGTGGAGCTACCACTACAGGAGCGTGGTGATGATGATGACGATGGTGTGGTGCAACTGCTACAGGAGCGTGATGATGACGATCGTGATGACGCATCTCTATTCTGTCGTGATGACGATCATGATGACGCTGTGCTGAAACTGTACCTGTGCAGATGAATACCATTACTGTAACGAGGGTGATAATATATCTTTTCATAATTGTATGTTTTAAATTTGTTGTCATCAGAACTATCTCTGATTTCTGAGAGCAAAAGTACTGCGAAAAATCGAGATACCAAACTATTTATCCCTATTCGGAAGGGGAATCTCCCTAAAGTGGAAGGGGGAAATCCCTTGTTATTAATTAACAATTGATAATTGACAATTGATAATTAATTGGTATTCAACAAGAAACAAAATTCAAAGACTATCAGTTTCTTCATTGAATTATAATTCGCGAAAACAAGGAGAAAAATCGTTTTTATGCATATTACATGGAAAAAAAGTGAATTTGTTTGGTATTTTGACGGAAATAGAGTATCTTTGCCGGAAACATTACAGAAAACTTCATGTTGCATAATATCAGAATTCTACTTGCCACTGTCTTTTTCATAGCCATCACGTTGCTGTTCCTTGATTTCTCAGGAACGGTACAGCCTTGGCTCGGCTGGATGGCTAAACTGCAATTCCTGCCAAGTGTACTGGCTCTGAACATCATTTCCGTTGTTGTGGTACTGGCTCTTACCTTGCTCATAGGACGACTGTACTGCTCAGTGATCTGTCCGCTTGGCGTGATGCAGGATGTGTTTGCATGGATTGGCAAATGGTCTCTTTTCCGCAAGAACAAGAAGACGAAGTTTGCCAACAAGTATTCTCACTCCAAACCGAAGACATGGCTGCGCCTAAGTGTGCTTGCCCTTATGGTTGTAATGCTCGTAGCAGGTTTCAACGCTGGCTTCATGCTCATCGCACCTTATAGCGCGTATGGCAGGATTGTGTCGGCTGCTTTGCAACCTATATATATAGGTATAAACAACATGCTTGCCACATGGGCGGAAGGAGCTGACAGCTATGCCTTTTATCATGTGGAACCGCATAACAATCCTATGGCACTCTGCATCGTGGCAGGTGTTTCAGCATTGATACTGTTCATAATCGCCTTTAGAAACGGTCGTACATATTGCAATACCATCTGTCCCGTAGGCACGGTGCTTGGCTATGTCAGCAAGTATTCATGGTTTAAGATGAGGGTGGATGAGAACAAGTGCATAAAGTGCGGATTGTGTATGAAGAACTGCAAGACTTCATGTATCAATGTGCAGAAAGGCGAAGCCGTGACAATGGACTATACACGATGCGTAGATTGCGGAAACTGCGAAAATGTTTGTCCGAAGGGGGCAATCTCATTTTCAAAAGTTAAAAGTAAAAAGCCAGAAATCGAAAGTCCCAAGACTGAAGAGAATATGACTCGCCGTAGTTTCATCGGAGTAGTAGGACTTGCTGCCGCCGCTGTTAATGCTCAGGAGAAAACAACGGATGGCGGTTTTGCGGCTATCGAGGATAAGCAGATTCCGAAGCGCAGAACTCCGCTGACACCTCCAGGCTCTATATCTGCAAGGAATTTGCAGCAGAAGTGTACGAGCTGTCAACTTTGCATAAGCAACTGTCCTAACGGGGTTTTGAGACCAAACACCTCGCTCGAAGGATTCTTGCAACCTGTTATGGAATACGAGAAGGGCTATTGCCGTCCAGAGTGTACAAGATGCTCTAATGTTTGTCCGGCAGGTGCTATCCTTCCTATAACTGTAGAGGAGAAGACCGCTATACAGATAGGTCATGCCGTTTGGGTAAAGAAGAACTGCATACCGCTAAGAGACGGCAAGACCTGTGGCAACTGTGCAAGTAAATGTCCAAGCGGAGCTATCCAGATGGTGCCTATCGACAAGTCTTATAAGATGAACGAGGATGGCAAATGGGTGGATGCTGAGGGCAAACCAATAAACGAGCGTGAGATTCTCCGCATTCCTGTAGTGGATTCCGAGATATGCATCGGCTGTGGTGCTTGCGAGAACCTTTGTCCGGCACGTCCTTTCAGCGCTATCTATGTAGAAGGACACGAGGTGCATAGGGAGATTTAGCCCACCCAGTCCCTCCCCAAGGGAAGTCCGATGTTGATAACATCGGAGTATGTGTCAGGGCTCCACCCCCCTTACCCCCTTCCAGGGGGAGTAGTTAGTATTTCTAAATCATAAGGGAATTGTTCCAACAATTAAAAATCGAAATTTCAAGCGCGACCAAATGTATAAAACATCCTTCCCTTTGGGAAGGCTTGGTTAGGCTACCTTTGGGAAGGCTTGGTTAGGCTTCTTATGAAAAATATCAGTCGACGTGAATTCCTGAAGCTATCAGGTGCAGCTACAGCAGCAGTAGCCCTGGCTTCTTGTAAAAATAATGCTAATGCAGAACTGGGTGATGTGGATCCTATGGGCCACCATGACGGTCCTGTGCCTACGGATAAGATGACTTACCGCACCAATCCTAACAATAACGACCGCATAAGCTTGTTGGGGTATGGCTGGATGCGCTTGCCTATGCTTCCTGTGAAACCTTCGAAAGATATGAGCAAACCACCAGAGGAGGAGATTGACCAGGAACAGGTGAACAAACTCTGTAAGTATGCCTTGGATCATGGTGTAAACTACTTTGATACAAGTCCGGCCTATGTGCGCGGTAAGAGTGAGGCTTCTCTCGGTACAGCACTCAAGGCGAGTGGCTATGACCGCAAGAGCTATTTTATAGCAACCAAACTGTCAAACTTCGCACCAGAGCAACAGACTCATGCCGAAGGCATAAAGATGTTCCAGAACTCGCTGAAATATCTTCAGACAGACTATATCGACTATCTCTTGCTCCATTCTCTTGGTGGCGGAAAGATTGACGGTCTTAACCGCCGATACATAGATAATGGCGTACTCGACTATCTCTTGGAGCAACGTAAGAAAGGCGTTATCCGTCAGTTGGGCTTCTCATATCATGGCGATATGGAGTTCTACGACTATATGATCTCGCTTCACGATAAATATCATTGGGACTTTGTGCAGATACAGGTGAACTACGTGGATTGGAATCACTCTGACGGTAAGCATCTCTACGAGGAATTGGAGAAACGAAATATCCCAGCCATTGTGATGGAGCCTCTTCTCGGAGGCAGACTTGCCAAGTTACCTGACCATGTAGTGGCGCATCTGAAACAGCGTGAGCCTGAGAATAGCGTGGCTTCATGGGCATTCCGTTATTGTGGAACAAAGCCCGACATCCTCACCGTGCTTTCGGGCATGACCTATATGGAGCATCTGGAGGATAATATCCGCTCATTCAGTCCGCTGAAACCATTGACAAAGGAAGAGGTTGACTGGCTTGAGGGCGAGACGGCAAACCTTATCGTCAGCTACCCTACCGTACCTTGCAACGACTGCAAGTATTGCATGCCTTGCCCTTACGGTATTGACATCCCAGGCATCTTCACCCACTACAACAAGTGCGTGAACAAGGGTAATGTGCCAGAGAGCAAGGAAGCGGAGAACTACGAGGAGGCACGTCGCATCTACCTCATCAGCTACAACCGCTCTATTCCTACGCTTCGTCAGGCTGATCATTGCATAGACTGCCGTCAATGTAATCCGCATTGTCCTCAGAATATCGACATCCCTCAACAACTCGCACGAATCAATGAGTTTGTGGAGAAGCTGAAGCAAAATAATTTGTAACAGCCCCTCACCCGTCACTGTGTGACACCCTCTCCCCAAGGGGCGAGGGAAAAGTTACCATTGAGCGCTATGGGGCAAAACACATGATTAGAAATACAAACATCCCCCTCGCCCCTTGGGGAGAGGGTGTCCGCAGGACGGGTGAGGGGCTGTTATTCTTTTTATTAT
>CADCHG010000036.1 GCA_902801155.1 uncultured Prevotellaceae bacterium | reverse complement strand
TGCTGAACTACTTCGACCAATACCATAGATATAGGTCAATGCGATTTCGCCACGCTTATTCTGGGGCAAATCTACTCCAACAATTCTTATTGCCATGTTGTGATAATGTAAATAAAAAAGTTAATTGAAAAATTAGTTTTTAACCCTGACGAAGCTTGAACTTAGGGTTCTTCTTGTTGATAACGTACAGACGACCCTTGCGACGGACAATCTTACAGTCAGGTGTACGCTTCTTTAATGATGCTCTTGTCTTCATATTATATATAAGATATGATTATTTGTATCGGAAAACGATACGACCCTTGGTAAGGTCATACGGACTCATCTCCACCTTGACCTTATCACCTGGAAGTATCTTAATGTAGTGCATCCTCATCTTGCCAGAGATGTGTGCTGTTATAGGACAACCATTCTCCAATTCGACACGGAACATAGCATTGCTGAGAGCCTCAACTATGGTTCCGTCTTGTTCTATAGCAGATTGTTTTGCCATAATAAGTTTAAATATTTAAAACGCGTTCTATTTCTTCAAATGTAGATAAAATCTCAGCCTTACCATTGCGTATTGCAATTGTATGCTCAAAATGAGCGGCAGGCTTTCCATCACGGGTCTTTATAGACCATTTGTCTGGAGCCAGATAAATATTGCGAGCGCCCAACGTCACCATCGGTTCAATCGCAATACACATACCAGCCTTCAACTTTGTACCATTGCCCCTACGACCATAATTGGGAACTTGAGGATCCTCATGCATTTCCTTGCCGATACCATGACCAGTCAGTTCACGCACGATACCATAGCCGTATGACTCACAATAGTCTTGAACAGTCTGACCTATATCACCTAAGTGATTCCCGGCAACAGAGCATTCAATCGCTTTATACAAACTCTCCTTGGTAACTGTCAGAAGCTTCTTAACTTCATCAGATACCTCACCTACCTGAAATGTGTAGGCAGAGTCGCCATTATACCCAGCAAGAAGTGTGCCACAATCGACAGATATGACATCTCCGTCATGCAAAACAGTATTCTTGTCAGGTATTCCATGGACTACAACATCATTGACAGATGTGCAGATGCTTGCGGGGAATGGCCCTCCAAAAGGATTTGGGAAATTCTTGAAAGTAGGGATTGCTCCGTGGTCTCTTATGAATTCCTCAGCAATTTTATCCAATTGGAGGGTCGTTACACCTGGTTTTATATTCTTTGCTAACTCTGCAAGGGTCAAACCAACTAACTGGTTCGCCTTACGCATTAGTTCAATTTCATCTTCAGTCTTAAGAAATATTGCCATTCCTTATTTAAGACAAAATTTAGTATGCACTTACTCCGTTCTGTGGACGTGTGCGACCAGAAGTAAGCAGGCCGTCATAATGGCGCATCATCAAATGAGACTGAATCTGCTGGAGTGTGTCGATAACAACACCAACAAGAATCAAGAGAGATGTACCTCCAAAGAACTGAGAGAAAGCCTGTTGTACGTCAAGCAAACTTGCAAGGGCTGGCATGATTGCGATGAAAGCAATGAAGAGTGAGCCCGGGAATGTCAAGCGAGACATGATTTCCTCAATGTAATTGGCTGTATCCTCACCTGGCTTTACACCTGGAATAAATCCATTGTTGCGCTTCATATCCTCTGCCATCTGAGTTGGGTTCAGGGTAATGGCTGTATAGAAATATGTGAAAGCAATAATGAGAATCACATAGATTATACAATATGGAAGACTTCTTGTATCCATAAGAGCCTGAGCCAAACCGACCATGTTGTCACTGCCGATAGCCTGCATTACAATAGCAGGAATGAACATGATAGCCTGTGCAAAGATGATAGGCATCACATTAGCAGCGAACAACTTCAGAGGGATGTACTGGCGTACACCGCCGACCTGCGAATTTCCAACGAGCTTCTTTGCATACTCTACAGGAACCTTGCGGGTTGCCTGTGTGAGAAGGATTGCTGCACATACAACTGCATAGAGAATGAGAATCTCAACAATGAACATTACAAGTCCACCGCCAGTAATCGCTGTGAAACGACTTGATACTTCCTGAATGAAAGCCTGTGGGAAACGAGCAATGATACCAATCATGATAATCATTGAGACACCATTACCAACGCCTTTGTCCGTAATACGCTCACCGAGCCAGAGAATGAACATGCTGCCAGCTGAAAGGATGAATACAGCAGGAATCATGAACTCAGTCCATGAAAGACCTGATGCAAGTGCGCTTGCAGATGTCATCTTCAGGTTCAGAAGATATGAAGGAGCCTGGAAAAGAAGGATTGCCACAGTCAGATAACGTGTGTACTGAGCAATCTTCTTATGGCCGCTTGCGCCCTCGCGTTGCATCTTCTGGAAAGATGGAACAGCGATAGCGACAAGCTGCATTACGATAGACGCAGAGATGTATGGCATAATACCAAGCGCAAAGATTGATGCGTTGGAGAATGCACCACCGGAGAACATATCAAGAAGGGACATAAGTCCACCAGCTGTCTGCTCTTGAAGCTTCTCGAGGTTTGCAGGGTTAATACCAGGCAAAACTACGAACGAACCGAAACGGTAAATTGCCACAAACAGGACGGTGATGAGGAGTCGCATACGCAAATCCTCAACCTTCCAACAGTTCTTCAGTGTCTCTATAAATTTTTTCATTTACTTAAAGTATAACAGTGTTACCACCTACTGCCTTGATTGCCTCTTCAGCAGTCTTAGAGAAAGCATTTGCCTTAACTGTGAGAGCAGCCTTGATCTCACCGTTAGCAAGAACCTTTACAAGCTCCTTGCCGTTTGTAAGACCTGCCTCTACGAGCTGATCGATACCGATCTCTGTGTAGCCCTTGCTCTCAGCAAGCTTCTGGAGTGTTGACAGATTAACTGCGAAATACTCCTTGTGGTTGATGTTCTTGAATCCGAACTTAGGAACACGACGCTGGAGAGGCATCTGACCACCTTCAAATCCAATCTTTCTCTTATAACCAGAACGAGCCTTAGCACCCTTATGACCACGGGTAGAAGTACCACCGAGACCAGAACCTGGACCGCGACCGATACGACGACGTGAGTGAGTAGAGCCAGCTGCTGGCTTCAAATTATTTAATTTCATAGTCGTTCAGTTTTATTAAATTAAAGTTTAGTCAACTACCTTAACCAGGTGGTGAACCTTGCGAATCATACCACGGATAGAAGCATTGTCCTCAACCTCTACAACCTGAGAGATCTTGTGAAGGCCAAGTGCAAGGAGAGTACGCTTCTGGTCGATAGGCTGGCCGATACGGCTCTTAACCTGCTGAATCTTTATTGTTGCCATTGTGTAATCCTCCTATTAATTAACCGTTAAATACTTTGTCCATGCTGATGCCACGATCGTGAGCTACAGAACGAGCGTCACGCATCTTGCTGAGAGCAAGAATTGTAGCCTTTACAAGGTTGTGAGGGTTTGAACTACCCTTAGACTTTGAAAGCACGTCAGTGATACCAACGCTCTCAAGTACAGCACGCATAGCACCACCGGCTACAAGTCCAGTACCCTTTGCAGCTGGCTTCAGGAAAACCTGAGCACCACCGAATGAAACCTCCATCTCGTGAGGAATAGTACCGTTGAGAACAGGAACCTTAACGAGGTTCTTCTTAGCTGACTCAACACCCTTTGCGATAGCTGCTGTAACCTCACCGGCCTTACCAAGGCCCCATCCGATTACACCATTACCGTCACCTACAACGACAATAGCAGCGAATGTGAAGGTACGACCACCCTTTGTAACCTTTGTTACACGGTTAATAGCAACCAGTCTATCCTTTAATTCAACGTCACTGTTTACTTTTACTTTATTCATTGCCATATATCGTTTAGAAGTTAAGACCAGCATTACGAGCGCCGTCAGCGAGAGCCTTAACGCGTCCGTGATAGAGGTAACCGTTACGGTCGAAAACAACAGCTGTGATTCCAGCTGCCTTTGCCTTCTCAGCTACGAGAGCACCAACCTTCTCTGCCTGCTCAATCTTTGGGAGAGCCTCAAGACCGAGTGAAGATGCAGAAGCAAGTGTCTGACCGGTAACATCATTGATAATCTGAACATAAATCTGCTTGTTGCTGCGGAACACGCTCATACGTGGACGCTCTGCAGTACCGTTTACGCTCTTACGAATTCTGTACTTTATCTTGATTCGTCTTTCTATTTTCTTTGTTGTCATGATCGTAATGTTTTAAAGGTTACTTAGCTGAAGCTGACTTACCAGACTTTCTGCGAATAACCTCGCCCTGGAACAGGATACCCTTGCCCTTATATGGCTCTGGCTTACGGAAAGAACGGATCTTAGCACAAATGAGACCGATAAGCTGCTTGTCGGCAGATTCGAGGATGAGGAGAGGGTTCTGATTACGCTCAGACTTTGTCTCAACCTTAACCTCAGCTGGCAGCTGAATGAAAATTGGGTGAGTATAACCGAGTGCGAACTCAATGATGTTACCCTGATTAGATACACGGTAACCTACACCTACGAGCTCGAGCACCTTCTTATAGCCCTCGCTTACGCCTACTACCATGTTGTTCACGAGTGAACGATAAAGACCATGGAAAGCCTGCTTCTGCTTGATGTTTACTGGGCTCTTCTCATCAACTTCAAATACGATTTGATTATCTTCAATCTTAACGATGATAGAAGGATCAACTTTCTGTGAAAGCTCACCCTTAGGACCCTTCACGTTAACAACATTATCCTTGAGGGTAACTGTAACGCCTGCAGGGATATTAATTGGTAATTTACCTATTCTTGACATTTTTTAAATCCTCCAATTAATATACATAGCAAAGAACCTCACCACCGATCTTGAGCTCGGCAGCCTCTTTGTTTGTCATTACACCCTGGGAAGTGGACAAAATAGCGATGCCCAATCCGTTGATAACACGTGGCATATCCTTGTAACCAGTGTACTTACGAAGACCTGGTGTAGATACGCGCTTCAAACACTTGATAGCGTTTGTCTTTGTCTGTGGGTCATACTTCAAGGCAACCTTGATAGTGCCCTGAGGACCATCCTCTACGAACTTGTAGTTCAGGATGTAACCCTTCTCGAAGAGAATCTTGGTGATTTCCTTCTTCAGGTTTGACGCAGGAACCTCAACAACACGGTGATTAGCCATGATTGCGTTTCTGAGTCTTGTCAGATAATCTGCTATTGGATCTGTCATAAAAAAAATTGTTTAATTAATCGGGACACTCCCGACAATATTAAATAAATAGAAAATTATTTGTTATTTTCTTATTCAGGTAGTGAGGCTGTAAGGCTTGATCTATCAAGTGATTCCTCACATGACATGTGGGCAGTTGGTAAAAACAGCCACCCGACAAGCGCTTACACCTTAGAACCTTAAATATAGATTGCTGTTGATTACCAGCTTGCCTTCTTAACGCCTGGGATAAGACCTGCAGAAGCCATCTCACGGAACTGAATACGAGAGATACCGAACTGACGGATATAACCCTTTGGACGACCCGTAATCTTGCAACGGTTGTGCAGACGAATTGGGTTAGCGTTCTTTGGAATGCTCTGGAGCTTGCGAGCAGCCTCGTATGCCTCAGCAGGATCCTCTGCTGTATTAACAATCTTCTTCAGAGCAGCACGCTTCTCTGCATAGCGAGCAACGAGCTTAGCACGCTTAACCTCGCGGGCTTTCATTGATTCTTTTGCCATATCGATTAATCGTTTTTAGCGTTTTTGAAAGGAAGACCAAATGCCTTGAGCAGTGCATAACCCTCTTCATCAGTCTTAGCTGTTGTAACGAAGGTAATGTTCATACCCTGGATACGATCGATAGAATCGATGTTGATCTCTGGGAAGATAATCTGCTCCTGGATACCGAGAGTATAGTTACCACGGCCGTCAAGCTTTGACTCAATACCCTTGAAGTCACGGATACGTGGGAGAGCAACACGAACGAGCTTCTCAAGGAACTCATACATACGCTCACGACGCAGAGTTACCATGACACCGATAGGCATCTTCTTACGGAGCTTGAAGTTTGCGATATCCTTCTTTGAGTATGTAGCAACTGCCTTCTGACCGGTAATTGCTGTAATCTCATTGATAGCAACATCAACAATCTTCTTATCCTGGGTAGCGTCACCGAGACCCATGTTGATAACGATCTTCTTCAGGACAGGAATCTGCATTGCTGAAGAATAGTTGAACTGCTTCTGCAGCTCAGGAGCGATAGTGTCCTTATAGACTTTCTTTAACTGTGCTGTATCCATTACTTAATCTCCTCCCCTGACTTTTTAGCTATACGAACGACATTCTTACCCTCGTGCTTGATGCTTACGCGAGTAGCCTTACCGCTCTTTGGATCTATGAGGCTAACGTTTGATACGTGGATTGGAGCCTCCTGCTTTACGATACCACCCTGAGGGTTCTTTGCAGATGGCTTTGTGCTCTTAGAGACCATGTTGATGCCCTCTACGATAACACGCTGATCCTCTACCAAGACCTTCTGCACATTACCCTTCTTGCCCTTGTCCTTACCAGCAAGAACGATAACTGTATCGCCTTTCTTAATATGTAGCTTACTCATTTTCTTGACTTGATTTTAAATGTTAATTAAAGAACCTCAGGTGCAAGAGAAACGACCTTCATATTTACTGCACGGAGCTCACGAGCAACAGGACCGAAGATACGGCTACCACGAAGCTCACCAGCGTTGTTGAGGAGAACGCAAGCGTTGTCATCGAAACGGATGTATGAACCGTCAGCACGACGAATCTCCTTCTTTGTGCGTACAATCAAAGCCTTAGATACTGCACCCTTCTTCATATCAGAAGAAGAAATAACGTTCTTGACAGCAACGACGATTACGTCGCCCACGCTTGCATAACGACGGCCGGTACCACCGAGTACACGGATGCAGAGAGCCTCACGTGCGCCGCTGTTATCACATACTGTAAGTCTGGTTTCTGTCTGTATCATATCTTACTTAGCCTTTTCAATTATTGAAACTAATCTCCATCTCTTAGTCTTAGAGAGTGGACGGGTCTCCATGATGAGAACTGTATCGCCTACATTAGCCTCGTTCTTTTCATCATGTGCATGGTACTTCTTTGTCTTCTGGACAAACTTACCATATATAGGGTGCTTCTCCTTGAACTTAGAAGCAATAACAATGGTCTTATCCATCTTGTTGCTTGTAACAACACCCTGTCTTGTCTTTCTTAAATTACGTGTTTCCATCTAAACCAATGTTATTTGTTAAGTTCACGTGAACGAAGAACAGTCTTCATACGAGCGATGTCACGACGAGCAGCCTTAATCTGTGATGGATTCTCGAGAGGAGAAATGTTGTGGTTGAGCTTCATTGTAGCGAGAGCTGCCTGTGCATTCTCCAACTTCTCTACCAATTCCTTGGTTTCGAGTTCATTTACTTCTTTGATCTTCATACTTCATTAAGCTTTAGCGTCGTAATCACGACGTACGACAAACTTTGTTTTAACTGGTAACTTCTGAGCACCGAGACGGAGAGCCTCCTTAGCGATGTCAAAAGAAACGCCTTCTACCTCGAAGAGGATACGACCTGGAGTAACTGGTGCAACCCATCCTGCTGGGTCACCCTTACCTTTACCCATACGTACGTCTGCAGGCTTACGTGTGATTGGCTTATCAGGGAAGATACGAATCCAAACCTGACCCTCACGGTTCATGTAGCGGTTGATTGCTACACGTGCTGCCTCTATCTGGCGACTGTCAATCCACTTTGGCTCAAGAGTCTTGATACCAAAAGAACCGAAAGCCAGCTGTGTACCTCTGTGGGCGTTGCCTTTATTGCCACGACCATCCTGAGGTCTTCTATATTTTACTCTTTTAGGCTGTAACATGTTAGCTTCTTACTTTTTTAACGGTTATTGTTTCTCTTACGATTACCGCGACCATTGCCACGATTGTTGTTTGAGCGACCATTGTTCTGCTTCTCCTGTGAGAAATTAGGAGTGAGATCACGGTCACCGTAAACCTCACCACGGCAAATCCAAACCTTGATACCAAGGAGACCTACCTTTGTGAGAGCCTCAGCCTTACAGTAATCGATGTCTGCACGGAATGTGTGCAGAGGAGTACGACCCTCCTTCAACATCTCTGCGCGAGCGATTTCAGCACCGTTGAGACGACCTGAGATCTGAACCTTGATGCCCTCGGCACCAGCACGCATAGTGTTCTGGATAGCCATCTTGATTGCACGACGATAAGCAATCTTGCCCTCTACCTGGCGAGCGATTGAGTTTGCAACGATGTTAGCGTCGAGCTCAGGCTTCTTGACTTCGAAGATATTGATCTGAATCTCCTTCTTGTAAAGCTTCTTCAGCTCTTCCTTCAACTTGTCAACATCCTGACCACCCTTACCAATGACGATACCCGGACGGGCTGTGCAAATAGTAATAGTAACGAGTTTCAAAGTACGCTCGATGACGATACGGCTTACGCTGGCCTTAGCGAGACGCTCGTTAAGATACTTACGGATCTTGAGGTCCTCTGCGAGGTTGTCACCGAAGTTCTTACCACCGAACCAATTTGAATCCCAGCCACGGATAATACCGAGTCGGTTTGCTATTGGATTAACTTTCTGTCCCATTCTATTCTTTATTTATCTTCATTAGTTTTGGTATCAACAAACAGAGTAACGTGGTTGCTACGCTTACGGATGCGATAGCCACGACCCTGAGGTGCAGGTCTCATACGCTTCAAGGTTACGCCCTCATCGACGAACACCTTAGAGATATAGAGTTCACCGTCTTCTGCCTTACGCTCGTTCTTAGCTTCCCAGTTTGCGATAGCTGAGCGAAGAAGCTTCTCAACGTCAGCAGATGCTGCCTTCTTTGAGAAACGGAGTACGCCAAGAGCGCGATTAACCTCCATGCCACGGATCATGTCCACTACGTAGCGCATTTTACGTGGAGAAGAAGGAACGCCAACGAGCTTGGCAAAGTATAATGATTTCTTGGCTGCTTTTCTGTTTTCAGCCGCAATATGTTTTCTTGCTCCCATTATATTTCTATAAATTTAAATGGTTATGGACCTGTCTTAGCGCTTGTTACCAGCGTGTCCACCGAAGCGACGTGTTGGAGAGAACTCACCGAGCTTGTGACCAACCATGTTTTCAGTTACATAGACAGGGATGAATTTGTTACCGTTGTGGACAGCTACAGTGTGACCTACGAAGTCAGGAGAGATAACTGAAGCTCTTGCCCAAGTCTTAACTACGGTCTTCTTTCCGCTCTCATTCATTGCGAGAATCTTCTTCTCGAGAGAAACGTTGATATATGGACCTTTTTTAAGTGAACGACTCATAATTTCTTTTCGTTTTGAGTTAATTACTTCTTGTTAGCTCTTTCAATGATGTACTTATTTGAAAGCTTCTTAGGTGCACGAGTCTTGAGACCCTTAGCGTACAGACCCTTACGTGAACGTGGGTGACCACCTGACTGACGGCCCTCACCACCACCCATTGGGTGATCTACAGGGTTCATAACAACGCCACGGTTGTGAGGACGCTGACCCAACCAGCGAGAGCGACCTGCCTTACCAGACTGCTCAAGAGCGTGGTCAGAGTTACCTACAGCACCAACAGTAGCCTTACAAGCACTCAGAATCTGGCGAGTTTCACCAGAAGGGAGCTTGATTACACAGTAACTGCCTTCACGAGAAGTCAACTGAGCGAAATTACCAGCCGAACGAACGAGGAGCGCACCCTGACCTGGGCGAAGCTCGATGTTGTGGATAACGGTACCTACAGGAATATTTGCAAGTGGAAGACAGTTACCTACCTCAGGAACTGCTTCTGCACCAGACATAACCGTTGTACCCACCTTAAGTCCGTTTGGAGCAATAATGTAACGTTTTTCACCATCTGCGTAGAAAAGAAGCGCGATGCGAGCTGAACGGTTTGGATCATACTCGATTGTCTTTACTACAGCAGGAACACCATCCTTCTCACGCTTGAAGTCGATAAGACGATACTTCTTCTTGTGACCACCACCAATGTAGCGAACGGTCATCTTACCGGTGTTATTACGACCGCCGGTAGAACGCTTACCGTAAACGAGAGACTTCTCTGGCACGGATGCAGTAATATCCTCGAACGTGCCAATAACTTTGTGTCTTTGACCAGGGGTAACTGGCTTTAATTTACGTACTGCCATTTCTTATATTAAATATTGCTATAAAAATCAATTTCCTCGCCAGCCTTAAGAGTGACGATAGCTTTCTTGACGTCATTCTTCTGACCCTTGATAAGACCTGCCTTTGTATAACGAGCAGAACGCTTACCAGCGTAGTTCATTGTATTAACGTCCTCAACTGTAACATTGTAACGAGCTTCTATCTCAGCCTTGATCTGAAGCTTATTTGCCTCAGGCTTTACAAGGAAGCCATACTTTGCCTGTGCAGGCTTTGTGTATGAATAGACAGTCTTTTCCTTTTTGATTTCCTGTCCATTCTTCTTTACTGTATAGGAGATCTTCTCCTCAGTTGCACCCTTAGCCTCAGCACGATTAGCAGGAACTACGACTTTCTTATCTGCAGAAGACTTTTCGGTGACCTTTGTCATCTTTTCAGTAACAATAGGCTTAATGATAAATGTCATATTTTGTGTCTCCTATAAGTTTACTTTGTTAAAATCTCGTCGATTACCTGTACTGACTTCTCAGAAACAACGACTACGTCTGCATTGAGCACCTTGTATGCATTGATGGTGTTTGCAGTCATAACCTCTGCCTTCTGGAGATTGCGTGCTGACAGATAAACATTCTTATTAACTTCTGGCACTACGAGAAGAACCTTCTTATCTGCAACGTTGAGATTCTTTACTACGTTCAGGAACTCCTTTGTCTTTGGAGCCTCGAATGAGAAATCCTCAACTACGATGATGCCGTTCTCCTGAGCCTTGTAAGAAAGAGCGCTCTTACGTGCAAGAGTCTTAACCTTCTTGTTGAGCTTGAAACGATAGTCGCGTGGCTTAGGACCGAACACACGGCCACCGCCTACGAGTACTGGAGAGTTGATATCACCACGACGTGCGCCGCCGCCGCCCTTCTGACGACCAAGCTTACGTGTAGAACCAGACATCTCGCTGCGCTCCTTTGACTTTGCTGTACCCTGACGCTGGTTAGCGAGATACTGCTTAACGTCGAGGTAGAGAACGTGATCGTTTGGCTCGATTGCGTAGATCGCATCATTCAGGACAACCTTACGTCCGGTCTCCTGACCATTGATATTTAATACGCTAGCTTCCATTACTTCTGAATTAAGAGGGTTGAACCATTACATCCAGCTACAGAACCCTTAATGATAAGGAGATTGCTCTCTGGAATTACTTTTAACACACGAAGGTTCTGAGTGGTAACACGCTCGTTACCCATATGGCCACCCATACGCATACCCTTGAATACTTTTGCTGGATAAGAACAAGCACCGATAGAACCTGGCTTACGCAGACGGTCGTCCTGACCGTGTGTAGCCTGACCTACACCGCCGAAACCATGGCGCTTCACAACGCCCTGAAAACCCTTACCCTTTGAAGTACCAACAACGTCAACAAACTGAGCGTCATTGAAAATCTCCACAGAGATAGTGTCACCGAGGTTATACTCCTCGTCAAACTTGAACTCGGCCAAGTGCTTTTTAGGTGTTGTGCCTGCCTTCTTGAAGATACCCATCATAGGCTTTGTTGTGCGGCTCTCCTTTGCCTCTGCAAAGCCGAGCTGAACAGCCTTATAACCGTCCTTCTCGACGGTCTTAACCTGAGTAACAACACAAGGACCAGCTTCGATAACAGTGCACGGTATATTCTTACCGTCGGCACTGAAAACGGATGTCATTCCGATTTTTCTTCCAATTAATCCTGGCATTTCAATTTAAATGTTTAAAAATATTGTTTTGTTAAATTTGTTTTTATTACACTCTGTTCTTGGAAGCGCTCCGTTTGCACACACACGAAAAAAGACCGCCCTAAAGCGTTCTTATTCAGCGAGTTGATAGATAAAACCGAGGTTTTTCCAGCGCAAATTTCGCCTTTCCGGGTGCAAAGGTACTAATAATTAATGAATTACGCAAATTTTTTACGAATTATTTTACAAAATTATTTAACAAAAAAATCCAGCCTGCAAAAACAGACCGGATTTTTATCTATAAGTGTTTTCTAGAAACTACACCTTGATCTCTACCTCAACACCTGAAGGAAGCTCGAGCTTCATAAGTGCGTCGATAGTCTTTGTTGTAGAACTGTAGATGTCGATAAGGCGCTTGAAGTCTGAAAGCTGGAACTGCTCACGGCTCTTCTTGTTAACGAATGTAGAACGGTTAACGGTGAAGATACGCTTGTGAGTTGGAAGTGGAATTGGACCGCTTACGATAGCACCAGTAGCCTTAACAGCCTTTACGATCTTCTCTGCTGACTTGTCAACTAACTTGTGGTCGTATGACTTCAGCTTGATACGGATTTTCTGACTCATAATTTTAATAATTTAATAATGTTAATAAAAGAGAGTGAGAGAAGTCCGCAAAGAGTCATTTGCTCACGGACTCCTCATTATTGTTTCTCGCGTTTCCGCGAAAGAGTTTCTTACACGAGATCTGCGCGACCCTTGTTCTCCTCGAGGATAGCCTTAGCGATTGAGCTAGAAACTGCCTCGTGGTGATCATACTCCATTGAAGAAGTAGCACGACCTGAAGTGATGGTACGGAGAGCTGTTACATAACCGAACATCTCTGCCAGTGGAACCATTGCCTTAACGATCTTAGCACCGCTACGAGCATCGTCCATACCCTGAACCATACCACGACGCTTGTTCAAGTCACCGATAACGTCACCCATGCTCTCCTCTGGAGTTACAACCTCTACCTTCATGATAGGCTCCATGAGAACTGGACCTGCCTTAGGACAAGCGTTCTTGAATGCGTTACGAGCAGCGAGCTCGAATGAGAGCTGGTCAGAGTCAACTGGGTGGAAGCTACCATCGAGAAGAGTAACCTTCAGACCAGTTACAGGATAACCGCCGAGTACACCGTTCTTCAGGCAATCCTCGAAGCCCTTCTGAACTGCTGGGATGAACTCCTTAGGAACGTTACCACCCTTAACCTCGTTGATGAACTGAAGGTCGCCCTCCTTGTAGTCCTCGTCCTTAGGACCGATGTTAACGATGATGTCAGCGAACTTACCACGACCACCAGACTGCTTCTTGTAAACCTCACGGAGGTTAACCTCACGTGTGATAGCCTCCTTGTAGTTAACCTGTGGCTTACCCTGATTACATTCTACCTTGAACTCACGCTTCAGACGGTCGATGATGATATCGAGGTGAAGCTCACCCATACCAGAGATAACGGTCTGACCGCTCTGCTCATCAGTACGAACTGTGAATGTTGGGTCCTCCTCAGCGAGCTTAGCAAGACCGTTGTCAAGCTTAGCAACGTCAGCCTGAGACTTTGGCTCAACTGCGATAGAGATCACAGTATCAGGGAATGTCATTGACTCGAGTACGATTGGGTGCTCCTCGTCACAAAGTGTATCACCTGTACGGATATCCTTGAAGCCTACGCCAGAACCGATATCACCAGCAGCAATAACGTCAACTGGGTTCTGCTTGTTTGAGTGCATCTGGAACAGACGGCTTACGCGCTCCTTCTTACCAGAACGTGGGTTGAATACGTAAGAACCAGCCTCAACCTTACCTGAGTAAACGCGGAAGAATACGAGACGACCTACGTATGGGTCTGTAGCGATCTTGAATGCGAGAGCAGCTGTTGGATCGTCCTCAGTAGCCTTGAACTTAACCTCTACGCTCTCGTCACCTGGCTCTGTACCGATAACCTCTGTACCGATAACCTCCTCGTTGTCAAGTGGAGAAGGAAGAAGAGCACAAACATAGTCGAGCATTGTCTGTACACCCTTGTTCTTGAATGAAGAACCGCAGAGCATAGGAACACACTTCAACTCGAGAGTACCCTTACGGAGAGCTGCGATGATTTCCTCTTCTGTGATGCTGTCAAGATCACCATCGAGATACTTCATCATAAGATCCTCGTCGAACTCAGAAGCTGACTCGAGGAGCTTGTCACGCCACTCGTTGCACTCGTCAACGAGATCAGCAGGAATATCCTCTACGTCATAGTCAGCACCCATTGTCTCATCATGCCAAAGGATAGCCTTCATCTTGATGAGGTCAACGAGACCCTTGAAGCTTTCCTCTGCGCCGATTGCCGATTGGAACACAGAGGGCAACTGGGTTAGCGCCGAGAACCTCTCTCATCTGAGATACTACGTCGAAGAAGTTAGCACCTGAACGGTCCATCTTGTTAACGTAGCCGATACGAGGAACATTGTACTTGTCAGCCTGACGCCATACGGTCTCAGACTGTGGCTCAACACCACCTACTGCACAGTATGTTGCAACTGCACCGTCGAGTACGCGGAGTGAACGCTCTACCTCAGCTGTGAAGTCAACGTGTCCCGGAGTATCGATAAGGTTAATCTTGTACTGATTACCGTTATACTTCCAGAAACAGGTCGTAGCAGCAGATGTGATAGTGATACCACGCTCCTGCTCCTGAGCCATCCAGTCCATGGTAGCGCCACCTTCGTGCACCTCACCAATCTTGTGGGTCTTACCTGTATAGAAAAGAATACGCTCTGATGTGGTTGTCTTACCAGCATCAATGTGAGCCATAATACCGATGTTACGGGTCAAATGAAGATCATGCTTTGCCATTTCTTTATCTCCTCATTTAATTAGAAACGGAAATGTGCAAATGCACGGTTAGCCTCAGCCATACGGTGCATATCCTCCTTACGCTTGAAAGCACCACCCTGGTTGTTGTATGCATCCATGATCTCAGCAGCGAGCTTGTCAGCCATACCCTTACCACCACGCTTACGAGCGAAGATGATCATATTCTTCATTGAAATAGACTCCTTACGGTCAGCACGGATTTCCATTGGAACCTGGAAAGTAGCACCACCGATACGGCGGCTCTTTACCTCAACCTGTGGAGTGATGTTGTCGAGTGCCTGCTTCCAAATCTCAAGAGCAGACTTCTCCTCGTTTGCCATCTTTTCCTTGACTGTCTCAAGGGCAGCATAGAAGATTTCGTAAGATGTGTTCTTCTTACCATCGAACATAAGATGGTTAACGAACTTTGACACTTTCTTGTCATTGAAGACTGGGTCTGGAAGGACCACGCGCTTCTTTGGTTTTGCTTTTCTCATTTTGTTGTTTGAAAAATTTTAAATTCTGCTTGGGGGCTGTCTGTTTCCTTGTCTTCAACGCTCTCTCCAGAGCATTTACTCAACCGTCACTAATAACAAATCTCCAGCAAAATGATGTTAAATGTACATTATATATATATATGTACTTGCGTACAATTTCTTGCACTAAAAGAAAAATAAAACTACCATTTGCCATTCAACTATGCAAATGGCAAATGGTGGTATTGGCTATTACTTCTTAGCCTTTGGACGCTTAGCACCGTACTTAGAACGACGCTGTGTGCGGTTAGCAACACCGGCAGTATCAAGAGTACCGCGAACGATGTGATAACGTACACCTGGAAGGTCCTTTACACGACCACCACGTACAAGTACGATTGAGTGCTCCTGAAGATTGTGACCCTCACCTGGAATGTAAGAGTTAACCTCCTTAGAGTTTGTGAGACGAACACGGGCTACCTTACGCATAGCCGAATTAGGCTTCTTAGGGGTAGTTGTATACACACGCACGCACACACCGCGACGCTGAGGACATGAGTCCAAAGCTGGTGACTTGCTCTTGTCTACAAGTACCTGTCTGCCTTTTCTTACCAATTGTTGAATTGTAGGCATAATTTAATTTGTTTAATTTATTTATATTATTTTATTTGTACTCAATACATTACACACTCCAATCAGGGCATAATACACCTTTTTTGAAGCGTTTCGGGGTGCAAAGGTACGAATATTTTCCGAAATTACCTAATATAAATAAAGATTTGTTAGAATAGCCACAACTCTTTAACTTCTTTTAACTCTTACAAGTCTTTTTTAATTTTCAAATTTTTACCTAATGTGCAAATTCGGCAGCGAGCTCACGTTAATTATTGTCAGTTCAGCACCAAAGGCGCGTCCTCATATTAATTTCTTAATCCTTCACTCTCTTCACCCCATAGCTGTCCAACGCCTTTTGCATTCGCTGGTCGCTATGATATTGGTCAAATAGCGGATTTTTGATAGCGAGTTCCTGTGAAGAAGTCAACAATCCCTTGCTTGCCATTCGTTTCCTTATTATCGCAAAACCGCCATTGTCTGAAGCATTCATCTGAAGAAAGCCCCCGGCACTTGAACCAAGCTCTATCTGATTGGCATCACGAACAACAACAGCCTCAGAGAGTTTGGCAGTATTATTCTTGTCGAGTACCAGATGCGCAAAGATACATTTCGCGGTTGGAGTCTTCCCTTCCATCTGTCTGACAGCCACGAACTCAAGGCAATCTCCAAGTTCCCAGCCCTCGTTATTCTTCACAATGGCGAGGGTTATTTCTGAAACCGTAGTATCTGGGGTAATCGTGAGATTCCCAAGACTTATATCCGTCACGAGCATATTATCCTTTAGCTCATATTCTATCTGAGGAAGAGTTCCGAACGAAACGATATACGGAGCCACAACCTGTGCTTTCATGGCAACCTCACTCTTGTTCAGATATACGGCAGGCTTTTGCATATTAACGCCTTGGAAACGTGAATAGTCGGTCTGTCGCCCCGTCTTATCCTGAAAGTTTCCTCTCAGCGATTCCTTCAACGAAGCATAGATATTCTGTATGTTGCGCATCTTAACCCTATACACAACCTGCCCTTCCGCCTTCGCATCACGATAAGTTGTCTGCTTTCGACAAACCACAACCTTTCCGTTGTAGTTTTTATAAACCACATCATCCACAGAGCCAGTAATAACACCATTTTTTTCAAGTATAGCCATAATTCTTTCGGATTTTAATCATTCAACAATCTGATTTCTTTGCAAAGATACAGAAAATCCCTTGATATTCCAAATAAAAAACCAAAAAGTTACCATTAAATTACGTTAATATTACCATAGTTTATGGTATTATTATGGTATTATTATGGTAATATTATGGTATTATAATGGTATTATCATCGGAGGAAAAGCAAGTGTGAGTCCTCAACAATTGGGAAGTTATTCATGCTAATTAGCGAAATTATCCTTTTTCTTTGGAGGAAAAAGAAAAAAAATGTATCTTTGCAAAAAAAATAACAAAACCTACTTCAAATAAGATGAAAAAAATACTGACGGTAACAATTATCACATTGCTCTGCATAGGAAATCTCTTGGCAAAGGACAACAATTTAGTATGGAATAAGCCAACAACAGAATACAGTAACAGTTATGGAGATGGATACTTTAATCTTGCTTTGGATATAAACAAAGTAGAATTGAAGGATGCTGAAACTTTGATATATATTACAGCACGAGAACGTCCCGACTACCCTGAACATTATAGTTTCCAATTTTCTAGCGACACATATCTGAAGGTTGGCGAAACTCGTTATAAACTGCTTTCAGCAGATGGTATTGAGCTTAATAAGTTTGTTAGTACCCATCGCGATGGCACAAGGAATATGGTATTTCATTTTCAGCCTATACCAAAGACCACAAAGACGTTTGACTTCATAGAAGGTGATGGTGAGGGTGCTTTTCAGATAAAAGGTATTAAACCAGTAGAAGAGCGTTGGAAACAAATTATTCCATCTTACTGGCGTGATGAAAATGATGGTGAATGGAAGATTGCCTTTCTTGATAGTTGCGCAATTTACAAATGTCAGTTTTGGGATTATAAGCAATGCAATGTTAATCCCAAAACAGGTGAAGCCAATATTGTAATGACCAATGGAAAAGAGGAATTGAAAGTTGTCATTGGGAAAAACAAGAAAGGAAAGCGCAATATTCATATAGACAATCAGGGATTTGTTTATTCGATGATTACAGACCGTTTTATGCCTGATTATCCCATCAAGGACACTCGCAGCAACTTTGTTGATAATGAGTATAAAAATGATACTATAACCGTGGTGGGATGGATTAAAGACATGCCCACAGAAGAAAAGAATGATATGACCTTTTCATTTGGATATCAGGAGAACCCAATTTCCGGTAAACAAATTGAGGAATCTGCCAATATGGATGACCAAGGACGTTTCACCATTAAAATTCCTGTACGGAATAGCACGGAGTTCTTCTGCGACTGGTCACGCTGTTTTGTTCGTACAATGCTGGAGCCTGGCAAGACATACTTCATGCTATATGATTTCAAGGAAGGTCGCAGATTCTTTATGGGAGATGATGTACGACTTCAAAATGAATTGTTCAGATTCCCACTTGACTGGAATACAGTAAGTATGGAGAAAGGTGGAGACTTTGACAAGTTTATTGCATCTACTGATAGCCTGATAAAGGCACAATATACGTATATCGATAGTCTTTGCGATGCTCACCCAACGCTTTCTGTACGCTTTTCAAAATACAGAAAAGGTAACACATTGTGGCAACAGGCCAATGAGTTTGCACAAGCAAAATTTGTGGTACAGAACCATCAACTGACAGACAACGCTCGCAAATATGCCTATGATACATTCTGGACAAAGTTGGATGGACCATACTCTCTACATCGTGATTTGCTTTATTTTACAAATTACTATCTTAGCGATATCACAAACTCTTATTCTCATTCATTAAGGGTCAAAATTACAGATTTCCTCTCAGAAATAGCACAAAATGATGAGGAAATGGCTACTCTTACACGTTGGAAGAAGTTTTTGACAGAAGCAGAAAATGCCATTAATGCAGAGCCTAATGAAGAAATTAAGCAAAAACTGGCAGATGATTATAATGCAAAAAATGAAGAACTAATAGAGGAAGCAGAAAAGATTCTCAATAGTCCAAAAGCATCAAGAGTCTTGGAAGAAAAACTTTTAATCACCAAACTTCAGATAGATAGTAAAATACTTGATTCTCTCAAAGCAACTCCTTCTATGAGGAATATCTACCTCAGTCATATAGTTTACGACAAGATGGAACACGACCACAGGTCGCTAAGCAAGGAATTGATAGATTCATTCAAAACAATGACTACCCAAAATATAGGTTGGGACATTATAGAAAACATGAATAATCGCTATATCTCTATTGAGAATGGTGATTTTGACAAACTAGTCATCAAATCGTCTGACAATCTAAAGGATCTCTCCAAAGGAGAGGCCATATTAAAGGAAATACTAAAACCATTTAAAGGAAAATTTGTCCTACTTGATATTTGGGGAACATGGTGTGGCCCTTGCAAAGAAGCTCTCAGTCACTCAGAAGAAGAATACAAGCGTCTTTCTAAATATGACATTCAGTATTTATATCTCGCAAACCATAGCCCAAAGGATTCTTGGGAGAATATAATCAAGGAATATAAGGTTACGGGTAGTAACGTAGCTCATTATAATCTTCCAGAAGAACAGCAGTCTGCTATTGAAGGTCACTTGAAAATTGCTGGATATCCCACATACAAACTGTTTGACCGAGAGGGGAATCTGCTTGACATAGATATAGATGTCCGCAATTTAGATGCATTGGATAATATACTAAAACGATTGTCGGAAAATAAGTGATTTATGCATCTAACAAGGGAAGGTGGATGTTGACATGACTATGGAACGACCATCAACAAGATCTACTTGCCACTTGCCACGTATAGGAAATGATACATTTTTATCTGTGGCACTACACCCCAATATCCTTCTTTCTTAAACATAATACCTATTAATCAAAATCAAAAAAAGAAGTGGAAGGCAACATCTACATTTTTACTCCAATTCTTGTTAAAATACACACAAAGCGCAATAATTACAAGAATAAATTTGGAGGTCTCAGAAAGTTTGCTTAATGAACTATAAAACATATAACCGCAAGAATGAAAACTCCCTGTAATGCGCTTTGCATTACAGGGAGTTTTCATTCTAACGTGAATTAGACAAATTTACTGAGTATAATTTACTTTCCTGACATTATTTTCAATTAAAAGGCATGCAGGGTGTGGTTTCACGTTAATTATTCTTCTTATAGCTCACTACTGCCCAGACAGCCATAACTGAGGAGGAAATGACGAGAGCGAGGACCTGATGGGCTATGCTCTGGAAGTCACCACCTCGGATGAAGACTGTACGGACAGCATCAACGAAATAGTGCATTGGATTGATGTACGTGGTAAGATAAGCCCAATGTGGCATTGAACGAACAGGGGTGAAAAGACCGGAAAGAAGCATCAGACAAACCACGAAGAACCACATTACCAACATAGCTTGCTGAAGAGTGTCGCTATAGTTGGAAATGATAAGTCCAAGAGACGAGAAGAACAATGCCAAGAGCAAGGCTAACAAGTAGATAAGGACAAGTGGTCCCTGACACGTAATGCCATAGACGCCCCACGACAGTAGCAGACAGAGAGTCAGGACTACCATACCGATAATCCAGTAAGGAATGAGCTTTGCAAGGATGAACGACCACTTGGATACTGGGGTAACGTTGATCTGTTCAATAGTTCCCTTCTCCTTCTCTCCCACTATGTTAAGCGCAGGCAGGAAACCGCAGAGCATCATCATAAGGATGCCCGTCAAGGCAGGAATCATAAAGACCTTGTAACTTTGTCCCTTGTTGTAGAGAGATAAAACATCAACCTTCAACTGCCTGACGATATCAGCAGGCACGACATTGGCGGTAACAATCTGCGAAAGATACGACAACCCTATTGAGCCTTTTGTTCCGTTGACAGCATTAGCAGCAATAAGAATTTGCGGATTACTGTCCAAGGTTAAGTCGTGGCTGTAATTTCGGGGAATAACCAGTACAATATCAGCCTTTGAGGTTTCAATATCCTTGAAGGCTGCATTATATGTAGGGCACAGACCATTGAAGATAAAGTAGTTAGATGCCTCTATGCTATGCACAAGCTGTTGTGAGAGCGTAGAACGGTCGTTATCCACCACATCAACGCGTATGTTCTTTACCTCCTGATTCATTACCCACGGCATGACACACATCACCATTATGGGGAAGATAAAGATTATCCTCGGCATAAACGAGTTACGGCGTATCTGCAGGAACTCTTTCTGTATGAGATATTTCAATGTCATAGCCTACTATTCTAATCGTTTGTTGAACTTTACCAATGAAATGGTGAGAAGCAATACAGTCATTCCTATGAGGACTGCCACTTCGCGCCACACCTCACCTATACCCACATTCATTATCATCAGTTTGCGCATAGCCTGAATGTAATAGCGCGGTGGTATGACGGCTGAAACCCATTGAAGTATGGTTGGCATTGACTCCACAGGGAAGAGCATCCCAGAAAGCATAACAGTTGGCAACAGCAATACCATAGCCGAGACAAGTAAGGCTACAAACTGGGTCTGCGCGATATTGGAAATAAGCAAGCCAAGGGATAGAGCCAATAGGATGTAAATGAGCGAAACAACGAGGATCCAGCCAAGAGAGCCCGATAATGGCACATCGAGTACCGTGACAGACATCAATAGTATAATGCCAAGAATGAGCAACGCCTGTAACAGATATGGGATTGTCTTAGCCACAATTATCATAAGCGGCTGAACAGGTGACACTAATAGGACTTCCATCGTACCACGCTCTTTCTCGCGAACAATGCTTACGGAGGTCATCATTGCACAGATAAGAAGCATGAGCATTCCCATGATAGCCGGAACAAAGTTATATGCCGACTTCATCTGAGGATTGTAGAGAAGTTTGGCATTCAGAGACGAGAGCTTAGGGTTGAGAATGGTCTGCTGAGCATAGTTTGTCCATTGTTGAGCCATGTTAGGGTCAGAGCCGTCAACGATAAACTGGATGCCCGAATGCTTGGAGGCATAATCAGGTGCAAAGACTATTGCCATATCGGCTTTTTGATTTCGGATGAGCAGTTCAGCCTCCTTAGGCGCACCCACGGTAGCTATGACATTAAAATATTCCGATGTTGAAAGTCGATTTACGGAAGCCTGTGTCTGATGATCCATTTGCGAGGTCACAACGACAGTTCGCACGTTCTTCACGTCGTTGGTGATGGCAAAGCCGAAGATAAGCATCATCATAACCGGCATGACAAAGAGTATCAGCATCGTTCGCTTATCGCGAAGGATGTGACGAGTTTCCTTTATGACAAATGATATAAACTGTCGCATAATGAAAAGACCCCTACCTCCAGCCCTTCCACCGTGATGGGGAAGGGAGAGTCGTGACGGGATTTTATTATTAATTGAATTATTTTTCTATTCTCTTCGCTTGCCTTGCAAGATACGTAAACACATGATCCATATCGGGCTGTCCGAGATTGCGTTTCAGTTCCTCTGGCGTGCCCATCGCACTAATCTTGCCATCCACCATAATAGAGATACGGTCACAATACTCAGCCTCATCCATATAGTGGGTAGTCACGAAAACGGTTATTCCACGATGAGCGGCATCGTATATGAGTTCCCAGAACTGACGGCGGGTTGCGGGATCCACTCCACCAGTAGGCTCATCAAGGAAGACAATGGCAGGCTCATGGAAGATAGAGACGGAGAATGCCAGTTTTTGCTTCCAGCCAAGTGGCAGAGAACCTACGAGGTCGTTCTTATGTTCCTCGAAGTTCAGTTTCTTTAGGAGTTCGTCCGTCTTACGGGCAATATCCTTACCCTTCATGCCATAGATACCGCCGAATAGCCGAATATTCTCAGCCACAGTCAAATCCTCATAAAGCGAGAATTTCTGGCTCATATATCCGATATTCTTCTTTATCTGTTCATGCTCTGTGCGGATGTCAAAGCCAGCTACTTTACCAGAACCGCTCGTAGGTTGATTCAGACCGGTCAGCATGTGCATGGCAGTCGTCTTGCCGGCACCATTAGCCCCAAGGAAACCGAATATCTCACCTCGCTTAACCGTAAAGCTGATATCGTCAACTGCATGGAAATCGCCGAATGCCTTCACCAAGTGAGAGACTTCGATGACATTTTCAATTTCCGCCCTTTGACCTTTATCTTTTGACTTTTGACTTATTTCTGGAGGATTAAATATATCCCTGAACCTGTCAAGCACCACCTCTGGTGTGTCTATGCCCATCACATTACCTTCACTAAGAAACGCCACACGTTCACATTGCCTAACCTCATCAAGATAAGGGGTGGAAGCAACAATGGTTATGCCACGCTCCTTCAGCATAGCAAGCATTTCCCAGAACTCTTTGCGACTCACAGGATCAACGCCCGTAGTAGGCTCATCGAGGAAGAGTACGCTTGGCTGATGAACCAACGCACAACTCAATGCCAGTTTCTGTTTCATACCACCCGACAAAGCCCCAGCCTTACGATCCTTAAATCGCTCTATCTGCGAATATATAGCCTTGATATTGTCATACCCTTCATCAATTGTAGTACCGAAAAGCGTGGCAAAGAACTCAAGATTCTCATGCACCGTCAAATCCTGATAGAGCGAGAACCTGCCAGGCATATACCCTACACGCTTACGTATCTCCTTCATCTGACGTACCACGTCAAAGCCATCTACCGTTGCCGTACCCTCATCAGCAAGCAACAACGTACAGAGGATACGGAACATGGAGGTCTTGCCAGAGCCGTCTGGACCTATAAGTCCAAAAACCTCGCCCTTGCCCACAGAGAACGACACATCATCGAGTGCCTTTACCCTGCCATACGACTTCGAGATATGATTGACAGATATCATAATAATTGACCTCTCCCCGCCCTCTCCCATAGGGAGGGATATGGAATACGAAAGGCATGTTAATTGTTAATTGTTAATTATTAATTGTTAAATTGAACTTCCCCATACATACCAATCTTTATATACCCATCATTCTTTACGGCAACTTTCAGGGCATATACCTGATCAGCACGCTCATCGTCTGTGAGTATGGTCTTAGGGGTAAACTCAGAACGACTGCTAATCCAAGACACTACGCCCTCGTACTCCTTCTTTTGTCCGTTACCATAGTCGGCAAAGACCTTTGCCTTCTGCCCTACCCTGATATTCTTCAACTGTGCAGAGGTCACATAGGCACGGATATACATGCTCTTCGTATCTGCCATCTTGAACAAAGGCTTGCCGATTGCCACAAACTCGCCTTTTTCAACGTATTTCTCCAAGACAGTACCCTTGACAGGTGCTATGACATGACACTTCCGCAACTGATCCTTCAGCTGGCTAACCTGCACATCGGTGGTCGAGAGTTGGGAGTTAAGGGTTGAGAGTTGAGTGTTTAGAGTAGAAACCTGAGCCTTGAGCTGCTTTTCCAACAAATCCACCTGACTTGTCGCATCATCAAGCATCTTACTTGGTGCAGCCCCGTCGCTAACCAGTTCCTTATAGCGTTGCTGTTCCTGCTTAGCTTTATCCAATTGCTGTCGAGTAACGGCAATCTGAACCTCCATATCCGGTTTCTGACTCTGATAAACCTGCTTTGTTGCACCCATCTGCTTAATCTTCAGCCATATCTGTGTAGTATCAATGAGTCCCACTTCGTTGCCGGCAGCAATCTCATCGCCCTCACAGACACCAAATGCCATCAGCGTGCCACTCTGCTCTGCGGCAATAGTTGTCTCCGTGGCTTCAAACACGCCCGTAGCATCATTTTTTTGCTCTTTGTCTCCACAGCTTGCCAAGACCATTGCCAAACCTATCGTCCATATTGTATTTACTGCTTTCATATTCTATATCAGTTATTGGTTGTATATTTCAAGTCGTAAATCTCTTTCAGCATCTCTATTTCATGCACACATTGCTGAACTTTTGCTGCATTCTCGTTTGTGATCTCCTTCACCAAGTCATTCACATCAATAATGCCATGCGAGAGTCTCGATTCTGCAGCCTTACGTATAGACGACCGCAGATTAATGATTTCCTCGTCATCTGCCATTAATTTCCGATAGCGCTCTATATCCTCGTTCTGTTGAATCTGTTCCAGATTGTTGTTGAACAGGAACACGCTACGATTGGTCTCTGCTGTCTTGCGTTGTACCTGTATTTTCTCCTTGTCATTCTTGCGAGTATAGAAAGCCCCTATATTCCAAGTGAGCCTCGCACCAATCATACCATTGAGCGACCATTGACGATTCATCATATCTTCGAACACATTATATCCGGGATAACCATAGAAACCTTGCGCAAACACCCCGAACTTCGGCATCAAGGATGCATCAAGGGCTTTCTCCTGAGCATCAGCCAGTCGGAGGTGGGCATTAATGGCCTTTAGTTCAGGTCGCTCAGAGTTTAGGGTTGAGCGTTTAAAGTTTAGTGGGGGCTTTACAGGATTCTTCACCTCTATCCCGCAGAAAGTGGATAGTAGCCTGACAAGGGCTTTCCGCTGGGCTTGCATATCCGTCATCTTCTGCACAACGTTCAGGCGCTCTGCCTTTACGTTCAGATAGTCACTCTCAGCTGCCGTCCCGTTTTTCTGCATTGAAGCCAGTTTTTTCTCATTTGCACTCAGCAGATTCTGCAAATTCGCATTCTGCTTGATCTGCTCGTCAAGTAACAGCAAACCGAAATACATCTCATTCACGCGCTTGCGAACATTATACATATTGACCTCGTTCTGAGCCGTCTGTACGTTTCCCTGTTCCCGAGCAATCTCTTTTTTGCTCTTGATAACGCCACCGTCATATACCATCTGTTGCACATCAACACCCACGCGGTACTGGTCCTTCGACAGCCCCTTCATGTCTATGCCCATAGCCTTGTACATCTGCTGCATCTGATCGGGAAATGCCGTTACGTCGCTCTGTAGAGTGGCTTGTGCAGAAACAGACACCTGCGGCAACCACCCCTTTTGGATATTTGCCACCGTCAGCTCAGTAGTCTTGTCAATCAGTCCATACTGCTGTATCAGCGGATAATTACGTTCCGCTGCCTGCTGACATTCTTCAAGAGTCTGAGCCTGTGCCATTGCCGGCAACATTAAAAGAGCTAAAATGATTCTTCGCATAATCGTTACTTTGATAATCTTCGCTTTATTCGTTTGCAAAGATACGGCGATTTTACAAAAAATCTGTTATCTTTAAATATGAATAAATGTTCTTTTTGTTAGATTATTACATAAAAAGGATATTATTCCACACATTTTTATTATCTTTGCCATGGATTTAGCAATAATAACTATGGGAAAGCAACCGAATCTGATGAACTATTCGCGAATAAGAGAAATCCTAAGTCCTCATTTCGCACAGATACTTGAATATTCATATTTCAGCAACGAACTGGGCATGATATACGGAAATCCAAATGTTTTCCTGCTTGCCATGCACCACAGTATGCCGCCTTTCGTCATCGACGACTATCGAATGGGAGTATTCGTCGGTGGAGAGGCAAGAATCAGCATCAATCTCGTAGAACGGAATCTCAGCCCTGGCACACTCGTGTTCCTGGGACCAGGAACCATCATCAACCCTATCCACTTTGGTGAGAATCTCGAACTCTACGGCATAGGACTATTTGCAGACTTCCCTATGCCATTTGCCAAAGAACAAATGCCATCAGCTTTCAACGGGCAAGTGCGCGACTTCCAGATTAAAGTCGATGAGAGCGACATCATCACGGCACGTCATTTCATTGACACTATCTGGCACTTGGTTCATCAACCTGACTATAACCGCCAGACGCTCAGCAGTATAGTTGCCGCTATGATGTACCACTACGACGGGCTATATCGCAAGCACATCGACCTGGTAAAGGCTTCACAAAGTCGTGAGCAGACCATTTTCGACCGCTTTATATATCTTGTCAATCAACACGCCACACGCGAGCATCAAATAGGTTTCTATGCCGATAAGATGTGCCTTAACGAGCACTATCTAGGCACCGTCATCCGCCAAGCCAGCGGCATTACCGCCAAGGAATGGATTGACCGCGCCCTCATCGAGCACATAAAGATTGAACTAAAATATTCCGACAAACCAATCGTCCAGATCTCTGAAGAAATGAATTTTCCCAATCCCTCATTCTTCAGCAAATACTTCAAGCGCCTCACCAACCAGACGCCATTGGAATACAAACTTTCGAACTAATATCTACCTCCGTTCCAAGTCCGTTTCAGGTCCGTTTCAAGTCCGTTCCCCTAGAAACGGAGAAACTCGGTGCAGAATTGGAACTGCACCGAGTCTCTTATGGCTTTTAAGCGGCCTTGACTTTGAGCCTTTAAAATTAAGCCTCGCCCTTTCCGAACGGGTTAGCGGTACGAGGTCCCTGTGGAGCCTGTGGCTGACCTAGATCGATTGTACCGAACTCAGACTCATAACGCATGATATTCTCCTGAAGAGCCATAGCAAGACGCTTTGCGTGCTCCGGAGCGAGAAGGATACGACTAACCACCTGTGCCTTTGGCTGACCTGGAAGCATACTTGCACAGTCAACAACAAACTCTGCGTGTGAGTGGCTGATAACTGCGAAGTTAGAATAAATACCTCTTGCCACCTCAGGTGACACTTCTATCTGTACCTGCTGTCCAGGCTGCTGATTCTTATTGTCCATTTTGTTTAGATTCTATGTTTTTAAGTTAATAATTTGAATGTTTGTAATGCAAAGGTAATAAAAAGTTTTGGTTTCTCCAAATTTATTGGCGAATAAAATTGGCATAAATAATGGTAATGATATACCTGTTGGCACATAATGATTATTTTTGTTCTATATCATCTATAAAAACAATATATATAGAAATTAAAATAGTCACTTACTTTATGTAAGTGACTATTAAATCAAAATCCAAGAATTATATAATTATTGTTGATGATTAATCAAAGCATAGATAAACCTTCTCTACAGAATCTGTTAATCATAGATTTAAGATTACCACCAGAATTAAACATTGTTCTAAGTTTTTCTTCATATTTAAGTGTTAATTCTTTAAATTTATCATCGTCTAACATATCTAAGTAAACACCCATTAATCTTCTAAAGTTTTTATCTTCTATACACTTCAGACACTCATACTCATCATGCATACCACTAAATGCTGCCCATCTTAACACATAATATGTCTTTATCACTTCAGCCATAGTATTGCATGTAATCGTAAAAGTACCGAACATATCATCAGTATCCATATCTTCTATATCAAAAGTCAGACTAATTTTATTTCCAGAAACACTTAATTGATTTGGTGCCATACTTTGAAACAATTCATTGTTGTCTGGATCATTAAAATCATCAAAAGTCAAAGAAGCAATATCACTCTCACTCTCATTAATATGTCTTCTCCAACGTCTTGATGTATTATTTTCATTAAGATGTCGCTTCACTGCCTTAGCAACATCTTTCATAATACTCTCATATAGAGAACGCTTTTGTGTATTTGTCATTTCTTATAAAATAAGTTTTTTCATTTGCTTTATTTATCTTGAAAAAAAACATCAAAATAACTTTTTATTTATCAAAGATGTACTATAACAGCAATATCATTCTATCATATAAATGAATAAATATATCTTCTTACTCATTATTGAATACTAACAAAAGATTAACTCACATATTTGAAACTTTATTTGTCAAATATGTGAGTTAAGCACTATCAACCAACTTATTTGTTATAATCGTTCTATTTCTCTCTTCACTATTCTTGATATTTCTTGCATTATAGATTCATACAGTTTCTTTTCTCGGTGATATGACAAACAGATTCTATTATCATAAAGTGTTTCATCAAATTTATCATTTGTGTATTCAGCTTCATAAATTGCATCGACAATCTAAATAAATTTTTTATTCTTTTTGTTTGTTTCGATTTCTTTAAATGCAAAATACCAACTTTTGTACTTGAAAAATTCATATTTCAAATCTTGCCATTTCTAAAATCGAGTCTTTGCTGTATATGGCTTATACAAAGTATCTAAGTCTTGAGAAACAACAGATAATATACTACTAATATTATTTCTCAACTGCTATATAGTATAAATAGCATCTTCATCAACGTATAGTCTATCATATGCTATTCTCAATAGTTTCCTATCATAAGAATTTGCATAGAAGTTTGTTATTTTTTCAATCAGATTTTTATTTAGGATAATCTAAGTCATGACCTAATATCTTTATGTTAATTTTACTTACTTTAGCATCAAATAATTTCAATGCATACTCAACTGCTTTTGCTTCATCTATAAAGCCCAATTCAGACATTTCTCCTTCATATAATTTATGAGGAATACCTTCATAAATGTATTTTTTGTTATTGCTCATAAAATCTTCATTTTTATTTGAAGCAAATATAGTCAATTTATTTTAAACTACATTGCTTATTACCATATTTATTCACTTTATTTAGCTGTTATGCTATTCTTCCTTACATTTTTTAGGATTCTATTTGTCATTTATGCTACATTTTTCACATCATCATAACGACAAAGGCTGACAGCCTTTGCAAACATATCATTGAAGCGATATGATTCTGACATCTTTCTTGTGTTCCAGCGGAACACTTCTTCGTCAATATATCTCTGCAAGTGCTTCTTAGACACATAATGATAAGTTCCGAATACCATCTTCTTGAAGTGACTCCAGAAACCTTCAATAGTGTTAGTGAAGATGTCACCGACAACGAACTCGTTGTCATTATGATGAACTACACCATGAGCAAAGTTCTCTTTGCTCAGTCTGCTATAAGAACTGAGTTCATCTGTATAGATGACCGTATTCTCAGCCACAAACTGCTTGATGATTGGCATAAGAGTCTCTGTCTTTGTATCCTTGACTGCTATGGCAACTACGTTGCCCTTACGCTGAATCATACCGAATATTGGCTTCTTAGTCTTTGTTGAACGACCTTGAGTACCCTCTGTTTTCTTATACTCGTGCTTATTCTTCTCGGCACCACCGAGATACATCTCATCACATTCTACTGTACCAGACAGTGCTTCTTCATCACTCTGTGCATACAGAGAACGAATCTTCTGCAACATATACCATGCTGTCTTCTGAGTAACTTTAATATCACGTGACAACTGATGTGAACTTACTCCTTTCTTATGAGAAGAAATAAGATACATTGCCAAAAACCACTGACGAAGAGAAATCTTCGTGTTCTCGAAGATTGTACCGACAGCGCTGCTGAAGTTATGATTACAAACAGTACAGTGAAAACGACCAGTCTTTGACATCTTACAATGATGCTTTCCGCAGTAGGGGCAGATGATATCGTCGCCCCAGCGAGACTCCGTGAGAGCCTGCTTACACTTCTTCGGTGTATTGAAATAGTCTGCAACAGAGAGTAAACTATCAAACATTGTAAAATCAATCTTCTTCATAACTATATCGTTTTTGATTGTACTTTATTATTGTACTTCAAAGTTACGAAATAGTTATGGATTATGCCAGATTAATTTTCAGTTTGGTATGAAATGCTTGTTTTGTGGTATGAACTTTCAATGTGATATGTAAAATACACAAACATTTTCAGTAAATACTAGAATTACAAGTAGTTACAAAATATTTGTGCCAACATGTATATCGTTACCTAAATAATAAGTAGCAAGGACTAAAAGCTTTTGACATTCGACCTTAGTCCTTTGACTATTTCTTCCTTATCAAGGTAAGTCCGTCGCGAAGCGGAATCATGACCTTCTCTACCCTATCGTCGTTTGCAACGACATCGTTGAAATCACGTATCCCTTTCGTCTGATAGTCTCTTGCATATTCAGGATCAATAACATGACCGTCCCACAAGGTATTGTCAGCAAGAATCCATCCGCCTTTCGACATAAGAGGAAGTACCATCTCGTAGGTCTCAACGTATGTACGCTTATCTCCGTCAATAAATGCCATATCAAATGTTATTCCCTTTTCAGAAGCGATACACGGAACTTCCTCTATAGCATTACCTATTATAAATGATATCTTTTCACTAAGCGGAGAGCCTTCTATCCACTTTCGGGTAAAGTCTTCCTGCTCATCATTTATCTCAAAGGTATAGAGATGACCGTCTTCTGAAAGTCCCTCGGCAAGACACAAAGCAGAATAGCCGGAGAAAGTACCCACTTCAAGCACATTCTTCGGTTTAGCCATTTCAACGAGCATCTTTAGCAAACGCCCCTGAAGATGCCCGCTTGCCATACGGCCATGAAGGAGACGGACATTGGTGTCACGATAGAGACGATAGAGATATTCCGGCTCCTTGTCTGAATGTTCCCTAACATATTTGTCAAGTTCAGCCTCTCCGTCAAGGGTTGTATGTGTCGGATCCAGTGTCTTAGACTTTGCCATTATTTATTTTTTGATTAAAGCTTTTGGAATAAGGTTTGATTGTTTTCAAAGTCCTCATTTATAAAAGACAAACAAACTTTATTCCTTATTCCAGAAACTTTATTCCACTATTCACAGAGAGCAGAAACAGCCAGACGGTAAGAGTCTAGTCCGAAACCACATATTACTCCCTTGCAGGCAGCAGAGATAAAGCTATGATGACGGAATTCCTCTCGCGTATGTACATTACTAATATGCACCTCTATCACAGGACAGCGAAGTGAACGGATGCAATCATGAAGAGCCACACTTGTATGGGTATATGCTCCGGCATTCAGAACAATGCCATCGTATGTGAAGCCCACCTCCTGCAACTTGTTTATCATTTCACCCTCGATATTGCTCTGGAAATATTCCAGTTCAACATTAGGGAAACGCTCTTTCAACTTAGGGAGATAAGCCTCAAAAGAGGAATCTCCATAGATTCCAGGTTCACGAACACCGAGAAGATTCAGGTTCGGACCATTCATTATCAGTATTTTCATTTTTTATCTTTCTACTTTACACTTTAATCTTTATACTTTACTCCTTCCCCTCTCTTAATATCTCTATCAACTCCTTCATTCCCTCACTTGCACCTTTCTTTATATGCGTGAGATTAGCACGAGTAGCAACAGCGTTAGGGTCAATAAGATACATCGGTATTCCCGGACGACAATATTGCACAAGTCCGGCAGCCGGATATACATTCAGACTCGTACCTATGATTATGAAGATATCTGCCTGTTGTGCTTCTTGAGCCGCATCATACATATTAGGCACATTTTCCTCGAAGAATACGATGAAAGGTCTCAAAAGACTTCCGTCGCCAGCCTTTTCTCCATGAGGAACCTCAAGGCCTGACTCTCCGAAGCCCTCATGAGGAAGGGTTACGTGAAAGCGAGGATTATCAACATCACGACTTGAGCACATCTTCATCAATTCACCATGAAGGTGTATGATTTTTGAGGAACCGGCCATCTCGTGAAGGTTATCCACGTTCTGAGTAACGATAGTCACGTCGAAATCCTTCTCAAGTTCCTTCAGTAGAAGGTGCCCCTGATTAGGCTTCACATCACGGTACTTGGTACGGAGCATGTTGTAGAAATCATTCACATAGCAAGGATCCTGCTCCCAACCCGTATGGCTGGCAACTTTCATCACAGGATAATTATCCCATAAACCACCAGCATCGCGGAAAGTGGTCAGACCACTCTCAACCGACATCCCCGCACCTGTCAAGACAACTATTTTCTTCCTCATAATTTCAATAGTTTTTACGTTGTTTTATTGCCTAATATCGGACGTTAATTCTTAACAATGCACAAAAATAGTAATTTTTTTCGGAAATACACTAAAGTAATCGGAGAAAAATGTTAACTTTGCACCTTGATTAAATATTTTTCCACAAAAAACGATTAAAATTCACATGGATAATGTAAGCTACGCCCTCGGACTGGGCATCGGTTCCCAGCTTAAGAGCATGGGCGCAGAGAGTCTCAACATCGACGATTTCGCACAGGCAATCAAGGATGTGCTCAACGATTCAGAACTCAAGATTTCAATGGCTGACTCACAGAAGATTGTACAGAAATTCTTCCAGGAACAGGAGGCTAAGCAACGTGCTGCTATGGCAGAGACCGGCAAGAAGCTCAAGGCAGAAGGCGAGGCTTACCTTGCAGAGAACGCAAAGAAAGACGGTGTAATCACAACAGCTTCAGGACTTCAGTACACAGTACTCAAAGAGGGTACTGGCAATTCGCCAAAGGCTACCGATACAGTTGTTTGCCACTACGAGGGTTTCCTCACCAACGGCACAGTATTCGACAGCAGCATACAGCGTGGCGAGCCAGCAGCATTCCCTCTCAATGGCGTTATCGCAGGTTGGACAGAAGGTCTTCAGCTCATGAAGGAAGGTGGCAAGAACCGCTTCTTCATCCCTTATCACCTCGCATATGGCGAAGCTGGTGCAGCAGGCTCTATCCCTCCATACGCAGCCCTCATCTTTGACGTTGAGCTTATTGAGGTTAAGTAAAGAGGGGCGGATAATCCGGAGATTCAAGTAAATCCGGACTATCCGGATCTAATCAGAATAACTAGAAAATAACTAAAATAAAAAACAAAGAAAATGAAAAAATTCACTTTCGCAGCAATCGCGCTTATCGCTGCACTTGCTGCATCATTCTCTTCTTGCGGCAACAGTCCCAAGGCTAACCTCAAGAACGACATCGACACTGTAAGCTACACCATCGGTATGAGCCAGACTCAGGGTCTGAAGGAATACCTCGTTAACCAACTCGGTGTTGATACCACTTACATGGACGCTTTCATCAAGGGTCTCAACGAGGGTGCAAAGGCTGGCGACGACAAGAAGACTGCAGCATACTATGCTGGTATTCAGATCGGTCAGCAGATCTCTAACCAGATGATCAAGGGCCTCAATCGCGAACTCTTCGGCGAGGACTCAACAAAGACCGTTTCTATGAAGAACTTCCTCGCTGGTTTCATCGCTGGTACTACTGGCAAGAACCAGATTATGACCATAGAGCAGGCTAACGAGATTGCACAAGCAAAGGTTCAGGCTATCAAGGCTCGTGAGGCTGAGAAGCAGTATGGCGACAACAAGGCTGCCGGTGAGAAGTTCCTTGCAGAGAATGCGAAGAAGGAAGGCGTAAAGGTTCTCCCAAGCGGCGTTCAGTATAAGGTTATCAAGGAGGGTTCTGGCGAGATTCCTGCAGATTCATCTACTGTTGTAGTTAACTACGAAGGCAAGACCATCGACGGAAAGGTATTCGATTCTTCATACGATCGCAAGGAGCCTGTAACATTCCCTGCTAACAGAGTTATAAAGGGTTGGACAGAGGCTCTCGTTCATATGCCTGTAGGTTCTATCTGGGAAGTATATATCCCACAGGAACTCGCTTACGGCGAGCGCTCAACAGGTCAGTTGAAGCCTTTCTCTGCACTTATCTTCAAGATTGAGCTTATAAGCATCAAGAAATAAGTAAGCCCCTCTAAATCCCCTGTATAGGGGGACTTTGGGATTAGAGGTTAGGGGTTAGAGTTCCAAGCTCTTAACTTCATAATTTCTTAATATCTTTAGAAATGAAAAAAACTTTTTTTATAGCAATAACAATGATGGTGAGCTTTTCAATGCTCACCATCGCTGCTAATGACAAAAAGAAAAAAATCGCTACTCCTGCTGCTGCTCCTGAGCGTACAGTTCTTGCCAACAGCAACGACACACTAAGCTATGCTGCAGGTATGTCTCAGACAAACGGACTTATTCCTTACCTCACAAGCCAGCTGAAGGTTGATACAGCCTATATGGCTGACTTCATCGCAGGTTTCAAAGAGGCAATGAATAAGACCGAAGACCCAAGCTACAATGCCCATGCCGCCGGTATCGAGATTGCAAAGATGCTAAAGGAACGCTTGTTCCCTGGCATCGAGAACGAGCTCAAGGGCTCACCAGAGTCTCTCGTACGCGAGAAATTCGTTGAGGGTTTCGTTGCAGCTCTCAAGAAAGACACCTCTATCTATAATCAGCAGACTTCTGCAAGCTATTTCGAGGCTCGCATGAAGGCAAACCACGAAGCTAAGCAGGAAAGACTCTACGGAGCTAACCGCGAGGCTGGTAAGAAATTCCTTGCAGAGAATGCCAAGAAAGAAGGCGTTGTGACTACTCCTTCAGGTCTTCAGTACAAGATTCTGACAAAGGGAACAGGTCCTATCCCTACAGCATCTCAGGAAGTAAAGGTAAAGTATGAGGGCAAGCTCCTCGACGGAACAGTTTTCGACTCTTCATACAAGCGTAGCGACCCAATCACCAAGTTCCGTTGCAATCAGGTTATCAAGGGTTGGACAGAGGCTCTCACCATGATGCCTGTAGGCTCTACTTGGGAGCTTTACATCCCTTACGAGCTTGCCTATGGCGATGCTGATCAGGGCAAGATCAAGCCTTACTCAATGCTCATCTTCAAGGTAGAACTCGTAGGCATAGAGGGCTTGGAGCCAGAGAAGCCTGCAGAACCTGCAAAGCCAGCACCTGTTAAGGCTGCTCCAAAGAAGGTTGCAAAGAAGAAGTAAATCTTTTTTTCGGAAATAAAAATAAAAGGAAAGAAGTAAAAAGTACACAATCACGACCTTTCGCGATAGTACTTTTTACTTCTTATTTTTTGTGTTTTTCCGTTCTTGTTCCTTCTGGCTTTCTCCATCAGTAGTCCATCAAAACTATGGAGCATCTATGGAATATCCTAAGAGAAAGAGCGGAAGAACGGCAGAAAGTCTGGACATAAACTGGACATAAAAATGTGGCACAACCTATAATAAAATAGATTGTGCCACAATAATTAAAATATCACTTAGGACTTTTTACTATTTTGCAATATATATTTGCTTGGTATCTCTCATTTGACCATTTATCATAAGACATACTACATAAATACCAGGGCGACAATCAGTCGATGGCAAATACATATAATAATCACTCTCACTTTGCGTACAATATCCCCAATTGTAATCATAGCTATTTCCTGTGTTTGTAGAAATAAGCTTAAATACAACATTTACTCCAGGATTCCCAACACCGAATTTAATCCAGAACCTATTACCATTTTCGAACCTTATTTCTTGTATCTTAGTAGCAGCAGGAGCAGGTCTATGGGTATCCAGCTGCATTGATGTCAGGGCTTTTCCATTTTCACATATACTTACTTGATAATAATTATCTGGGTCTACGGCATTATCAATTGTAATCGTTTTGTTTGCACTTGAATTAGCAATTGCCATACTCTTTATTAAATTTCCACCTTGATATAAACATAACGTAGGCTTCCTAGCATACTTCAGCTTATAATCTACTGTGAAAGAGTGTAATGTAGTACCTGAATACGTTTTATTATCTGGTACATATGAAATGGCCATTTCTGCAGTTGGCACAGGCATTGTGTATGTCTTAGTGTCTAACAGATTATCGCCAGAAAACAATTGAAAAGTATAAGTTTTACCAGGTGTCAAATTAGAAGAGTCAAATGTATAGCTATTGGTAGTATTTGGATATGGAAGCGATATCCTAGTCTTCTTATCATCAGATATTCTTAGCGTTCTACTGTAAGTAGAAGCATGTTCTATAGTATAATTAACTGTAAGCTTTTTATTATCAAGACTAGGTGACAAACTATTAATTTTTCCACTTGCTGTGATTGTTACATTCATGTTAGAACGAACAACGCCGTCCACCTCAAGAAGTAGTACATATAGCCCTTCATCAATATACAGATAGCTACCATAATAATTTTTATCCGATTTAGTATAAACCCTAAACGTTGTTGAAGTTGCATTCACACTTAAAGAATATTCAGCAACTTCAGCTCCTGTACGAGTTTGTAACAAACGTAGCTTTGCCCTAGAAGCGCCGCTTAGTGAATATGTTACAAACATTGTGTTGCTGTTTTTGTCGTAAGCAGCTGATCTTATTTGACCCGAACTCTGACCATAAGCATAAGCCGAATTCAACATCATGCGACTTTCCGCACTAGACATTTCGCTACTTGAAGCACTTGCCTTCAAGCCAGCTTGCACACTACACCATGTTGCAAAACAACATGATAATAAAAGTAAAAATTTTTTCATTTTATAGGTTTTATTATTAAATTTGTGTCCGCAGAATTTGTATTTCGCCAAAACCAAAGAGGCGCGGATATCCCCCTCTGGTGGTAATAATAGCAATTAAAATTCGTCATTCACTCTGAATATGAAAGAAACCTAAAGGATATCCCCACCAACAACGATAGGAGCAATAGGAATCCTCTGCATTTCTTTATGAAACAGCACATATCATAACAGAGCTTTAACACTAAGGACAAATAAGATGAATAATAGAGATATTGTTATAATCTGTCTCGTAATCCGTCTTCATATATTCTTCTGTGTGAATACGTATGTATCGCAATGCAACAATGCAAAATTATGAAAAATTTCTCAATAGTAATCGAAATATAATACATTTTTGCAATTACCCCCCCCCATTTTTAACCTATTTTAAACGTTTGATCATGTTTCGCGTCCAAAACAAACAAACGTTTGCGTATAAATCTTAAGAAATTACCATATTTATGCATTTTCTCGTCAATATCCATTCGGCATGCAAAGACAGAAACATCATTATTCCTCCGATGATACTCCATCAGTGGTCCATCGATTCTCCATCGTTTCTCCATCGAAACGATGGACTATCGATGGAGTATCGATGGAGCATCCTAAGAGGAAAAGCGGAAAAATGGCGGAGTTTGTTACATAGGAAATACCGAATTCCTTGGATGAAAAATCAATAAGGAATGGAAACAAAAATCCCACACCGCCAAGACATTCACAAGGAATCATTGAAGGTGTGGGAATGAAATATTGTCGATTTTTTGAATTAGTACCTATGCCTTCACCTCTTCACCAAACAAGGTAGCGGAGGTGCTTCTTGTAATCCTTACCCTAACGGTTTCGCCGATATGGTGATTACCTTTATCAAATACCACCATCTTATTCTGCTCGGTGCGTCCGCAAAGCTGTTCTCGGCTTCGCTTGCTATAGTTCTCTACAAGGACATCAAACTCCTTACCCTCATCAAGCTTGTAGTTGGCTGCTGAAAGCTCATTCTGAAGGGCTATCATCTCATTAAGCCTACGAATCTTTACATCCTCCGGAATATCGTCAGGAAGATGCTTTGAAGCGTATGTGCCCGGACGTTCTGAGTATTTGAACATAAAAGCGCTGGCATATCCCACCTCTCTCATAAGAGAGAGTGACATCTGGTGATCCTCTTCCGTCTCTGAGTGATATCCAACGAAAATATCTGTCGTAATGGCACAATCAGGCACTATGCGCTTGATAGCCTCTACCCTGCTAAGATACCACTCACGGGTATATTTTCTGTTCATCAGTTTCAGAATCCTGCCACTACCGCTCTGCACAGGCAGATGGATATGCTTGCAGACATTAGGCATATCGGCTATCACCTGAAGGGTATCGTCGCTCATATCCTTTGGATGGGAGGTGGTAAACCTTACCCTCATCTCAGGAACAGCCTCAGCAACCCTTCTGAGCAGTTCCGGGAAAAGAATAAACTCGTCAGAGCCTTCCTTCGGGAACTTATAAGAGTTCACGTTCTGACCAAGAAGAGTAAGTTCCTTGTAGCCTCTGTCCCTGAGATCTACACATTCCTTCAGAATGCTATCGATATCCCTTGAACGCTCACGACCACGGGTATAAGGCACGATACAATAGTGGCAGAAATTATTACAGCCACGCATGATACTGACAAAACCCGAAATCTTCATTCCATGAGCACGCTTTGGAAGCACGTCACGATATGTCTCGGTCAAAGAGAGGTTAGTATCAATAGCGTTCTGTCCAAGCTCACATTGTGCGATAAGGTCGGGCAACGACATATAAGAATCAGGTCCCGCAACAAGATTTGCGTGATGATTCTCAATAAGGTCATCCTTGACGCGCTCAGCCATACAGCCAAGCACGCCAAGTATCACTTTCTTACCTTTGTTCTTGTTTATGTTATGCAGAGCCTCCAAGCGATGATATATCTTGTTCTCTGCATTTTCACGTACTGAGCAAGTGTTAAGGAACACCGCATCAGCCTCTTCAATATCTTCTACTGTTTCATAGCCAGCCATCTGCATAACTGAGGCAACAACCTCTGAGTCAGCAACATTCATCTGACATCCGTATGTTTCTATAAATAGTTTCTTCATATTAGTTCAAGCCTCCCCAGCTCCCCGAGGGGCTTTATTATTTCTTCTCGTAATCGTTAATCTTATTCAGGAAGAACTCCCAGAAATCGCTCCACTTATGGAGTATCTTGAAAATGACATCCTTGTCCTGATCATTCTTGTGATAGAAAATGAACTGAACATTACATGCCATTGGGAATATGCGGTAATTGAGCCAACCATTCTTGTCAAGGTCCTCAAGAGGCATCTGCTTGCCATAACCGTTTAGGTTAAGAAGGCAGACGAGAGGCATAACCATAGTGTCATGACCATAGCGAAGCGTTGCTCCAGGATGCGGGAGGGCAAGACAAGAATCTGCCTCGGAGATAATCTTTCTGACAAGATTACGCTGCGAATAGCCCTGTATGCCTCCGCTCAATGGAGAGTTGCCATAACTCACATACCACCAAGCATTGCTACCAGCCCATAAATCGTATATCTCATCCTCATTGAAGAGATCATACATATTGAACTTATGGCGAAGCTCCGTGCTCTGAATATTTGAAGCCAGTTCAAAAATCTTCTCCACAAGGAAATGACCGCTAATCTTGTTCTCCTTTAGGAATTCCTTGTCCTTGAAAAGCAAATCAATAATGCGATCACCTGTTCTGTGCTTCTGACTAAAGTCCCTGAACTCCTGCGCTTTCGGAGCTTCATTTCTCAAGGCAATAAGAACAGAATCCTTGTAGTTCATGTAATACAGATCATGACGGCTTGCATCATGAGTGATATTCAGTTCTGGATTCATCGTGGCAAACTGCAAGAGAGCGTTCTCCATAGAGAGAATGCAACGTATCACCTGAGTTGACTTTGCATCTATATTAGTCTTGCCCTTGAAAACCTCCGGGAATCTCTCGTACATACGCTTTGCAATACCGCGATGCTGCTCTGCACCAAGCTGAGTAAGTTCTCCGTCACGACCTCTAGCCTCCTCGCGTATCTGCCCAACCTTGTCGAGCACCTCAAGTCCCTTCTCGGTCAGCATACCAGCATCTGCAAGTTTCTTGAGTGCATTATATGGCATGTCATAGTCTCTGGCACCAAGGAGATAGCGAGAACCATGACGACCATAGTGGCTGATATAATATGGAGTATAGCCCGCAGGTGCCGGAGTAAGAGCCTTCTGAGGACCGGGATATGCCTTATAGCCTGAAGCTGATAGGTTGATATCCTTACGGAAATCCTCACGTGCCTGCTGTGCCGAAACTGCAACAGACATACACAGCGCAAAGGCTGATACCAAAAGCTTTGTACAGAGTTTCACCACGATGTCATTATTTAATTTGAGAACGATTTACTTATACTCCATACAAGTGGGATTAACGAGACTTGAGAATCGACTACTTCTTCTCGTAGTCGTTTAGCTTCTTCAGGAAGAACTCCTTGAAGTCGCTCCACTTGTAATAGCATCCCTGAACAGGCTTCAGGTCAGGAAGCACAGCCTCATCCTCATTATGGAGTATCTTGAAAATGACATCCTTGTCCTGATCATTCTTGTGATAGAAAATGAACTGAACATTACAT
>CADCHG010000035.1 GCA_902801155.1 uncultured Prevotellaceae bacterium | reverse complement strand
TTACGGCTCAAGCATTGAGAGCTTCCTCGTGCCTGACGGCAACGCAACAGGAAGCACCGCTTCAAACAACACGCCTTCCGGCGGTGGAGATGGAAACGACTCGCTTTAGACCTAACCCGTCCTTCCCCAAGGGAAGGCTCCACCCCCCTCACCCCCTCCAGGGGGAGTAGATACACTTACTCGCATGAGGGGGAGTGGTGATGGGATTTGCTTCGGCGCTCGCAGCAACAAAGCAACTCATTATTAACACTTAAAACCCGCAATTCCCTCGGCGGTTATGGCTCTAATGCTATATAAAATCTCTCCCCCTCGGGGGGAGATGGAGGGGGTCTTTATGAAAAAGGAAACTTGGAAATTCATTCTTCAGACGCTGGCGGCGATACTGACCGCGATAGCAACTTCACTCGGAGTGCAGAGCTGTATGTAAGCAATTATGTAAGTAATTAAAGCAGAGACGCAGAGACGCAAAGCAATATAAACTTCGCGACTTTGCGTCTTGGCGTTTTTAATATTCCAATCACTTGATTTTTCCTGTTTCATGGTATTATTTTTGGGGTTGAGCACAAAAATTTTGTGAAAAACATCGGCAATACGAAAAAATTATGTAACTTTGTGCAAAATAATCATTATAGCAATAACTATGCACACCTTTAATATATACCATATGAGAACAAAGACCTTACTGACAGCATTCTTCATGATGTTTATGGGGATGACGGTTTGTGCCCAAAAAGGAAATACACGCAACAACTTCATAAAGAAAATAGATGATACAATACTGAAATACAAGAAAACGAAGGTGGATACGGATTATGTGGATATTCCTGAGCGGGACTTTATGCTCACTTTGAAGTTCAGGGAGGCATTCCAGACATACGACATGGAATTTCCGATACTTCTCTCAGAAATGGAATTGCCTGATCCTTATCCTATGATCTTGCCATCGAACACCCCAAACAATCGGTTTATTCAGACTAACCTGAACACTGTGAAATCATCAGCACAAATAGGATTCGACTGGCACGGCTTGGCTGTGAGTATTCCGCTTCCAATCAATAATTCATTCGCAAAGGCATACAGTCTTGCAAGCAATGGCTCAACATTCGGTTTCACAGTGCGCTACCGCACCGTGGAAAAGCCAAAAGGAACGGTAAACAATGCATTTCTGCAAACTTGCGAAGAAGTGGGAGAGCGTCTGAATGACTTAAAGGAACGACAGGAAAAAGGATTGCCCCTGATGGAAAATCACGCCCCTGTACGCATACAGAAATCGGATGTGATACCAGAGAATTGGGATTTGCGAACCGTGTATGCAGATGCGTATTATGTGCTTAACAATAAGAGGTTTAGCATGCCGGCAGCTCGCACAGGCCGTCTGATACAGAAGCGAAGCGTGGGGAGTGTTTTCGTCATGGCAAACTACAATCAAAGCCGACTGCACATGTATAGGATGCTGAACTATACGGAAGAAGTATTCCGTCATGACCAGTTCTCCATCGGAGCAGGCTATGGTTACAACTGGGCTATAAACGGGGGAAAACTGTTGTTCAGTATTTCTGTCATTCCGATGTTTTCGTTGGTGAACAGGGAGACACACAGTGGTTGGGACGACCCTGATGACGTTTACATGCAAACCGACCCGGAAGATGATGGTTTATGGGAGGCATACGACAAGCATTTCTATGACGCAGCCACATACGGACGGGATTCAAAATTCACCATAAACGGATTTGTACGTGGCGGAATAAACTATAACATAGGGCGGAGTCTGCTTAACCTTTCATGCGACTACCGCCAGTATCTGTTTCGCAGTTGCACAGGGATGGATGTGACGAACCGCGAGATTGACCTCACGCTGAAATACGGTTATCGTTTTTAGCGTGAGAAGGGGCTTTGAAAATTCTTTTTTCCTGTTTTCATAGCATTTTTATCGTTATCTTTGCAATTTATCAATATTTTTTGTATCTTTGCAGTCAATTTACATTATTAATATAGAAAAATTCAACAAATAAGCACAGTGAAAGATTTCATTAAGCATACCCTTGCCACCGTGGTAGGCATATTTATTTTCTGTATCATCACAGGTATTCTGATGCTTATGAGCATCGTTGGAATGGTGGCATCAAGTAGTCAGGCAACAACCATTGACGATAATTCGGTACTTGTCATCAAACTCAAAGGAGAGATTACGGATCGCTCCAACGATGAAGGCAACCCATTTGCCACTCTTCTCGGCGATAATGCTGAGTCTCAGGGACTTTACAACATCGTGGAGGCTATCAAGCGTGCAAAGGAGAACGACAATATCAAGGGCATATACATAGAAGCCGGGCAGATTTCTGCTGAACCGGCTACCGTAACGGCTTTGCGCGATGCTCTGAAGGACTTCAAGAAATCGAAGAAGTTCATCGTGGCATACGCTGACCAGTATTCACAGGGCAGCTACTACATCAGCAGCGTTGCCGACAAGGTATGGACAAACCCACAGGGTATGCTCGCATTCCACGGTATGGCCTCTCAGCCACAGTATATGCGTGACTTCCTCGCAAAACTTGGCATCAAGATTCAGGTGGTGAAGGTTGGTCAGTATAAGAGTGCTACCGAGAGATATACCGAGGATCACATGAGCGATGCCAACCGCGAACAGGTAACGGCATACGTTTCAGGCATCTGGAATCACATGCTCAAGGGTATTGCGGAGAGCAGGAAGATAAGTGTTGACTCTCTCAACGCATACGCTGATCATGTTATGGATTACGCAAGCACAGAGACCCTGAAGAAGAACAAGCTCATCGACGGTACCCTCTACACCGACCAAGTGAAGGGTGAGGTGAAGAAACTCCTGAAGATTGACGATGGCGACGATATCTCACAGGTAAGCGTGACACAGATGCTTCAGGCAAAGCATGAGTCAGCTTCAAGCGACAACGAGATTGCCGTTTACTTCTGTGAGGGTAACATCGTACAGGAGCCTACGGAGAACCTTATAATGGGCGGCGGTTCTTCAATCGTCGGCAATGATGTGTGCAAGGACATTGAAAAACTCGCCAAGGACGATAACGTCAAGGCTGTTGTAATCCGTATCAACTCAGGCGGTGGCGACGCATACGCTTCAGAGCAGATGTGGCATCAGATTGTGGAGCTGAAGAAGGTAAAGCCTGTAGTAATCTCAATGGGCGGTATGGCTGCATCAGGCGGCTACTACATGTCGTGCGGAGCTACATGGATTGTGGCTGAGCCAACAACGCTCACAGGCAGCATCGGTATCTTCGGCGCACTTCCCGACATCAGCAACCTCATGACCAACAAGCTCGGCTTCAAGTATGACGAGGTGAAGACCAACAAGAACTCAACGATGACGCTCACCCCAATGGCACGTCCATTCTCTGGCGAAGAGCTTACGATTCTGCAAGGCTACATAGACCGTGGGTACTCACTCTTCCGCAAGCGTGTGGCTGACGGCCGTCACCTCAAGGTTGAGGATGTGGAAAAGATTGCACAGGGACGCGTATGGCTGGGCAAGGACGCTATCGGCATTAAGCTGGTTGACCAGCTTGGAAGCCTCAAGGATGCTATCGACATGGCAGCTAAGTTTGCCAAGATCAAGGATAACGACTATTACACCGGCACCTATCCTGCAGCAGAGAAGTGGACGGAGAACCTCTTGAAGAATGCGACAGGTGGCGGCAACTACCTCGACGCACAGTTCAGGGATGTGCTTGGCGAATACTATGAGCCTTTCATGCTTATGAAGACGCTACGCAATCAGAGTCCTGTTCAGGCAAGGATGATGGACAATTTCAGAATATATTAATTCAACCGCAGTTTTGGAAGGCGATTTTATCAAAATAAACGAGTGGCTACTCCCATTCTCATGGCTATATGGTTTGGTAGTTGGAATAAGGAACACGCTCTTCGATCTTGGAATCCTGAAGAGCCGTTCCTTTGACGTGCCTGTGATATCCGTCGGCAACATAACCGTGGGTGGCTCAGGCAAGACCCCACACGTTGAATACCTCATCCGACTGCTTCATAGCAAATACCGCGTGGCAGTATTGTCGCGTGGATATAAGCGTAAGACCAAGGGATTCATCCTCGCTGATGAAAATTCCACAATAAGGGAGATCGGCGATGAACCTTACCAGATGCATCATAAGTTCAAGGACGTGAGCATTGCCGTGGACCGCAACAGATGCAACGGCATTGAACGCATCACCACAGATGAAGCCACAAAGGATACTGATGTCATCCTGCTTGACGATGCCTATCAGCACCGCTACGTAAAGCCGGGAATCAACATCCTTCTTGTGGATTATCACCGCCTTATCATCTATGACAAGCTGCTGCCTGCCGGTCGTCTGCGCGAACCTAAGGAAGGCAAGACAAGAGCCGACATCGTGATAGTAACCAAGTGCCCGAAAGACTTGAAGCCAATGTCTTTCCGAGTACTCACAAGAGCGCTGAACCTCTTCCCTTATCAGCAGCTATACTTCACATGTCTTCAATATGGCACTCTGAAGGCTATCTTCAATGAAAGTACACGTCGTCTCGATGAAATAAAGCCCGATGAGCATATCCTGCTCGTCACAGGCATAGCATCACCCGAACAGATGGTTGAGGACCTCGCCCCTTACTCCAAGAACATCATTTCCCTGGAATACAGCGACCATCACCAGTTCAATGCGGATGACGTGGAGAAGATAAACAACACCTTCGCTATGATGCAGACTCCACGCTTCATCATCACGACGGAGAAGGATGCCACAAGACTGGAGAACATCGAAGGGCTATCAGAAGATGTGAAGAACAACATCTACACCCTGCCTGTTGAGGTGAAGGTAATGCTCGACCAGCAGGAGAAGTTCGACGAGGTGATCATGAGCTACGTTCAGAAGAACTCAAAGAACAGTACCCTCACAAAGGAGAAGAACCGCAAGATACAGGAGGCAAAGAAACCTACGGATTCAAAGGAAAAGCCAATCCGACTGCCGGACAACAACGACAGTCAGGCAAGCAAACCGCCGATGAAGATCAGGTTCTAAAAGCCCACCCAACAGCCCCTCCCCCGTCACTAACGTGACACCCTCTGACACATACTCGGAGATACTCAATCTCCGACTTCCCCAAGGGGCGAGGGAAAAGTCACATTAGAACGCTAAAGGAAGGGTGCATGATTAGAAATACTAACTTCCCCCTCGCCCCTTGGGGAGAGGGTGTCCGTAGGACGGGTGAGGGGCTGGTACTTTTAGATTTTTATATATGGAAATAAACAAACTTGGTGAGTTCGGCCTTATTGACCACCTCACAAAAGACATAGAGATAAAGAATGCATCCACACTCAAGGGCGTGGGTGACGATTGTGCCGTGATTGACCACAGCAAGGATTTCAAGGACAGCGTTTCGCTCGTATCTACCGATATGCTGATGGAAGGCGTGCACTTCGACCTTACATACGTGGATATGAAACACCTTGGCTATAAGTCGGCTATGGTGAACATATCAGATATCTTCGCAATGGGCGGCACCCCCCGTCAGATGGTAGTGAGCATTGCCCTCTCGAAGCGTTTCTGCGTAGAGGACCTCGAAGACTTCTATGCAGGACTCAGAATGGCATGCAACAAATGGAATGTGGATATTGTAGGAGGTGATACGACATCATCTCTCACAGGTCTCGCTATTTCCATCACAGTTATGGGTGATGCTGCCAAGGAGGATGTGATATACCGTTCCGGGGCAAAGGATACCGACCTTATATGCGTGTCGGGCGACCTTGGAGCAGCATATTGCGGATTGCAGGTTCTCGAGCGTGAGAAAACCGTTTATTACCAGCAGTTGAAGGAGGCTCAGGAGAAGGGTAAGGACACATCAAACATCGAGTTTGCCCCTGAGTTTGCCGGCAAGGAGTATCTTCTTGAACGCCAGCTTCAGCCCGAGGCTCGTGGTGATGTGTTGAAACAGCTACGCGAGGCAGGCATACGCCCGACAAGCATGATCGACATTTCCGACGGCCTTTCTTCCGAGATAATGCACATCTGCAAGAACAGCAACACGGGTTGCCGACTTTTTGAGAAGGAGATACCTATCGACTACCAGACCGCCGTTATGGCAGAGGAGATGAACATGAACCTCACCACCTGCGCATTGAATGGCGGTGAGGACTATGAACTGCTCTTCACATGCTCTATTGGCGACTACGAGAAAGTAAAGAGCCTTGAGGGCATCCGTGTCATCGGACATATCACGAAGCCGGAGCTTGGCTGTCAGCTCGTAACACGCGACGGACAGGAGTTTGAACTAAAGGCGCAAGGCTGGAATCACTGCGATAATTGATAATTGACAATTGATAATTGATAATTAAGGGTTGAAGTTCGAGGACATCATAGGACAGCGTGAGATGGCGGAGCGCCTACGCAATCTGGCAGATAACAACCACCTGCCACATGCTATCATGCTTTGCGGTCCGCAGGGATCAGGCAAAATGGCTCTGGCGATTGCATTGGCAAGTCATCTGCTCGGAACAAGTGAACAGGCATGGAATATGCTTAACATCTTCCAGCACCCGGACCTGCACTTCGCATTCCCTATCATCCGTCCGAAAGGTGCACCAAGCGACAAGAAGTTTGATTCCGACGACTACATGGCTGAATGGCTTGAGATGCTAAGGAACAACGGTGCATATTTCGACCTGCCCACTTGGCTCAAAAAAATAAAAGTAGAGAATCAGCAGAGCGCCATTCCCGTAGCCGAGAGCGACCGCCTCACCCAGATATTCTCAATGAAATCAAATCAAGGCGGCAAGAAGATCGCGATTATCTGGCTGCCCGAGAAGATGAACATCGAGTGTGCCAACAAGATGCTGAAACTCATTGAGGAACCACCGGCTGAGTCACTATTCATCATGGTCAGCAACCATCCTGAGCAGTTGCTGGAGACAATAAGAAGTCGTGTTCAGCGCTTCGATGTCAAGCCGATAGCACAAGAGGACATCATCGACGCTTTGATGAACAAACGCGGACTGAACCAGGACGATGCCGTCAGAACGGCACGCATAGCAGGTGGCAACTGGCTCAAAGCGACATCAATCCTTGAACCGGGCAACGAAGATTCGCTGTTCTTCGATCTGTATGTAATGCTCATGCGATTTGCATACACACGCAAGGTGAACGACCTGAAGAAATGGTCAGAGCAATGCGCCACTTTAGGACGCGAGAAGCAGCTCCGTATGCTCGAAGCCTTCCAAAGACTCACACGCGAATACTTTATGTATAACTTCCGTCAGCCATCAATCACATATATGACTGAAGAAGAAGAGAACTTTGCCCGAAAGTTTTCTCCTTTCATTAACGAGAATAACATTATCGGCATGTACGAGCTCTTCCAGAGAGTGATTCGCGACATCGGCCAGAATGCCAATCCAAAGATTCAGTTCTTCGACATGACGATGAAGATGGCAGTATTTATTCATAAGCAGAAGTAATTAAACACAATGGATTATAAAGATATGACATTTACTCTCGCAACAGGCTGTGGACGCGGTCTGTGCCGGAAAAGCTGTTCACGTTCAGACCATCAGCTCAACGTGTACGACTGGCTTGCTGATATTTCCGGCAACAATGAGAGTACTGACCTTGTAGAGGTACAGTTTAAGAATACACGCAAAGCATACTATCACAACATCAACAGACTTGACCTGAAAAAAGGCGACTGGGTTGCTGTTGAAGCATCTCCCGGTCATGATATCGGCGTTGTTACTCTTACCGGACGCCTCGCCATCATGCAGGTTAAGAAGGCAAACCTCAAGTCGGCTGACGACATAAAGCGCGTATATCGCTTTGCACGAGATACTGATATGGAGAAGTACGAGGAGGCAAAGGCACGCGAACACTCCACTATGATACAGAGCCGACAGATAGCCAACGAACTTGGTCTGAACATGAAAATAGGCGATGTGGAATATCAGGGTGACGGCAATAAGGCCATCTTCTACTACATAGCCGACGAGCGCGTGGACTTCCGACAGCTCATCAAGGTGTTGGCAAACACATTCCATGTGCGCATTGAGATGAAACAGATAGGTGCACGTCAGGAGGCCGGTCGTATTGGCGGTACAGGTCCTTGCGGACGAGAGCTTTGCTGTGCTACTTGGATGAAGAACTTCTCAAGCGTTTCAACGACAGCGGCACGCCTACAGGACATATCGCTCAACCCTCAGAAACTCGCTGGTATGTGCGCAAAACTGAAATGCTGTCTCAACTATGAGGTTGACTGCTATATGGAGGCTGGCAAGAAGATGCCTCCTAAGGATACCGTTCTCCAGACAGCCGACAGCGACTACTACCTCTTCAAGCAGGATATCATTGCCGGTATCGTCACCTACTCTACCGACAAACGCCTTGCAGCCAACCTTGAGACTATCCCTGCAGAACGTGCTGTGGAGATAATCGAGATGAACAAGCGTGGAGAAAAGCCATTACAGCTCACCTCTGATGGTACAGACAAAGAACCTCAGAAGCCTAAGGATCTTCTCGCCGACGCCGACATTGCACGCTTCGACAAGGCAAAGAAGAAGAAAAAGAAGAAGAACAAGAATCATGGTGACAACAAAGGTGCTAACAACGAGCAAGGCAAAGAAAATGCAGAACAGCAGAACAAGCCAAACGGCAATCACCCACAGCATCACCATCACAAGGGGTAAAAGTATAAAGTATAAAGTGTAAAGTAGAAAGAGTAAGGTTAAAAAGAGGAAAGTAGGAAGGATAATGCGAAAGCTATTTCTATACACCCTATATTGTGTTTGTATCGTAATGGGATTTACCTCATGCGATACAAACACACCTTATTATCATTACGCACATACACCCATCGACGGATGGGAAAAGAACGACACACTAAGATACGATGTGCAACCTCTGAAAAAAGGAGGAGAACACAAGATAACTGTGGCTCTACGACTCAATGGAGCATACCCTTTCCGTAAGCTTTATCTGATTATGCAACAGGATATATTCCCAAGACTGCAAAGCAAAACCGACACAATCTGCTTTGATGTCACAAGCAAGGAAGGACGATTCACAGGCAACGGCATATCCTACTATCAATACACCGTCCCTGTATGCCAAGAACACTTCATGGAAAATGACTCCATCCATATAACTATACGTCATGCAATGAAGCGCGATATCCTTCCGGGCATATCAGATATTGGTGTAAAATTGGAGAGAATTCACTGATTATCAAGGACAAAACGTAGATTTTTAAAAGTTTTAACTTTTTATTTTTGGTTATTTGACCAAAAATGTTTATTTTTGTCCCCCGAGTGATTTATTGAATGACTGATTATCAGGATAATCCGCATTCTGGAACTGCTACCTAAAGAATAAAAAGACGAGACGATTAGCAATCATAATTAGCTTATTAGTTACCACTTTGCTATGCGCTAACGCACAGCAGAGAGGCAAAGCCTCGTACTACTCCAAAAGAGCGACAGGAGCAAGGACAAGTAGCGGCATTCTCTTGCATAACGACTCGCTTGTTTGTGCACACCGCACACATCCTTTCGGCACAAAACTTCTTGTAAAGAACCTGACAAACGACAAAGAGGTCATAGTAACAGTTGTTGACAGGGGACCATATAAAAAAGGTAGGATTATAGATCTCACATATGCAGCGGCCGAGCAACTCGGCATGATAGCCAAAGGCGTTGTGGCTGTGGAGGTTAGTGTGTATCCAGACAAGGGTGTACCATACGCATTGGATCCTGAATCCCTCCCTGAGATTGACTTTGAGGAGCATGAAAGCGTAACAGATAACGATGACTACAATGCTGTTTGGACAAAGCAACAAAGGAATGACACAAAGGAAATAGCGCAGAATCTCATAAAAGAGGATAAAAGCACAGTCAATAGCACAAAATCCTCTGAAGTTAAGAAAACCCAACCAACAACAACTAAAAATAAAAGTACCACAATAACCAAGAAAAAGAGGAGGTAAGACTCCTTTTTTTTATTTACCTACCTCCATCATGCCTTTGCTTTTTGTCCCAATATAGGAACGGACTTACAACGGATTTACAACGGACTTACAACGGACCTGAAGGGGAAGCATTGTGGAAGGAAATTTTAGTGATGATGCAAGAAAAACGAAATATGTTTTTGTCGTATGAGAAAATTTGCTTACCTTTGAACGCAATTAGCAAACTTTAGCCTATACCCATCATGCCTATGCGTAATGATATGCCTTTATCTCTTTCTCCACAAACTACTTATCACCTCGGCAATATTCGCGAGGTGGTGAATGAAGATGAATATATTTCTCAAGTTACGAACTACTATCCGTTTGGTGCTCCATACGCTGATGCTACAGCCTCAAAGGGTGCATGACGAGAGAATACCTCAAGAATATAGAAGCGTTACAATATATACACCAGAACGCAAAAAAGTATCAAAATGGATAAAATAATTTATTGCATAGCATTCTGCACAATATTCATGCTTGGAAGTTGTAATTCAAGCCAGAATAGCAGTTTGGATTTTATGACCATTTTTAATGTCTATAGATGGTCTGGAAAAGACAAAAGTACCCTTTATGAAGAAAGATACGCCAAAATAATGGAATTTCTAGACAACTATGACTCGGAGGAAACATATAGTGGAATTTATTCTGTACCATCTCCAAGTCGTGATCTTGAGTCTGGTCTATATAGATATGTGGCAAAATGTTCTGGATTGAAATTTGATCATTTAGGTTTTAAACCGTTGTCTGACAAATGTTGTGGTATAGCCTATTTGGGACAAATTGACAGTCCAGAAGATACCGAGGCATCTGTATATGATTACTTGAAGATTTACTTTCAAGATACGTTGTCTGCAAAATCTTTTGTAGATGAAGCTGTGAAATTTGGCTTTAAACTTGTTAACAACAATGAATGGATTTCATATACAAAAAATAATCCAACAGAAGATTCACATGAAGACTCATTGTTTATTGCCAATATATCACAGCAATATGGAGCAAGCTATTATGATTCAGAATCTGTAGCGACATATAGTGTTGGAGTGTTTGGACATAAAGACAAAAATGTAGTTGTTCTAAGTTGGTGTCCTTAGTTATCATAGAAGTTCTATATGTGAACGGTTAAGAATTCTCTCAAAACATACATAATGAATTCCTGCACCTCCATTAATTCCTCGTGAACTCTTTGGCGGTGTGGGATTTTTTTATGCTTTAGTTCTGTTCTTCCTCCTATGCTCCTCCCTTCTGCCTCCTAACCAAACTCGGTGAAACTCTTATTCCGAATGGTATTATCACCGACTTTGCACCGACTTTGGTTAGGAGGATAATAGGAGGATGATGGGAAGAACATAGGAGTTTATGCTGATTCTCACTATTTCAAATGAATGTCAAAACGGGAAAGATAGATTCCGCTTTTACCATTCTGACTGACAGGAACTTTCTTTCCAGAGGCATTCTCCACCATCTTTGCAGGATTGAGATAAGTGTGGGTATGTCCGCCAAGAACGAGGTCAATGCCTTCTGTCTGAGGCACGAGACGTTCATCTGAAGGTTCTTCATCGCCAGTCTTCCAACCAAGATGCGAAAGACAGATAACGACATCACACTTTTCCTTTTCGCGGAGAGTCTTGACAACATCCCTTGTAACGGCGACAGGATCAAGATACTTGATATTGCCATAATTCTCACGCACAACAAGTCCTTCAAGTTTAGGCGAGAGACCAAACACACCAATCTTGACACCATTACGTTTGATAACGGTATATGGTTTTACTATCCCTTCAAGAACAGTTCCTGAGAAATCATAGTTTGCACACACGATAGGAAACTTCGCCATCTTGAAGATACGCGCCATATTGTCAAGTCCGAAATCAAACTCATGATTACCGATTGTGGCAGCATCATATCCCATGATGTTCATAAGTCCGATCTCCACATCCCCTTTGAACATACTATAATAAGGAGAGCCTTGAGAGAAATCGCCACAATCGAAAAGCAGCAGATTCGGGGTAAGCTTACGTTGCTGCTTAACATACGCCACACGACGGGTAAAGCCACCCAGATTAGCCTTTTTCTTATCAGCAAGATTCTTGCTGAATGGGAATATCTGCGAATGGCAGTCGTTGGAATGAAGTACCACGATATTCTTTTGCGCAAAAGCATTAAGTGCGACAAAAAGTAAAAGGAAAAATATCTTTCTCATTACGCTCACCTCCCTACTCTACTGTGATTCTACCTTCAATCTCGGCATCAACAACACGTCCCTGCTTCGTTTCTTCACGTAAATAATCCATGATTATGAAACGGAGATTATTACTCTTGTCGGTTAGCATCTTACGGTTAGTACCATGCGTAAAAGCAGGCATACCGTCATTTCCTTCAGCAAGATAGTCAATAGTGGCAATTCTATACTCAGCATCAGGATTGATATCCTCACCATTAATCTTCAGACTTTTCAGTTTCCCATCCTTGCTAATGACAGCCTTCACAGAATGACTCACGCCCTCACCTCCTCGGACAGCAATCTGTTCAAAGAGAGTCATAATCTGAGAGCCTTTCAATGTCATGAAACAGATTTTGTTCTCGAAAGGGGCTACCTCAATTACATCTCCGATAGTAACATCTCCTTTTTCGAGTGATGCTCGAATTCCTCCCATATTATATACCGAAAAAACAGGTTTCTCGTCAAAGTCCTTTCCTGCCCAAATGAGGATGTCGGCAAGAAGGTTGGAAAGTTTGCTTTCCGGACGGTCAGCATCCATATCGCAAGCCACACGTCCCACGACAGGAGACATGATACTATCAACACTGGCTTTAAAAGGCGCAAGGAAGTTCGCTGTCTCAGCATCAGGAACAACGTCAAAAAGAGAATCCATCGTCACTCGCTGATAGTCAACCGACTGCACAGAATAGTGATGCGACGAGCAGGAGACAAAGCCAAGAGCTATTGCATAAGCAAGCAGCAAAAATCCTAAATACCTTTTCATATAATTATGAGTGAAATTAGAAAAACCGATACAAAAATACTCTTTTTTAGTTAATTATAAAAGGAAATTGAGAAAAAAGTCACAAAAAGTTTGGTTACTCGAAGGAAAATCAGTAATTTTGCACCCGCTTTCCTGCGTAACCGATGGTGAGGGAGAAGTGTTACCCACTATGTTGCGCTAGAACGATACAACAATTTAACAAAACAATTCAACAAAATGGATTTGATCAAAGTTGCTGAAGAAGCATTTGCAACCGGCAAGCAGTTCCCTGAGTTCAAGCCAGGTGACACTATCACTGTCGCTTACAAAATTATCGAGGGTTCAAAGGAGCGTATCCAGCTCTATCGTGGTGTAGTCATCAAGATCTCTGGTCACGGTGACAAGAAGCGTTTCACAGTTCGTAAGATGTCAGGTACAATTGGTGTAGAGCGTATCTTCCCAATCGAGTCTCCTGCTATCGAGTCAATCGAGGTGAACAAGCACGGTAAGGTACGTCGCGCTAAGCTCTACTACCTCCGCAACCTTACAGGTAAGAAGGCACGTATCGCTGAAAAGCGTGTTGTTACAAAGTAATTTGTGCACACTGAAAATAAAAAAGACTCACGCTGTGTGGGTCTTTTTTTAATTCTGCATCAAGATGAGACATCTACATATTGATCTCCACAAGGCATGGGACATCGTAAAGAAATATGAGCATCCCTCAAAGGAAGCACGCGACCGTATTGCCTTGCTTGCAGGATTCCAGACATGGGAAGAACTGCAAAAAGAATTGGCTAAGAATTAAAGAAGGCCCCTCACCTGCCCTTTGGGCATCCTTTCCCCAAGGGGCGAGGAAGAAGTTACCCACAATCGCATGAGGGTTTATTACTAATATTCCCCCTCGCCCCTTGGGGAAAGGATGCCCGGAGGGCAGGTGAGGGGCTATTAACTATAATTTAAAATGAAAGAACTAGCTCTCAAGTACGGCTGTAACCCAAATCAGAAGCCGTCTCGTATCTTCATCACCGAAGGCGAACTGCCTATCGAAGTTCTTAACGGACGTCCTGGATACATCAACTTCCTTGACGCGCTCAACTCTTGGCAGCTTGTCAAGGAGCTTAAGGAGGCTACAGGTCTCTGTGCCGCTGCAAGCTTCAAGCACGTAAGCCCTGCTGGAGCTGCTGTAGGCCTTCCTTTGTCAGATACTCTGAAGAAGATCTACTTCGTTGACGACGTAAAGATTCCTCTCTCTCCTATCGCTTGTGCCTATGCACGTGCCCGTGGTGCTGATCGTATGTCAAGCTATGGTGACTTCATCGCCCTCTCTGATACTTGTGATGCTGCTGTTGCTACTCTCATCAAGCGTGAGGTAAGTGATGGTGTCATTGCTCCTGACTATACAGAGGAGGCTCTCCAGATTCTTCGCGACAAGCGTAAGGGTACATATAACGTAATCAAGATTGATCCTAATTACAAGCCTGCTCCAATCGAGACAAAGCAATGCTTCGGCATTACTTTCGAGCAGGGCAGAAACGAGATCAAGCTCAATGATCCTGCTCTCTTCGAGAACATCCCAACAAAGAGCAAGACTTTCAGCGACGAGGCTAAGCGCGATCTTATGATTGCCCTCATCACTCTGAAATATACTCAGTCAAATTCTGTATGCTACGTTAAGGACGGTCAGGCTATCGGTATCGGTGCTGGTCAGCAGAGCCGTATCCACTGTACTCGTCTTGCTGGTAACAAGGCTGATATCTGGTGGTTGCGCCAGTGTCCAAAGGTAATGAACCTCCCATTCAAGGAGGGCATCCGTCGTGCGGACCGCGACAACACAATCGATGTCTATATCTCTGACGACTATGAGGACGTACTCGCAGAGGGCGTATGGCAGAACTTCTTCTCTGAGAAGCCAGAGCCTCTGACACGCGAGGAGAAGAAGGCTTGGATTGCACAGAACACAAAGGTTGCCCTCGGCTCAGATGCATTCTTCCCATTCGGCGACAACATCGAGCGCGCTCACAAGTCAGGCGTTGAGTTCATCGCACAGGCAGGTGGTTCAGTTCGTGATGACAATGTCATCGAGACTTGCGACAAATACGGCATCACAATGGCATTCACCGGCGTTCGCCTCTTCCACCATTAATATATGGCAAACGACTTTGAGGATATCCTGGTCAACGGCATCTCATTCTCCCGCGGAGGCACCAAGCCAAAGCAGGATGACGGAAAGGTCAAGACCAAGGCAAAGAAAAAGAAATACATAACCGGAGCTCACGGTTCGGGTTCTGCCAAACAGAAGGCAAAATATCGCGAACAGAGAGCCAACCGGCATAAGTAGTAATGTATATAGGTCAGGTTTTTGCATACAAGGGCAGAAACCTGACTTTTTTTCTTTTTCAAAACCCGTTTTTCGGAAGGGGGAAACATAGCATCAGCACAGGTATTCCTCCCAAGATACTCCATAGATACTCCATCGTTACTCCATCGTTAGTCCATCGAAACTATGGAGTATCTATGGAGTATGTATGGAGTATCTATGGAGCATCTTAGGAGAAACAGCAGATTTGCAACGCACTTCCAACGCCTAAAGTTAAGAGATACTATTTTGTGCATAATTCTTTGGTAATCTTAAATATTTATGCTAATTTTGCACCGCGATTACGAAAATGTACAGGATTAAAAAGCTCGACATATATATTGTAAAGCAGTTCTTGCTGCTTTTCGCCGGAACGTTCTTCATCAGTCTCTTTGTGCTGATGATGCAATTTCTGTGGCGTTATGTCGATGAAGTCATAGGCAAAGGACTGTCAATAGAAGTCCTTGCCCAGTTCTTCTGGTACATGGGACTTACGCTTATTCCGCAAGCCCTGCCTCTTGCCATTCTCCTTGCCTCGCTCATCACAATGGGTAATATTGGCGAGAACAGCGAGCTGACGGCTATCAAGGCTGCAGGCATATCCTTGATGCAGACATTACGTCCGCTGATTTTCATCACCGCTCTAATTACGGTCACCTCGTTCTATTTCCAGAACAACATAGGTCCGAAATCAACAAAGAAGCTCGCACAGTTACTCTTATCAATGAAACAGAAGTCTCCGGAACTGGAGATTCCTGAAGGTATTTTCTATGACGGAATACCAGACTGCAACCTGTACGTGCAGAAGAAAGACCTTGAGAAAGGTGTGCTCTACGGCATAATGATATACCGCATGACAAATTCCTTCGAGGATGCAGCGATTATCCTTGCCGATTCAGGCAGGCTGCAATCCACAGCCGACAAACAGCATCTTCTCCTTTCGCTATACAACGGCGAATGGTTTGAGAACATGCGCTCGCAGGAATTTGCAGGCACAGCCAGTGTACCGTATAGAAGAGAATCGTTCATCAGCAAAAAGATTATTCTGGATTTCAATAGCAATCTCAACCTTGCCGACGAGGCAAACTTTGCAGGCAATGCACAAGCAAAGAGCCTGAAACAAATTTCCAGAGCCGTAGATTCGCTTAATCATCACTACGACAGCATAGGAAAAGTCACTCGAATGGATCTCGACAGGATGTACTCCTATACATATCCAGGCCAAACGACCAAGACTGACTCCCTCGCAGCCGTAAAGAAAGGACAGCAAAGCACATACTCGTTTGACACCATTGTGGCAAGACTGAAACCATCAGACAAACGAGATGCCCTACAACACGCATTGGGCAGGGTACAGATGATTACATCGGAACTTAGCTGGCGAGAATCGGTGACCAGCGACGGCGACCAGACTATACGCAAGCACTGGCTTGAGGCGGTGAATAAGTTCACGCTATCACTCACATGCCTTATATTCTTCTTTATCGGAGCGCCATTGGGAGCTATTATCAGAAAGGGAGGACTCGGCGTGCCAGTCATTATCTCGGTACTTGTATTCATAGTATTCTATATTCTTGACAATACGGGATTCCGAATGGCAAAAATAGGAGCATGGCCTATATGGCTCGGCAAGGGAATGGCACCCGCTGTGCTCATACCTCTGGCATCGTTCGTGACCTACAAGGCAAACAAAGACTCCATGGTATTCAACACGGATGCTTACCGCAATGCCTTCATGCGACTTCTCGGACTTCGCCTCAAGCGAAACGTGGCGAGCAAGGAGGTTATCATCAACGATCCTGATTACCGAAGGGCTGCCGACCGCCTCTCTGTCATGTCGCATCAGGTTCGTGCATACGCATACGGGCATCATCTCATGCGAATGCCAAATGTCATCAACGTATTCTTCCGCTATCAGCCAGACCACGAGATAGAAAGGATAAGTGCCGAGTTGGAGGAGGTTATCGAGGATCTTTCCAATACCCGGGACAGGTTCATCATGGCATATCTGAACCAGTATCCGATAGTGTCGGAGAAAGCCCACACACGTCCATTCGAGCGTAAGTGGATGAACATCACGGCTGCTATAATACTGCCAGTCGGTATTTTCCTCTACCTGCGAATGTGGAGATTCCGCCTCCGCCTTTTGACCGATTTGCGCAAGATACGTGCGACAAACACGAAAATAGTGGAAAGAATCGGCAAAATTGCCGTCCAATAGATATAAATAGGTGGAATAAATAGTAATTTTATCACCAAAATAGCGTATTTGGGTAACAAAACGTTAAAAAAAGCGTTAATAATTTCATAAAACGAAAGAAAATTCGTACCTTTGCAGCCAATAAACTTTTCAGAAATCATACATGGTACATTTATCAAACCGTCTTAACAGACTTGCTCCATCAGCTACACTTGCCATGTCTCAGAAGAGCAGCGAGATGAAAGCTCAGGGCATCGACGTAATCAACATGAGTGTTGGCGAACCAGATTTCAACACTCCAGATCACATCAAGGAAGCAGCAAAGAAGGCCGTTGACGATAACTGGTCACGCTACTCTCCAGTACCTGGTTATCCAGACCTTCGCAAAGCAGTAGTTGAGAAACTCAAGCGCGAAAACGGTCTCGATTATTCAGTTTCAGAAATTCTTGTCAGCAATGGTGCCAAGCAGGCTGTATGCAACGCAGTCATGGCGCTTGTTGACGATGGCGACGAGGTTATCATACCTGCACCTTACTGGGTTAGCTATCCACAGATGGCACTTCTCGCAGGTGGTACACCAGTTCATATTCCTGCAGGCTTCGAACAGGACTTCAAGATTACTCCTGCACAGCTCGAAGCTGCAATCACCCCAAAGACACGCATGCTTATCCTCTGCTCTCCAAGCAACCCAACAGGTAGCGTATATTCTAAGGAAGAGCTCAAGGGACTTGCCGACGTGCTCAAGAAGCACCCGGAGGTTTATGTTCTCGCAGACGAGATCTACGAGCACATCAACTATGTTGGCAAGCACGAGAGCATTGCACAGTTCCCAGGCATGAAGGAACAGACCATTATTATAAATGGTGTAAGTAAGGCTTATGCCATGACAGGATGGCGTATAGGATATATGGCAGCACCAGAGTGGATTGTCAAGGGCTGTAACAAGCTTCAGGGACAGTACACATCAGGCCCTTGTTCAGTAAGCCAGAAGGCTGCAGAGGCTGCATATGTTCTCTCTCAGGACTGCGTAGAGGAGATGCGCGTGGCATTCGAGCGTCGTCGCAACCTTATCGTAGAACTTGCCAAGGACATCCCAGGCTTGGAGGTAAACGTACCACAGGGTGCATTCTATCTTTTCCCTAAGTGTACAAGTTTCTACGGCAAGACAGACGGCGAGCGCACAATAAATAATTCAACGGATCTCGCTATGTACCTCCTCGAGGTTGGGCATGTGGCTACAGTAGGCGGAGATGCATTCGGCGACCCTGAATGTTTCCGCATGAGCTATGCCACAAGCGATGACAATATCCGTGAGGCAATGCGACGTATCAAAGAATGCCTTTCACGTTTGCATTAAAAAAATAGTGTTAAAAGTTCTTAATCATAAGTGAAGTTCAATTTTAATTTGTATCTTTGCGTTCGGAAACGGGAGGAAAGCCAAATTTCGGCATTCAAATATGTTCAAACTTAAGAACTCTTTAACCGTAAATCAGAAAGAAAAATTCATTAACTCAAAATTTTATTTAACAACTTAAACTAAAAAAATTATGGCAGCTACACAAAAGCCAGCCCCAAAGAAGTCTTCTGGCTTCCAGGGCGTTCGTAATGCGTTTTGGATCATCGCAGCAATGTTCGTTGTTGCAGTATGTATCTTCAAGTTTGTTCTCGGTAACCCTGCTAACTTCGTAGGCAATGACCCAGAGGGTGAGGTTCTCAATGGTAACATGCTCGGTACAATCTACAAAGGTGGTATCGTTGTGCCAGTGCTTATCACATTGATGCTCACAGTGCTTTGTCTCTCTATCGAGCGTCTCCTCGCTCAGAAGACAGCTTTCGGTAAGATGTCAACAACTAAGTTCGTTGTAGCTATCAAGGCTGCTCTTGCAAAGAACGACTTCGTTGAGGCTCAGAACCTCTGCGACAAGCAGCGTGGTACAATCGCTAACGTTGTTGGTGCATCTCTCAAGGCTTACAAGGAAGTTGAGGCTCTTCAGGGTGTAAAGAAGGCACAGAAGATCGCTAAGATCCAGCAGGCTCACGAGGAAGCAGTTCAGCTCGAGATGCCAACTCTCCAGATGAACATGCCTATCCTTGCTACTCTCGTAACACTTGGTACTCTTACCGCTCTGTTCGGTACTGTAACCGGTATGATCAAGTCATTCGCTGCTCTTGCATCTGGTGGTGGTGGTGACTCTGTTGCTTTGTCAACTGGTATTTCTGAGGCCCTTATCAATACCGCTCTCGGTATCTTGACATCATGGCTCGCTGTAGTATCTTACAACTTCTTCTCTAACCGTATCGACAAGCTCACATACGCTCTCGACGAGGTTGGTTACACTATTGCTCAGACATACGAGGCAAACCACGACGAGGCTTAAGTTTTTACTAACCCTTTAAAACATTTATCACTATGGGTAAAGTAAAACTTAAGAAACAAGACATCTGGATCGATATGACGCCTATGTCAGACGTGATGGTGCTGTTGCTCTGTTTCTTCATGCTGACCTCTACTTTTACAAAGCCAGAGCCAGTGAAGGTTGTTGAGCCACAGTCTGTTGCCGAGATTAAGGTGCCTGAGAAGGATGTGCTGAACATTCTTGTCGACAAGGAAGGCAAGGTGTTCATGAATATGGATAACCAGTTCCAGCTTGCTGATGTTGCAGCAGACGTTACCGATCAGTTCGGTATCACTCTGACTAAGACACAGATGGCTAACTTCAAGTCTGATCCTATGTTCGGTGCTCCAATGAACGTGCTTGAGAAGTTCCTCAACATGGAAGAGAGCACACGTCGTGAACAGTTGAAAGAACTTGGTATTCCTTTGGATAGTATTGATGGTGGTAAGAGTGAGTTCCAGATGTGGGTTAAGTCAGCACGTGGTGTCAATTCAGACATCAAGGTTGCTATCAAGGCCGACAGAGAGACACCTTACAAGATCATCAAGCGTGTAATGTCGGAGCTTCAGGATATTGACGAGAACCGTTACTACCTGATCACTTCACTCAAAACACAGGAGGATTAAGCCATGGCAAAAGTAAAGAAAAGTAGACAGAAAAAACAGCAGACTCGTGTGGACTTCACCCCTATGGTGGATATGATGATGCTGTTGATTACCTTCTTCATGCTCTGTACCACTTTGGCTAAGCCTCAGACTATGGAATTGAGTATGCCTACCAACGATAAGGATGTACAGGATCAGGATAAGACCGTAACAAAGGAGTCTTATACTATCACTCTTTACGTTGCAGCTGACAACCAGATCTACTATGTAGAAGGTATGGTTAAGCCTGAAGACCCAACCTGTCTGAAGAAGACAACATGGGGTAAGGACGGTGTTCGCAAGGCTCTCATCGGTCACTTGACAGAGGATGGCACACAGCCAATCCTTGACGTAATGACCGCAAAGGCTAAGCTTGATGAATTCAGGGCAAAGAACCCTACAATGACTCAGGCTCAGTATGATGAGCAACTCAAGGCTATCAAGAAGGGTGATATCGACGGCAAGCACATCGAGACAATGACCATCATCATCAAGGCTACAGATAACTCAAACTATCTCAACCTTATTGATGCTCTTGACGAGATGCAGATCTGCTCTGTTGGTAAGTATGTAATTGATAAGATTAACGACAACGATAAGAAGCTTCTCGAAGCTGCCGGTGTCAAGGAGTAATCTATTAGTAACTTTAACTTAAGAAAGGAAAAGAAAAATGTCACAAATAGATCTTATTGACAATAGGTGGTCGGACATAATGTTCGAGAACCGTAACAAGGAGTACGGTGCTTATGTTCTTCGTCGTCAGACTACTGCGCGTAACATTAAGTCAATTATCGCCGTTCTTATCATCTTCGCTCTCGTAATGGTCTATATGGTTGCCAAGAATGCTTATGATGACTATCAGAAGGCACACATGGCACAGACTCAGGTAACCGAGCTTACTGCTCTTCAGGAGCAGAAGAAGGAAGCCAAGGTTGAGCGTAAGGAAATCGTTAAGCAGGAGAAGGTTGAGCAGGTTGTAGAGAAGGTAAAGAGCTCTATCAAGTTCACCGCACCTGTAATCAAGAAGGATGATGAGGTACGCCCAGAGGACGAGATGAAGTCTCAGGACGAAATCATGAACTCTAAGGTAGCCGTAGGTTTCGCTAACGTAATTGGTAACGATGAGTCTGGTGAAGTGCTCAAGGCTAAGGAGGCACTCGTAACAGAGCCTGTTAAGCCAAAGGAAGAAGAGAACAAGGTGTTCGACGTAGTAGAACAGATGCCTTCTTTCCCAGGTGGTATGGCAGCTCTTATGGCTTATCTCCAGAAGTCTATCAAGTACCCACCAGTAGCTGAGGAGAACGGTATCCAGGGTCGTGTAGTATGTACATTCGTTGTAGAGCGTGACGGTAGTGTAACTGACGTTCGCGTTGCAAAGTCTGTTGACCCATCTCTCGACAAGGAGGCTGTTCGCGTGGTTAGCGCAATGCCTAAGTGGATTCCTGGTAAGCAGAATGGTCAGTCTGTACGTGTAAAGTACACTCTCCCTGTAACATTCCGTCTCCAGTAATACTTGAAAGTTTCTGTGGATTTCCGCAGAACACGATACATTAAACTTTGAGCTCTCTCACTCTCCCGTAGAGGAGGGAGCTCAATTTTATCATATAAGGTGCCCGTAAAGACACCTTTGCTGCACCAAAACAATTTCAACTCACTCATTATTAACCCGAACAATGAAGTCAATTGCATCAACACTCATAGTCTTCATAGCATCTATGCTCACATTTGGCATGCTGTCCGCTTGCAAAGAGAAGAAGAAGGACCCGAATGCGCGCACAGATACATACGCCACCGGAAAAATAACATTCGGTGCGGATGAGAGTTTTATGCCAATCATCGATGAAGAGATGGAGATTTTCCATCACATCTACAAAGAGGCTCATGTCACTCCAAAGTACATGAGCGAGTCTGAAGGAATGAACCTTCTTCTAAAAGACAAACTTCTCATGATGTTCACGACACGTGACTTCAAGAAAAGCGAATATGACAATCTGAAGGCGCGCCAACGCTTCCCGATGACAATACATATAGGCTATGATGCTCTTGCAATTATAGCCAACAAGAATAATACGGACTCCTGCATCTGCGTGGATGACGTAAAGAGAATCCTTACAGGTGAGGCACTTAACTGGAAAGACATATATCCAGCAAGCGCATCACGCGGAGAGATTGTTGTGGCATTCGACAACAAGACGTCAAGCACAGTACACTACGTAGAGGACTCAATCCTCGGCGGAAAACCTATCACCGCGCCTAACGCTTTCGCAACAAAGAAAACTGCAGATGTAATAAAATATGTAGAGGAACATCCTAACGCTATCGGCATTATCGGCAGCAACTGGCTAAACGACAAGCGTGACACAACAAACCTCACATTCAACCGCAACATCAGAGTAATGCTCGTTGCAAAACATGCACCTGCAACATGGAAGAACTCATACAAGCCATATCAGGGCTATATATACAATGACAAATACCCATTCATCCGCAGACTCTATGCGCTTCTTAATGATGAACGTGGTAGATATGGACTTCCACATGGTTTTGCACAGTTCATAATCTCACAAAGAGGACAGATGATTCTCTTCAAGGCAGGTTTGCTACCAGCATACGGCAACATTGCCATAAGAGAAGTAAAGATTGATTAAAGACAGGATATATAAAGAATTATTACTTTTCGCTCAAATTCCTTTTAAGAAAATAAAAAAACAGGCGTATTTGGTTAAAATCCGTAAACTGATGCAACAAAATCAATTATAATACGTCAAAATAGTAGATAACCCAAACAAGGCGGTAAATTAATTAAAGACAAGAGTAAAATTTGCAAATTATGAAAACAGCTAAATACATTATCATCGGAGCAATGATGACAGTCATCAGTGTTCCAACTATGGCTCAGGATGCAACTTCAGCAATAGAACAGGCTACAAAGATCATCAAGTCTGGAGCAGAAGACAAAGACAAGCAGGTAACTGCAGTATTCAAAACAGTGAAGAAGGATGCTAAGGCTATTGCCGGTATCGGACGTGCATATCTCGATGCAAAGGAATATGACAATGCCGACAAGTATGCTGACCTTGCTATCAAGGCAAATAAGAACTGTGCAGCAGGCTATGTACTCAAGGGTGACATCTGTGTAATGAAGGACGACGGTGGTGCAGCTTCAAGCTGGTTTGAGAATGCTACCACATTGGACCCACAAGATCCAGAGGGCTATCGCCGTTATGCTCAGATCAACGCAAAAGCAGACCCAGACGGTTCTATCGCAAAGCTTGAGCAGCTCCGTTCTATCGACCCATCTTATCCTGTTGACCTTGTTGCAGCAGAGATTCAGTCAAAGGCAGGCAGAGCAGATGCAGCAATAGAATACTACTCAAAGGTTGACCTTGACAAGATGGAGGACTACCAATTGGCAGACTATGCAAGTACTCTCTTCCTCAAGCAGAAGTATGATGAGTCATTGAAGGTTTCAAGCTTCGGTAACAACAAGTTCCCACGCTATGGTTCCCTCAATCGTCTCTCTCTCTTGAACAACGTAAACCTTGAGAAGTACGAGGAAGCCATCAAATTCGGTGAGCGTCTCTTCAATTCTTCTGACGATGTGAAGTACACAGCTCTCGACTATATCAACTATGGTACAGCTCTTCAGAAGCTCAAGAAAAACGACGAGGCAATTAAAGCCTTTGAGAAGGTAGTTAACACTCGTACCTTCGACATGGAGCAGAGAATTAGCGTATTTAAGAACCTCTCTGATGTTTACAAGTCAATGGGCGACTATCCAAAGGCTCTTGAGTACTACGAGAAGTACGTTAAGGGTAATCAGACTAAAATGACAGCAAACATCAAGAATGGTCTTGCACAGCTTTACCGCACAATGGCAATCGACGAGAACTCTACACCTGAGCAGAAGCAGGAAGCAATTGCAAAAGCAGATAAGGTATTCTCTGAGATTGCAGAGGAGTTCCCTGCATTCAAACAAGCCGTAACTGCACAGCGTGCTAAGCTCGCCTTCATTCTTGACCCAGAGGATAAGGCAGGTGCTGCTAAGCCACACTACGACCAGCTCATCGAGATTATCAACGGTCTTGAAAGCAAGGACGCTTCTGATGTCGCTCAGCTCAAGCAGGCTCTTAGCTATAACATCGTTTACTTCGTAAAGGTTAACGAGGACATAGCAAAGGCAAAGGAATATGCAGCTAAGCTTCTCGAAATCGATCCTGAGAATGCTATGGCTAAGCAGGTTTCTGAGCTTCAGTAATACGTAAGAAAATAGAATAAATTCATATAAGCCCTTCGGTCATGAGACTGGAGGGCTAATATTTTGCCCCAATAGAATCTGTTTGTGCTAACATAACGTGAGTTCGACGACTTGCTTTAGCTTGGTGAACCTTTGCGAACAATTTATTCAGTTGTATATTGTTGACTATCATGTGGTTGAAAAGAGCTCTGAAGGAGCGATACCTAATAGGGCAGTCCGTTAGGGCTGTCATATTTGTCGATATAGGGGGTATGAGGTCTGATGGACCGACACCTAAAGTCTTCAGGTGTCGCACTTACAGCGCTCCTTTAATCACGCATCTATAGAATAACAGCCCTTACGGACTGCCCTATCAGGTGTCGGGCTTTCAGCCCTCGCAGTCTTGAATTCGACAAAATTGCTCAATAGCCTGCAGAACTATCGTCAATCCCTCCCCTCGCTCGGGGGAAGTCCGATGTTGATAACATCGGAGTATGTGTCAGTTGGAGGGGGCTGTAGGGAACGGACTTGAAACGGATTGAAACGGACCTGTGATGGAGCCAGCCTTGCGCAAGTTAGTGTATCTACTCCCCCTTGAGGGGGTGAGGGGGGAGGAACCCTCCCTTGGGGAGGGACAGGGTGGGTCGTTGGAGGAGTCATTGGGTGGGTCGTTGGATGGGACTTGTTTCTGACTGCAAAGTTATAACGCTTTTTCTTCTATACAAAATTTTCGCCTGTTTCTTTTGCGTTAAACAATTTGAAATATTTGTTATTAATCAGTAAGCCAATTTGTTACGCGCTTTTCTGCGTAAATTGCGGTTAACATTTGTTTACAAAATACACCAATACACCATTACACCTTTTCAGACAGACACCCTCTCAACTGGCTCTTCTTCTCAATAATAATATAATTTATTTAATTATATTATTATTGAAGTAAAAAGTGAGGGGACGGAGGGGTATGGTGTGTGTGAAAATTGG
>CADCHG010000034.1 GCA_902801155.1 uncultured Prevotellaceae bacterium | reverse complement strand
GTTGAGCCTTAGCGAAAAATAAAGCCAATTGCCTGGAAGGCAATACTATGAGTAACCGAGGTGCATACTCGACGAAGGAGAGGATGCCCTCGGATATAAGACAGGGACTATATTCATCAGCCTGGAAGGCTGTACCTGATTGGTGATGTACTGCCCTCCAGACAGTAGTGGGGATTGGCGCTATATCCCCCGCACATCCTCGTTTTCACTCGTATGTACGGGGTTACGAATAGTACTGTCTTCCAGACAGTTTCGGACAAGCGACCGTCTTGCTAATGAGCATAGCGAAGAACTTGCTTTAGCTTGTTGAGCTTTGCGAAAAAAATTGAATTAATGAGGAATTAATGTGACATTAATGTGGAAAGCAAAACGAGCGCAAGCGAGCATATCCGTGTTTTTCGTGTCTTCCGTGGTCAAAAGAAAAGGGAAACTGACTTATCTGATTTTTATGAGTTTCAACGTTCTGACAACATAAAAGAGCCATACAACCTCGCGGCTGTATGGCTCAGCAAACTTAAACAACCAATAAAAGAAATAGATTGTTTATTGTATTTTTTTAGTGAATAGTGAATAACTAATAGAGAATAATACTTAGTGAAAAATACTGCTGTCGCCGTGTGGGGAAGCATAACGAACAACCCTATAGTGGGCAACCAGTATTAAGTATTATTCGTTATTCACTTTTCACTATTCACTTATCACATTAGCGGATGAAGAGCATCTCGCGATACTTAGGAAGTGTCCAAACCTCATCATCTACCTTAGCCTCGAGCTTGTCGATGTGGTAACGGATCTGATCCATAAGTGGCTCTACGGTATCGTGATATGCAATAGCCTTCTCACGCTCAGACTCAATCTTGTTAGCTACGCGACGTGACTCTGTGAGTGCCTCGCAACCTTCCTCGATTGCCTTAACGCGCTCTGAGATTTCAGAGATAAGAGCGAGGTTGCTTGCAGCAAGTACCTTGAACTCGTCGTCGCTAAGTATAGCCTTGAGGGCTGCTACGTTCTGAGCGAGCTTTGTCTGGTAAGCTACAACCTGTGGGATGATATGGTTGATAGAGAGGTCACCGAAGATACGTGCCTCAATCTGAATCTTCTTTGTGTAGGTCTCCCACTTGATCTCGTTACGAGCTGCAAGTTCCTTGGCGTTCATAACGTTGAGTGACTCAAACATCTCTATTGACTCCTTGTCGAGGTAACGATCGAAAATCAGCGGACAAGACTTCTCTACGTCAAGACCGCGCTTTGTAGCCTCTACTACCCACTCGTCAGAATAGCCGTTGCCGTCGAAACGGATTGCCTTACATGTCTTGATATCCTCGCGGAGAATAGCAATGATAGCTGCATGGAGATCCTTACCACCTGCTACAAGAGCATCAACACGCTTCTTGAAGCTTACGAGAGCCTCAGCAACAGCAGAGTTGAGGGCGATCATAGCAGATGCACAGTTAGCCTCAGAACCTACAGCACGGAACTCGAAACGGTTACCTGTGAAGGCGAATGGAGATGTGCGGTTACGGTCGGTGTTGTCAATGAGGAGCTCTGGGATTGAAGGGATGTCGAGCTTGAGACCAGCCTTACCAGAAATAGCGATTGTATCATCCTTTGAGTTCTCAAGATGATCGAGCACCTCTGTGAGCTGCTTGCCAAGGAATGAAGAAACGATTGCTGGAGGTGCCTCGTTAGCTCCAAGACGGTGAGCGTTGGTAGCTGACATAATAGAAGCCTTGAGCAAACCGTTGTGCTTATATACACCCATGAGAGTCTCTACGATGAATGTAACGAAGCGGAGGTTGCCAACCTCGTCCTTTGCAGGAGCGTGAAGGAGGATGCCTGTATCGGTAGAGAGTGACCAGTTGTTGTGCTTACCAGAACCATTCACACCGTCGAATGGCTTTTCGTGGAGGAGGCAGCGGAAACCGTGATGACGAGCCACCTTCTTCATGAGTGACATGATGAGCATGTTGTGGTCAACAGCGAGGTTTGTCTCCTCGAAGATAGGAGCAAGCTCGAACTGGTTAGGAGCTACCTCATTGTGGCGTGTCTTACAAGGGATGCCAAGCTCGAGAGCCTGAATCTCAAGGTCGCGCATGAAAGCACTTACACGCTCTGGGATAGAACCGAAGTAGTGGTCGTCCATCTGCTGATCCTTAGCAGAAGAGTGTCCCATGAGGGTACGGCCTGTAAGGAGAAGGTCAGGACGTGCAGAGTAAAGACCCTCGTCAACGAGGAAGTACTCCTGCTCCCAACCGAGGTTTGACTGCACCTTCTTAACCTCAGGATTGAAGTACTTAACAACGTCGGTTGCAGCCTTGTCAACAGCATGGAGAGCCTTGAGAAGAGGTGTCTTGTAGTCAAGAGCCTCACCAGTGTATGAGATGAAGACAGTAGGAATCATCAGAGTATCGCCGATGACGAATACTGGTGATGTAGGATCCCAGGCAGAATAGCCACGAGCCTCGAAAGTAGAACGGATACCGCCTGATGGGAAAGAAGAAGCGTCAGGCTCCTGCTGAACGAGAGACTTACCCTCGAACTCCTCAATCATACCGCCCTTCCAGTCGTGCTCAACGAATGCGTCGTGCTTCTCGGCTGTGGTGTCTGTAAGAGGCTGGAACCAGTGAGTACAATGTGTTACGCCAAGCTCCATAGCCCACTTCTTCATGCCTTCAGCAACCTTGTCGGCTGTTGCACGGTCAAGAGGTGCGCCGTTGTCGATGACATCAAGCATCTTGTCGTAAACCTTCTTAGGGAGGTACTTGAACATCTTCTGCTTGTTGAATACATACTTGCCGAAGAATTCTGATGGACGCTCTGCTGGTGCAGGGATTTCAATAGGCTTCTTCTTGAAAGCCTCAGCTACTACCTGAAATCTTAAATTTGCCATTGTCTTAATCTTTTATTGAGCCTCTTGCCACCTTTCCCGAAGGGGATAGGCTTTGAGGGGCAAAGTTATAAAATTTGTTGATCTTTTTTCCTAAATAACCTTTGGTCTAAGTTTGCGGGTGCAAAATTAGTGATTTTTTATGAGTTTACCAAATTTTGAGAGTGAAGAGTTAAGAGTGAACAGTGAAGAATTTAAGTTACATTTCATAAGAAAGGGTTCCTGAATGCTTTTAAGTTATAAAACAAACTCAAATTATTCACTCTTCACTATTCTCTTTTCACTTTCTCCTATGGCTGGAGTGTGAATCCAAGAGCGAAATATGCCTTGCCATTGCTTGGATTGGCTGTAATCTGACCAAATACAGGCACGCTGAAGGAATCAGTCACCTTAATGTCCTTAGTTGTCTTTACAGAGAGATTGGTTACAGCAAAACCGTCGGCATCAGAATAGAAACTTGTTGCGAATGGCACAACGCCTAATGATGCGCTCCAGTCGAGACCTCCAAGCTTGAATGGTGTTGCAAACTCCACGTATGAAGAATAGGCACGCTCGCCATCCTTGTTATATCCGTCAGCTCCAGCGAAGTTTGTAAACCACTGAACTGAGAGAGGTCCGAAGTCATAGCCTACGTTGAACTCGAATACATGAGCCGTTTCGTGGGCATCATATTTGAAGTACTTAACACCATCATACTGGTTGGTGAAGAAATAGTCGGTTATTCCGATGTTGAATCCACCTGTGGTGTAGGCAACTGTAAGGTCGAACTCCTTTGTATCATCAGGATTTGTTATGCCGTAACTGCCCCATGCGCCAATGCTAAGACCATTATAGCTAATACCGAGAGTTGGCTGTATGCTTCCTTCGCCGAGTTTCTGACCGCGCCAGAGATAATTGCTTACAACATCAGCAGCCACGTTTACCTCAACTTCATCCTGTGCGTTTGCTACGCCTACGCTCAACACTCCAGCGAGTGTAAGAGCCATTACCTTGAATGTCCTCATAATCTTTTTCCTTTCTTTTGTTTTGTGTTTGTGTTATGTTCCCGCCGGTTGCCCGACGGGAACCGATGTTGTTTATATGTGTGTATGTTGTTGAGTAGTCAAGATTATTTCGCCATCCACTCTGCCATGCGCCGCATAGCCTCCTCGCAGTCCTCACGATTGCCGAATGCCGTAAGTCGGACATATCCCTCGCCTGAAGGTCCGAAGCCTACGCCCGGAGTGCATACTATGCTTGCTCCGTAGAGAAGTTGCTCGAAGAACTTCCACGACTCAATGCCGTTAGGCGTCTTTACCCAGAGATATGGTGCGTTTCTTCCGCCGAAGACCTCAAGTCCCATATTGGTGAGTGCCCGGTGCATTATTGCAGCATTGGTCATATAGTAGTCGATGACCTCCTTCACTTGTTGCTTGCCCTCAGGAGTATAGATTGCCTCTGCTGCTCGCTGAGAGATATAGCTGGTGCCATTGAACTTGGTTGACTGACGACGGTCCCAGAGGTGATTAAGCTCTATTCGTGTACCGTCGAGAGTGGCTGCCGAGAGTTCTTTTGGAATGACCGTATATCCGCATCTTACGCCTGTGAAGCCAGCGGTCTTTGAATAAGAGTGGAACTCTATTGCCACCTTACGTGCTCCCTTAATCTCATAGATAGAGTGCGGGATATCCTCGTCCTGGATGTATGCCTCGTAGGCAGCATCGAAGAGGATGAGAGTGTCGTTGTGGAGCGCATAGTTAACCCATTTGCGAAGTTCTTCCTTTGGAAGTACCGTGCCAGTAGGGTTGTTAGGATAGCAGAGGTATATCATATCCACACGATGATCGGGAATCTGCGGTGTGAATCCGTTCTCTGCCGTGCATGGCATATAGTTTACGTTGCTCCATGATCCGTTCTCGAATACTCCTGCTCGTCCGCACATCACGTTAGAGTCGATATATACAGGATAGATAGGATCGGTCATGCCTATGGAGTTATCCCAACGAACTATGTCTCCGATATTACCGGTATCGCTTTTTGCACCATCATTGATGAAAATCTCATTTGGATCGAGGTGTATGCCGCGTGGGAGGAAATCATTCTTTATGATAGCCTCTCGCAGAAACTCATATCCACGCTCAGGACCATATCCGCGGAATGTAGCCTTTACAGCCATCTCGTCAACCGCCTTGTGCATTGCCTCAATAACTGCCGGTACAAGCGGACGTGTTACGTCTCCAATACCGAGGCTTATCACTTTTGCCTTCGGATGAGTGGCCTTGTAGGCGTTCACCTTCTTGGCTATGTCAGCGAACAGGTAGTTGTTCGAGAGCTTGAGATAGTGTTCGTTTATTAATGCCATGTTCTTATTTTCTTTTTGAAGTAGAGAAAAACCAAGGATGGTTTTTCATAACCTCGTGGTTGTAAGTTTGCTTTTTCTTTCTTCTTTCAACTTTACCCTTCAATCTTTATCCTTTATTCCGGGAGAGCAACCTCTCCTTCGAATGAGATAGCCGCTGGGCCTGTCATAAGGATGTGGTTGGTTGTCTCATCCCATTTGATGTTAAGGGTTCCGCCATCCATTTGGATATTGCTTTCGCTTGGGCGTCTGCCTGTGAGCTTGGCAGCTACTGCCGTTGCACAGGCTCCAGTACCACAGGCAAGGGTTATTCCGCTTCCTCTTTCCCATACTCGCATTCGGATTGTGCCGTCTGAAAGTATCTGCGCAAATTCTATGTTGCATCTCTGAGGAAAGACGTCGTGATGCTCAAGAAGCGGTCCGAAGTAATCGAGAGGAAAGAGTTCCTTGTCACTCTCGGGATTGGCATCAAGCTCGTATCTGTCATCAAGAAATATCACAAAATGTGGATTTCCCATTGAAACGAATGTTCCGATGAACTGATGACCGTCGGCTGTCAGTTCCCAGTTGGTAGCCTCTCCACCATGAACACCGAACTGTGCCGGCTGTCTGAGGATTGGCTCTCCCATATCCACCGTGACCGTCTCTACTTTATTGTCGGCATTGAGATGGAGGCTGAGAACCTTGATGCCTGAGAGAGTCTGAAGGCGGATAGGATTCTTGTCGGTCAATCCTTTGTCGTGAAGGAACTTTGCAACACATCGCGTTCCATTTCCGCACATCATAGCTTCCGAGCCATCGTTGTTGAATATCCGCATCGAGAAGTCTGCGTCTGGCTCTGTAGCCTCTCCAATGAGAATCAACCCGTCACTACCAATTCCGAAATGAGGCTTGCTCCATTCGATAGATGCTTTGGCAGGTTCCTTTATTTTGTATAATAAGGTATTAACGTATATGTAATCGTTACCTGCGCCATGCATTTTGGTAAACTGTATAGTCGATTTCTCCATTCGATTGCTTTTTGTTTGTTTCTGGGTGCAAAATTACTACTTTTTGTCGGAAAACAAGCATAAATACTAACATTACAGCATGAAAATTTTACCAAACTTACAATTTGCAATGTTTTTATGGTAAATTACTTACAATTTGTAATATATTACAGAGACAGAATATACAAATAGTAATTTTACTCATTTTTTGCAACCCAAAGTGATAGCAAAACCTTTGAAATACTAACAAAATGTAGTAATTTTGCACTCGGAAAGTTACAAAGTGACACGAATATTCACATTTAAATTAGTTTAAGGTATGAAGAAGATTGAAGCAATCATCCGTAAGACAAAGTTTGAGGATGTTAAGGAGGCTCTCCTTAATTCGGATATTGATTGGTTTGAGTACCACGATGTACACGGAATTGGCCAGAGCCGTCAGGAGCGCATTTACAGAGGTGTACAGTATTCAACTGATGTTATTGAGCGTGTAAAGATAACGATTATCTGCCGTGAACAGTTCGCAGAGCCTACCATTAAGGTGATAATGAACGTAGCACACACAGGCAAGGTTGGTGACGGTCGTATCTTCCTTAGTGACGTAATCGACTGCTACTCTATCCGCACAGGCGACCATGGCGACACGGTTCTTGCGGACAAAAAGTAGGAATAGAGTAAAGAAGAAAGAGTAAGGAGGAACTGCAAAGCTGATGAGCTTGCGAATAAAGAAGAAAACTCCCAACAACACAAACACAACACACAACACACACAAACTAAAAACTCTTAACCCATCAAGAGTAAAAAGATGGGACACGTTATGATAACAACAACACTTTCCACAATAATGCCTCTCGCCGCAGTTGCGGAGGAAGCTAAAGACTACGTAAACGGTCTTGACACCCTCTGGGTATTACTTGGCGCTATGCTCGTGTTCTGGATGCAACCAGGTTTCGCTCTTGTAGAGGCGGGCATGACACGTTCAAAGAATACAGCCAACATCCTTATGAAGAACTTCTGCGATTTCATGTGCGGTTCTGTTCTCTTCTGGATTCTTGGTTTCTCTATAATGTACGGAAGCGGAAACTCATTCATCGGCTGGGATGGTTTCTTCGCTATCGGTTCTGACTCTAATGTACCTGCAGAATGTACCTTCATCTTCCAGACGGTGTTCTGTGCTACTGCGGCAACAATCGTTTCTGGTGCTATGGCCGAGCGTACAAAGTTCTCCATGTACTTCATATACTCAATGCTTATCTCTGCCATCGTCTATCCTATCGAAGGTCACTGGTCATGGGGAGGCGGTTGGCTCTCTGAGATGGGCTTCCACGATTTCGCAGGCTCAACAGTAGTTCACCTTTGCGGTGGTGTTCTTGCCCTTGCAGGTGCTATCGTTCTCGGTCCACGTATCGGCAAGTATGACAAGGATGGCAAGTCACGTGCTATCCCAGGTCACAACCTCGCACTCTGTGCTCTCGGCGTGTTCTGTCTCTGGGTAGGATGGTTCGGCTTCAACCCATGTTCTACGGTTGCTGCAACAGGCTTCGACAACGCAGTTAGCATGTCACACGTATTCGTAACTACCAATATGGCGGCAGCAGTTGGCGGTCTCGCAGCTCTCGCATATACTTGGATCGTAGATGGTAAACCATCACTCTCAATGGTATGTAACGGTGTCCTTGCAGGTCTCGTGGGCATCACAGCAGGTTGCGACTGTGTAAGCATCGGTTCAAGTGCAATAATCGGTGGCGTAGTCAGCGTGGTTATGTGTCTCTCTGTTGCATTCATTGATAAGGTCTGCAAGATTGACGACCCAGTTGGTGCAGTATCTGTTCACGGTGTAGGTGGTATCCTAGGTACTATCATGACAGGTTTCTTCTGCGACTCTTCAATCAACGGTACAGAGTGCTCAGTAGGTGTTCAGACTCTTGGTGCACTTGCAGTTGCTGCATTCGCATTCGTAACAGGTATGATTATCTTCCTAGGCATCAAGTACACTCACGGTCTGCGTTGCGACAGAATCATTGAGGAAGAAGGTCTCGATATCTATGAGCATGGTGAAGCCTGCTACAACTAAGCCGAAGCTAATGCTAATTGAAAATTGAGAATTGATAATTGAAAATTAAATGAAATAAAACGCAAAGTCGCAGAGACACAGAGATTCAACACAAAGTTAAGCTTTGTGTCTTTGCGTCTTAGCGTTTAAATAAGAAAAAAGGCAAAAGACCTTTGGCTTTAGTCCTTAGTCCTTAGCCTTTAGACATATAAAAAAAACAGCAAACTTATAAAATCAACTAAAGAAAAAACTATGTGTGGAATTGCATGTATCCTTGACATTCAGGAACAGACTCCTGAACTCAGAAAGAAAGCATTGAAAATGTCGCAGAAGATTCGCCATCGCGGACCTGACTGGAGCGGAATCTACGTAGGTGGGTCCGCTATTTTGGCGCATGAACGTCTCAGCATCGTTGACCCTCAATCTGGTCAGCAACCTCTGTTCTCTCCCGACAAGAAAATGGTGCTTGCTGTCAATGGCGAGATTTACAACCACCGCGAGATACGCAAGTGGTACGAAGGCCGTTATGAGTTCCAGACTGGTTCTGACTGTGAGGTCATCCTTGCCCTTTACCGCGACTGGAAACGCATGGGAATCGAGGACCCTTCATGGATTTTCGAGAAACTAAACGGCATCTTCGCTTTCTGTCTCTATGACGAGGAGACTGACAAATATCTCATTGGTCGTGACCCAATAGGCGTTATTCCTTTGTATATCGGTCATGATAAGGATGGTAAGACATATTGTGCCTCAGAGCTCAAGGCCCTTGAAGGTTTCTGCGACGAATACGAGCCTTTCCTGCCTGGTCACTACTACACCAGTAGTAGCAAGACGCTGAAGAAATGGTACACTCGCGAGTGGATGGAGAAGATGCCAACCGACTGTTCGGGAAAGGAAATCAAGGAGACTGCAAGCCTCACCTACAAACAGAGTGTAGAAGCTATACACGACTCTCTTGAGTCTGCTGTCAAGCGTCAGCTTATGTGCGACGTACCTTACGGCGTATTGCTCTCTGGCGGTCTTGACTCTTCTGTTACCTCTGCCATAGCAAAGAAATTCTCAGCCCACCGTATTGAGGCTGAGGGTGACGAGAAGGCTTGGTGGCCTCGTCTTCACTCGTTTGCCGTTGGTCTTAAAGGCGCACCAGATTTGGCAAAGGCGAAGGTGGTTGCAGATTATATCGGAACTGTTCACCACGAAATCAACTACACCATTCAGGAAGGTCTCGACGCTATCCGCGATGTGATCTATTACATAGAGACTTACGACGTTACAACCGTCCGTGCCTCTACCCCTATGTATCTCCTTGCCCGTGTCATCAAGTCTATGGGTATCAAGATGGTTCTCTCTGGTGAGGGTGCTGATGAGGTGTTCGGTGGCTATCTTTATTTCCACAAGGCTCCTAATGCCAAGGAGTTCCATGAAGAGACTGTCCGTAAGCTTGGCAAGCTTCACCTCTATGATTGTCTTCGCGCAAACAAGTCTTTGTCTGCATGGGGCGTTGAAGGTCGTGTGCCTTTCCTTGACAAGGAATTCCTTGATGTTGCAATGTCGCTCAATCCGGAATACAAGTTATGCCCAGGCTCTACAATGGAGAAGAAGGTTGTCCGCGAAGCCTTTGCCGATATGCTTCCAGAATCCGTGGCTTGGCGACAGAAAGAGCAGTTCTCTGACGGTGTAGGATATTCTTGGATTGACACCCTGAAGGAAATAACCTCTAAGGCTGTAACCGACGAACAGATGGCACATGCAGCGGAGCGTTTCCCAATCAACACACCTCTATGCAAGGAGGAATACTACTATCGCTCAATCTTTGAAGAGCACTTCCCATCAGAGAGTGCCGCTAAGGCTGTTCCTCATGAGGCTTCCGTTGCCTGCTCAACAGCCAAGGCTTTGGAATGGGACGAGGCTTGGAAGAACATGAACGACCCTTCAGGCAGAGCCGTTGCAGGTGTTCACGAAAAAGCATATTAAGTTAAAAGGAATACATATTTGACAGTTTTTTTAGACTCATCTCAATAAAAAGGGAATGGATAATACACGAAACGGAATGGAGATAGTCTGTATTTACTAATACCATGTATTTGAGATAAATTATACACTCACGACAAATAATTCAGAGGAATGATTTTGCCGTGAGTGTTTTTTTGTGTACCTTTGCAATAGCAAAATGTCAAAGGTCAAAAGTCAAAAGCCTTAGACCTTAGTCCTTAGACTTTTTTTCAAAAAATGAACATCAAACCCATAGCATATTTCCGCTCGCCATTGACGAGCAAGTTCGGTATTCCGCGCCAGAGTGGTGTGGTAGAGGACCTTATTGGCGAGATTGTCTTTGAACCTGAGTATTCCTCTCCCGATGCCATTCGTGGTCTTGAAGGCTTCGACTATATATGGCTTATCTGGGGATTCTCAGCCAACAAACATGAGCAGAGAGGTCTCACCGTTCGTCCACCACGCCTGGGAGGAAATGAACGTCTCGGAGTATTCGCAACACGTTCCCCATTTCGTCCCAACCCGATAGGATTGTCTTGCGTGAAATTAGTATCACAAAACGATAGTGCCATTATCGAATCGGCTCCCTCCCTACGGGGGAAGTCCGATGTTGATAACATCGGAGTATGTGCCAGGGCGGGGGGAGAGGCCGTTCTTTTCGTCCTTGGCGCCGACCTCATGGATGGCACACCAATCTACGACATCAAGCCTTACATCCCCTACGCAGATGCCCATCCCGATGCCCGCGGAGGTTTCACCGACAATAACGACTGGCAACCTCTCGAAGTTATCATCCCCGAAGAGATTGCCAATACCTTCTCTCCTACTGAACTTTCCTCGCTCCGAGGTATTCTCTCCCAAGACCCACGTCCGCAATATCACCATGACCCTAACCGCATCTACGGAATGCCATTCGCAGGAAGGGATGTAAAGTTCAAGGTCAATGGCAATATCCTAACAGTTCATAATATTTTTTAGTTCATAATTCATAGTGCATAGTTAGCATACACCCTCCAACTATGAATTATGAATTATGCACTATGAACTGAAAAAAATCCTTTTTTCTGGTAGCGAAATCGTCACTTTCGTGTTATTATAGCAAACAAGCAAGAAAATGGAATTACAAGAGTTCACAGAAAATGCGCAGAAATTGCGGATGCATATGCATCAGCAAGCCATGCACTATCTTGGAAGTTCCGAAGATTCTGACGATGTCGTGCAAGAGGCTTTCATCAAATTATGGCTTAAGCGTAAGGACATAGATGATTTCGCAAAGATGCGTAATCTCGCAAGTATTGTAGTGAGGAATATCTCGCTCAATATGGTTCGCAACAGGAGATTCACCACCGACATTGACAACTGCACATTGATGACGAACCACTCTGATGCCCACAAACAGCTTGAAGAGAAGGAAAACCATCAACGTCTACAAGATGCCATTACCTCGCTAACCGACAAGCAACGGGCATTGATAAGAATGAGAAACGTGGAAAACCTGTCATACGCAGAGATTGCCAAAATGCTTGGCACGTCAGAATCATCGGTAAGAGCTATGATTTGCAAGGCAAGAGCCGCATTAATCAATAAAATGCAAAAGTCAATATGCTGAAATACAACGAAGATAACATAAAGGAACTGCTGCTGCGCTTCACGGAAGGACAGACAACTGAAGCGGAAGAGGAGGTGTTGAAAGACTACTTCTCTCACAGCGAGCATATTCCAGAAGAATGGGAAGCCTACAAGGAGCTGTTCAGCAGTTTTGATACTGATGCCTACGACTTCACTCAGGAAGAAGTGGACGCTATGTTTGTGGTTGAGCCTGCCAAGAAACGTGCTATATGGCCTTGGCTTTCAATAGCTGGCATAGCTGTATGTTTACTCTTAATCTTCACGCTTTATCCGCGTAAATCAGCCGATACCCTCGTGGCTGACAACAACAAGGTAGAAACAAAGACGATTCCTGTTGTTCAGGAAAAAGTCACCATCACAGAAGAAAAGACCACTTGCGAACTACCTGCCACGCCATCCAAGCCAAAGGCGAGAAAGGCGGTTGCAAGAAAGTCACGACCAATGGTACAACCAGAAAATCCTTTGAAAGAAACTGATACCCTAACAATATCAGGAATGACAGCAGAGGAATATGTGAAGGCTATGATTGCCGCAAACATGCAAGATTTAGACAATAATATTTTCAACGACCCTATAGAGTTTCAGTCTAAAATTCGCGCGAAAGGCATGGAACTCTCAGCAAGGGCATATAAAGCAATTAAAAACCAAGAATTATGAAACAGTTAATTATTGCGTTATTCGCGCTCCTAAGCATTAATGCTTCTGCACAGACTCTCTCTGACAGAGTGGAAGAAACAATAGTCAAACCTTTAGAGAAATATGGTATCCACTTCACTAGAAGTGAAACCAGTTTCTACCATAACAGAAAAGGCTTGGCGTTTATGATCCCCCTCTGGAAATCTCCCGATGTAACGACAAATGATTCCACAACGAATGCAACAATGGGAGCGTTTGCGGAACAATTCCAAAAAGCTTACGAAACATTATTGCAAGGGCTACAACAACTTCGTAAAAGTGCCTACGAGTCATACTGGTGGGAGAAGAACGATTGTGACAGTCTGATGATTTCCATGTCTTGGAATCCTCTAATAGAAAATAGAATATACACAACTTTATCGCCTCACATGCCAAATGTGTCCGGAGCCGATTTTATTCAAGTTACAAAGATGAACCTTGACAAATCTGACAATCCGCAAGTTCCACGATGTCTTGTCATGTTTAATTTTACGCAAACTACAGATTCCACCATTACCGGAACAAAGCCTTTCAACATTCAGGCTTACAAGAAATCCGTTGAGTCTGCATTTAAGAAGAAGGGTATAGTGAGCAAGACATTTGATTATCGATACTCAAAGAACTATTTGCAAGAACATCCTGAACTATATACTGCCCACGAAGGCATGGAAATCCCAAATCTCTGTGCAGCTCACGGTGATGTTCATTTCATCCCCAAGGACATGGCAATGCAGTTTATAAAGGAATTCAAAGCACTTACACACACCTATCTCGACAGTCATCATGACGAATCATATACTTTCAGCGATTTCAGCTACAATTCCGGCATGATTCCAACCTTAGAGAATGCCAGAACATATCCTAATCGTTCCGTCTTGCCAGGAACTGATAGTAACCATCCTCTCTTCACAGTATGGGTTGACCAAATGAAGGACGGACGATTTGCCGTTATAATGAGCGAAAGCTATGGCAGGATGGGAATGCGTATCGTAAAAGAGTATTGGAAATACAAGACCATCAACGATGACAAGAAGGTAGAATATTAATTTGAGACCAATCGCTACACCTCCATTGCAAATCCCTACCAAAGTCGGTGCAACTCCCATTTTTCGCCCATTCCATGAAACGGACTTGGAACGGTTTTGAAGCGGATTAGTAGCGAAGGAAGAGCGGAGGTAATAGGTTGGTGTAATACCCTTGCAAAGAAAAAAATCAAAAAGTTTTTAGAGGGGGTATTACACCACTTGATGTTATGAGCAATATTTTTGTTGATTATCAGCGCCTTAGATGAGGTGTAATACCCTTGAAAGTATTACACCACTTAGGGCGATTTAGTGCAATACTGGTGTAATACTTTCGAGGGTATTACACCAAGGCAAACGAACTGATGCACAATCGTTTAACACGCCCAAAACTGCAAAGGTGTAATACTCGGTGTTGAAAACTTTTTGAAAAATAGTATTACACCAACTATTACACCTATCCGTACAGGCAATATGGCTCTACTAAATCCACTAATCCTCCGTTCATCCTCCGAACCAAACTCGATGAACCCTCGCTTTTTGTTCGCTATAGAACGGACCTTCATCGAGTTTGGTTCGGAGGATGAACGGACGCAGAGCAAAGGCATAGAGAATTATCTTCGCAAACTATATTATATTTTCACGAAAAAAGCCACCGCAGGAATCACTCCTACGGTGGCTCGACGTTTTGACTAAAACTCTAACCTAATATAAATATTCTTTTTTTCATTAACTTATAGCTTTCATAGAGTTTTTATGCAGACCTGAATGTGATGCCACTATCATTTGCGTCAATCACAATCTCGTGTTCACGTGTCACCTCACCTGCAAGCAATGACTTACTGAGAGCATTGAGCACATCGCGCTGGATGGCACGCTTAACAGGACGGGCACCAAACTCAGGGTCGAATCCTGCTTGAGCAAGATAATCCACAGCCTTGTCGGTTACACGGAGATTGAAGCCTTGTTGCTCCAGCATCTTGCTAACGGCATTCATCTGCAAGCGAACAACACCTGCAATCTCATCCTTGTTCAATGGGGTGAACATTATCGTTTCGTCAATACGGTTCAAGAACTCAGGACGGATAGTCTGCTTCAGCAAAGCAGAGATACGACCGAAGAGAGCCTCTGACTGACTGACGCTGAGAGCACCACCATTCTTGTTTATCTCCTCCTGAATGAGGTGACTACCAAGGTTACTTGTCATGATGATGATGGTGTTACGGAAATTGACGGTACGGCCCTTAGAGTCAGTCAAACGACCATCATCAAGTACTTGAAGCAAGATGTTGAACACATCAGGGTGAGCCTTCTCAATCTCGTCGAACAGGACTACAGAGTAAGGCTTACGGCGAACAGCCTCAGTAAGCTGACCACCCTCGTCATAGCCTACATATCCCGGAGGCGCACCTATCAGTCTTGTCACGCTGAACTTCTCCTGATACTCGCTCATGTCAATACGGGTCATCATTGTCTCATCGTTGAAGAGATAGTCGGCAAGAGCCTTTGCAAGCTCAGTCTTACCCACACCAGTTGTTCCGAGGAAGATGAAACTTGCTATTGGTCGCTTAGGGTCTTGCAAGCCTGCACGTGAACGGCGAACAGCATCGCTGACGGCTGTTATTGCCTCGTCCTGACCGATAACGCGATGGTGCAGTTCCTCCTCCAGATGAAGCAATTTCTCACGCTCGCTCTGGAGCATACGAGAGACAGGAATACCCGTCCAACGGCTTACAACCTCTGCAATATCATCCTCAGTAACCTCCTCCTTTACCATAGCCTCAGCACCCTGAGCAGAGTGGAGCTGTGACTGTATGCTTTGGATTTCATCCTCAAGAGCCTTCAGCTTGCCATAGCGAATCTCAGCAACCTTACCGTAGTTGCCTTCACGCTCAGCACGTTCAGCCTCGAACTTCAACTGCTCAATCTGCTGTTTGTTCTGCTGAATCTTGTTGACAAGTTCCTTCTCGCTCTGCCACTTAGACTTATACTGGCTCACCTCCTCCTGAAGGTCGGCAATCTCCTTGTTGAGCTGAGAGAGTTTATCCTCATCATTCTCACGCTTGATAGCCTCACGCTCGATTTCGAGTTGTGCCAGACGGCGAGTTTTTTCGTCCAATTCCTCTGGAAGAGAGTCGCGCTCCATACGAAGTTTTGCGGCAGCCTCGTCCATAAGGTCGATAGCCTTATCAGGCAGGAATCGGTCGGAGATATAACGCTCTGAGAGCTTCACGGCAGCTATGCAGGCATCATCCTGAATACGTACACGATGATGATTCTCATAGCGTTCCTTCAATCCACGGAGGATTGATATTGCACTCATCTCATCAGGCTCATCAACCATGACGGTTTGGAATCGGCGTTCCAGAGCCTTATCCTTCTCGAAATATTTCTGATACTCGTTAAGGGTCGTTGCACCAATGGCACGCAATTCACCACGGGCAAGGGCAGGTTTTAGGATGTTAGCGGCATCCATAGCACCCTCACCGCCACCAGCACCCACGAGGGTGTGAATCTCATCGATGAAGAGTATGATACGACCGTCGGCACCTGTAACCTCAGAGATAACACTCTTCAGTCGCTCCTCAAACTCACCCTTATACTTCGCACCTGCCACGAGAGCACCCATATCGAGTGAATAGAGCATCTTGTCCTTCAGGTTCTCAGGCACGTCACCACGCACGATACGCTGTGCCAACCCCTCGACGATGGCAGTCTTACCAGTACCAGGCTCACCTATTAATATAGGGTTGTTCTTGGTACGGCGAGAAAGAATCTGGAGCACACGGCGAATCTCATCATCACGACCTATTACAGGGTCGAGTTTTCCAGCTCGTGCATCAGCCACAAGGTTCTTGGCGTATTTCTCCAGAGAACGGTAGTTATCGTCAGCCGACTGTGACTTCACATTCTTGCCCTGACGCAGTTCCTTTATGGCAGACAATACGTTCTGCTTGTTAAGACCTGCATCCTTGAGGATACGGCTTGCCGTACTATTCACTTCAACGAGAGCAAGGAACAATGTCTCCACGCTAACGAACTCATCGCCCATCTCCTGAGCAATAGCCTCAGCACGGGTAAACACCTGATTGCTTTCGTTTGAAAGATAAGGCTGACCGTTGCCACCAGATACCTTTGGCAAATGATTTATCTCACTCTCCACCACCTGTGATATATGTTGTGGATTAACGCCCTGCTTCTGGAACAGGAAACCCACTACATCCTGTGCTTTCGTCAAGATAGCACGAAGAATGTGAACAGGCTCAATGGTTTGTTGACCACTGCGTTGTGCACCGTTGACGGCTTCTTGAACCGTTTGTTGTGCCTTGATTGTAAATTTCTCAAAATTCATATTTACCTCCCTTTGAAAATGATTACTAATTAATGGCCCCTCACCTGCCCTGCGGGCATCCTCTCCCCAAGTGGGCGAGGAAAAAGTTACCTTTTCTCGCTATGGGGGCTGCTCATAATCCCTATTATCATTTATTGTACCAAGTATATTCCATGTGTCATTATGGCATAACAAAGCAGATCTTGCATGTCATTATGTCAAAATCTTCCATTTGCAACACCGTTGCACCGACATTTATGTACCTTTGTACTCAGAAAAAATCGAAGTAAAGAATGTTTGTTAATTTATAATCTCCCCCCATGCACTTCCACCCCCTTGTCCCTTCACGGGCAAAGGGTTGGGGATAGGGGTCTCTTTTTTATGGAACAGATACTACATCTCATCAACGAAATGTCTCCTTTCCTATTATTAGGATTCCTCCTTGCAGGACTTATGCACGCGTTCATCCCAGGGCAGATATACAGCCGATATCTTGCCAAGCCAACGTTCAGTAGCGTGCTCTACTCTGCCCTCTTCGGCATCCCTCTCCCACTCTGCTCTTGCGGAGTAATTCCAACGGCTATGTCTCTCCGCAAGGAAGGGGCAAGCAAGGGGGCTGTAGCCTCATTCCTCATAGCAACACCACAGACAGGCGTGGACTCAATCATAGCCACCTATTCGCTCATGGGACTTCCTTTCGCCATAGCTCGCCCAATCATAGCATTCGTGACGGCATTGTTCGGAGGGCAGATGGTGAATATGGCGGACAAAGACCCCTCCCCAGCCCTCCCGAGGGAGGGAGAGAAAAGTCAGCATAATAAACCTGTAGAGGCTCATTGTGAGTGTGGATGCGGTCACAACCACGAACATTCACACGAGCACGAACATTCTTTTATTGGAAAGATAAAAGAAGCTCTCTCCTACGCATTCCTTGAAATGATGGAGGATATAGGCAAATGGCTGATGATAGGTCTGATAGTGGCAGGACTGATAACCGTGCTTGTGCCAGACTCATTCTTCGAGGTATTCAAGGATAACTCATTGGCAAGTATGCTACTAGTGCTTGTTTTCGCCATACCAATGTATCTGTGCGCTACGGGAAGTATCCCTATCGCAGTAGCCCTGATGCTAAAGGGATTAACACCAGGTTCTGCTCTGGTATTGCTCATGGCTGGTCCTGCTTGTAATATGGCAAGCATACTAGTTATTAATAAGGTGATGGGCAGGAAGACGCTCATCACGTATCTGGCAAGCATCATTGCAGGAGCTGTAGGCTTCGGACTCGCAATAGACCATCTTCTGCCACGCGAATGGTTCATACCAACCATAGCCCCATCAGCAGAATGTTGTCACGAAGAAACCTCTCTCTTCTCATGGATTTGCACAGGCGTGCTCGTGCTTCTGCTAATAAATGCCGCTTGGCATCACTATCATGGCGGTCATAGCCATTGTCATTGCCATGACGAGGAATCATGCGATATAACAACAAAAAATCATGATATGGAAATAACAATCAAAGGAATGAACTGCAACCATTGTCGCGCAAATGCGGAGAAGGCTATTCTCGGTTGCAATGGTGTGACATCAGCAAGCGTTGACCTTGCTTCAGGTAAGGCACAGATTGACGGTAATGCCGATATCAACGAAATCCGTTCAGCCATAGAGGCCCTCGGATTCACAGTTGCAGAATAAGAAATCGAGGACTTTAATCAATAGAAAAGCCCCTTGAGATACCAATGCGGAAGGTATTTCAAGGGGTTATTATTTATTACAAGAACATGTTTCTATTTTCTGGCAAAAACGCGGGTTATCTCATAAGCGTCGACAGTCTCCAATGAATCACGAGTACACTTTGTGATTTTAAACTCCCAGTCATTCGCAACGTTCTCATCACTTGTCCAAACACATTTCGCAGAGAAAGAAGAGCCAGAATCGAAGGTGAGCTTATACTTGGAATTCACACCTTGCTGTCTGCTGTTCCATACCATGGAATCTCCTATTATCTCCATATACTCACCCCAGTTGATATTCTCCCCCTTGTATTTAACAAGAGTCCACGTGCCATCCAGTTTTGCACGCAATTCAACCACCTCAGTTTTTTCTTCTTCATCATCATCCTTACTGCATGATGACACAGCCATAACGCCCATAATAGCCACCACGAGCATTAGCGCATACTTAAAAATCTTTCTCATATCAATGTTAAAAATATATTTTATGCTGAATCACAATTATCCGTTTTACATTTTCGTCTAAGCGAGTGCTTCCTCGTACGAAGCAAAAAGTGCGTGTCAGCTCCCAAGGCTGGCGCACGATCTTTGATTTTGCGAGTGCAAAGTTAATAAATATCAAACGATTTACCAAATAAATCAATCAAAAATGTTTTTCCATGCAGAAACTATTGCATGATAAAAAACAAATGCGTATCTTTGCAACGGTATATTAAACGCAAAGACGCGGAGACGCAAAGTTTTATTCCTAAACAAAAAACACTAAAGAAACGGAGTTTTCGTTAGTTCCATGTTCAAATATAAACGCATCGTCTTTGCGTTTAAAATATTATAGTAAGAAAAAAATGATTTTCCAACTTAACTTTTCACATTGACATACGCTTATATTGTAGATGACCCAAGAAGAGTTTGAACATATCGCCCCAGCGCTCCGAGAGTTGATGCTCTCGGTAGGCCGCAGTTTCTTCGGCAATGATGATGATGCCGAGGATGTGGCACAGGAGGGATTGGTAGCTCTTCTAAAGTTCATCGACAAAATGGAGTCTGGTGCCCGGCATGATGCCCTTGCCATCAGGGTGGCAAAACATTGTTGTCTGGATATAGCGAGGAAAAGGAAATCCAGCCCTTTTGTGTTATGCAGATCGAATGAGGAGATAGCACCACCAGGAAGGGATGTGGGGGCTTCGCCTCACGAGACTCTGGAGGCGAAGGAACTTCATGAGGCTGTTGACAAAGCCGTTCAGCATCTTAAACCGAGTGAGCGACGCCTGTTTGAAATGAGACAGATAGAAGGTCTTGAACTTGACGACATAGCCAAACGGACTAACATCGCGAAACCTTCGATAAAGAGCATTGTCTCGGCAGCAAGAAAGAAAGTCTTCGAGGAAATTAAAGAAAGACTTAGAAAGTAAATTCTAAGTTTCTGTCTGGAAGACAATACTATGAGTAACCCCGTACATACGAGTGAAACGAGGATGTGCGGGGGGATCAAAAAGAGTTTCTACTGCCTGAAGGGCAGTACATAGCGAGAGGTCTGAATCAGGTACAGCCTTCCAGGCTGATAAATAGATGGGTGGTTCTCTATCCGAGGGCATCCTTTCCTTCGTCAAGTATGCCCTCGGTTACTCATAGTATAGCCTTCCAGGCTACTTGCAAAAACTGAATAATTTACTTTCCGCCACAGGGCGCAAGCCCGATTTAATTGTAAAAGTTTTAACGACATGACATATAAAGAAACTGAAATATTAATCCAGAAATATCTCAACGGCGAGACAACAGCCGAGGAGGAAAAGCTCCTTGCTCTTGAGGTTTCCCGTGAGGATGCCCCAGAGGACTGGAAGGTCATAGCCGAGATGCTTGGCGAACTGACCGTTGACGAGGCTCTCTTTGACCAGATAATGGCAGAGCGCAAGCAGAAACCTCGCATCATAAGATTCTGGCCTTGGGTAGCAGCTGCTTGTGTTGTTGCCTTGCTTGTAGTCTTCCTCGGCCCTCCGAAGGAAGAAACGCCTAACCAGCCTCAGATTGCAAAGGTTGAGCCTAAGAAAGAGGTCGAAACAGGACCAAAGACTGTTGAGACAAAAGAGACTATCAAAAGAGATGTCTCAACCAAGACTCAGCCAACATACAAGACAAGGCAAAAGTCTCGCGTTTCAAGAAAAGCTGCAAAAGAGCAGCGTAAGAGCAGCATAAAACAAGAGACTAATCTTATTGCCAAGGTCGAGACTCCTGAAAAAGCAAAACCACAAGAATATGTTGTGGAAGAAACTCCAGCCGTAACAGAACGGGCAATTGCTATGGTCGAAGAAAATACTATCGAGTCTGAACCCGAAGTATTATCAGACCGTGATCTTCCTATCACCAGTCTTGAAAACTTCAGATTAACCAAGGAAGAACAGGCTCTGATTGTAAGGTTAGAAAACGAGGATTTCCTCAAGCAGATAAAGCAGGAACTCGAAATAGCAAAATATAACCAAAAACAAATGGCTATAAATTGAGTAAAGTATAAACTTAAAGAATACGAGATATGAAAAAGATATTCATCATGCTGATTATCACCATCAGCGCAATAGCATCTGTCAACGCCCAGTCTTCACGCAAGCAAGCAGTCCAGAAGCCTACCAACGTGATCAAGCAGTTGAATTTCACTATAGACAATTACGGTCAAAAGAATAGGCAGTCTTATAGCGTAACAAAAAATCCCAATACCAATCTCTTGGAATTGAGCGAAAAGATTGCACATTTCTCCTTTTCGAAAACAGATGTCAATCAGCAGCTTAATCTCATTCGTGAGGCATTCACGAAGGATGAGTCTGTAGGCTATCAGTTCAAGCATATTATGCCAGGCAATAATGAGCTATTCAACCTCAACGTATTGTCTGGAAGCGGAAAGTCAAGCAACATACTTAACATTCGTACTCTACCTGAGCAGGAAATGTGGTATATGTGCTGCAAGAATCCTGCGAATCCTCAACTTCGTGATGCCTATGCCATTGTCTGGAAAGAATCAGAAAATGTTTGTGAAGGAGACATCTACATGATAACGTCTCTTCGTCCTGACCTTTTCACAAAGAACATGACATCCTCAAACAAGACATTCAAACTTGATGGTGTTATGGGATATGACCTTAAAGATACCCTCTACGTTTTCTATATGGCCGACTCATACGAGGAACTTGAAAGACTCGGAAATAGGACCAATTCATTTGCAGAACTGAAAAGACTTGCCGAAACCGATCCTGAGTTTATCGGTAAAATAGCCTATATGCCAATCAAGAATAACCGTTTCGACATTAGCGTAAACATCAACAAACGCATGGTTGGACGACAGCGTAATGTCGAGCCAGACGGATCACTCTGCAGACTATGGATGGATATAGACATGGTACCAGGAGAGACTTATCATTTAGTAGTTCATAACGGATTCGTTGAATACGACAATAAATACGAGAGGCGTTTTGGACGTTATTCTGGACATAGTCTTATAGGTAAGTACGCTAGTGACGAAGTTGATATAGAAACAGCCCCCACAAACGAAAAAGAGGAAATACCTACTCAACTACAGTTAGAAATCAACAAGAAGTTTGAAATCATAAGAGAGAATCTGAGCATGATAGGAACTTTATATGCGAACATTCGTGAACAGATGGAGCAAACCCTCAATAATGGTGGCAAGGTAAAGGAATGGCCTAATACTGATGTGTATTTCAAGCAGATACACAAGCAGAACGAGCTGTTAGACCAGCAAATAGAGTCCCTCTATGAGACAATATCAAATCAAAACTTATCACTTAAATACAGAGTGGAAATTCACAAAGGTGCATTAAAAGGATTTTCTGACCAGAACAATCTTTTCAACGACCTATATTCAAAGTATGGCAACCTCCCAAATACTGGCATAAAATGCCAGAAACAGATTAGCCAACTTACGGAGAAATACATGAACAAAATGAGTGAAGCAATAAATTCCGACCAATAGACTTTTTTGCTCCCCTCTTTCCGAAAGTATCAATACAAAAAGACAAATTGATAACAAAAACTATAAAATATGAAAAGAATTATAACAATAATATTATCAGCAGTATTGACGATGGCGGTTTCTGCACAAGAGAGAACGCCTGTTGAAAAGATATGGGAAGAAGTCTTTAACATTACAGGGGCACGTCAAGATTCAAAAATGAAGATAAATCATGGTAATGGTATGGTGATGTATGTTCATAACGGTCCGCTTGGAAAGTATTTTGAATGTTCAAAAGACTGTGGTGGGACCATTTCACCCTATTGGGCTAATATGAAACCGGAAGAAGTTGAAGAGTCAAATAAAAGGAACGGAAAAATCTTTGATGGAATTTTCAATGCTGTCAGACATAACCTTGACTCGTTGATGACACTCTCAGAAGAGAGCTATCACTTTGAGTCTCATAATCATGACGCAGATACTATCACATATTCTCTCTGCCTAAAAAACAGCGAGGGGTCTGTAAAAAAACTCAAGATGAATGACGGTTCTATGGGATTCCCTGATGCGGTAGAGACTGTTTCCTTCAATTTTACGGCAAATAACAAGTCCTGTGCATCAGGAAAACATTCCAGAGGTTATGGAATTTTGGCATATAACAAGAATGTATTTCTTCCAAACAGGAAAAGCTATTATTTTGACAAACAGCCATATCTGGATATGATAACATCCTTCCTCAAACAGAAGAAGATTAAATCGTGGGATTTCAAATGGGCTCTGAGCGAAGATTATTATAAGGACGGTAATAACAGACAGGAATATACGTACATAATTGATAGTGGACATAAAAATGGACAAACTTTAGGAACCATGTATTTCATTCCACGAGAGAAAACAAAACTCGCAGAAGAAATATTCACTAAGATTGACAGCCTAACGCTGAATTATACGGATATCCATCCGGAACAGAGGTTTCGATACACATATAATGTAAAAGATGAGTTAATGCGATGGAACAATACTAATGCGCACGATTTGTCACTGATGTTTGAAGGAGTTACGGGCGTTGACGATTTATTTTTCAAATCCTTATTTGTTCTTTTTGGCATTACTCCTCAAGGCTATTATATAGCAATAACAGATTCTGAGAATAAATTCTGCATCCCAAAGCAATGGTATTGCCTAAAGAGTTTCAACAACGGAAAGAAGGAATATATTAAGGGAGCAAAGAAATAATTTTAGATTATAATGGTTTTAGCAAGATTATTTTAAGAGGGTAACGGAAAGCTTATGTCCATTTCGGGCATAAGCTTTTTTATTTCGTAGATTTTCCCTTGATTTGCCGCAGAAATACCGTAGATACTCCATCGTTACTCCATCGCAAGTCCATCGTTGCGATGGAGGATCGATGGAGAACTGATGGACTATCGATGGATGATCATAAGAGGAAAGGTGGTCGTAAGGAGGAGTGAAAAACGAAAAGTGAAGAGTGAAGAATTTAAGTTTGTATTGCAGTTTAAGGCAGTCTATCAACCTTTCGCAATAAATGGTAACTTAAATTCTTCACTCTTCACTCTTCACTTTTAACTCTTCACTTCACTAAACCTAATTCCTTTGCTTTCTCGTTGAGCAAGGCAAGGAGAGGTTCGCGTTCATTCTCTACTTTATTGTCGAGAACAGCATCCTTGAGATATTGCTTTAGGATTCCGACTTCCCGGGAAGGCTTGAGATTATACATTTCCATAATCTCATTACCGTCAATAACAGGTTGGAGAAGTCGCTTGAAATCCTTTTCCTTCAAGTCCTCAATCTTCTGGCGCACAAGCTGATAATTATCGAGAAAGTGCTGTTTGCGTTGCTGATTCTTACTGGTGATATCAGCCTCACAAAGAGCCATAAGAGCATCGATATCATCGCCTGCATCGTTCACCATACGACGAACGGCAGAATCGGTAACAATATCATCGGCAATAGCGATAGGACGCATGTGAAGTTCCACCATCTTCTGTACGAATTTCATCTTGGCATCCATAGGCAGTTTCATTCTGCGGAAAATACCAGGAACCATCTTTGCTCCTATAATGTTGTGAGCATGGAATGTCCATCCCTGAACAGGGTCCCAACGCTTGCTCTTCGGTTTGCCGATATCATGGAGAACAGCCGCCCAACGGAGCCATAATTGGGTGTTGGGTGATGGGTGTTGGGTGTTGGCGGTTTGTTTTACCACGTTTTCAAGTACTTCGAGGGTGTGGTAGAAATTATTCTTATGGGCTCTTCCGTTCTTTGTCTCGACCATATCCATCTGCGAGAGTTCAGGGAAGATAATCGCAAGGAGACCAGAGCGTTGAAGATCAACGAAACCACGGCTCGGATGCTTGGTCATTAGAATCTTGTTGAGTTCGTCCGCTATACGCTCTCCGCTGATTATCTTTATGCGCTCGGCATTACGTTCAAGAGCCTCGAAAGTCTCATCTTCTATAAGGAAGTTGAAGCGTGTGGCGAAGCGGATGCAACGGAGCATTCGCAATGGGTCGTCAGAGAAGGTAATGTCTGGATCGAGAGGCGTGCGGATTATTCCATCGTAAAGGTCGTCAACACCTCCGAATGGGTCAACGAGTTCACCAAAACGACTCTTGTTCAAACAGATAGCCATAGCGTTGATGGTGAAGTCGCGACGGTTCTGGTCATCCTCAAGAGTGCCATCCTCAACGATAGGCTTGCGGGAATCACGCTGGTAGCTTTCCTTGCGAGCACCGACGAATTCTATTTCTATAGAAGACTCCTCGACGGCCTCTCCCCCCGCCCTCTCCCGTAGAGAGGGAGCCGATTCGTTTATATCCCTTCCATATACTTTCACTTGTGCCGTTCCAAAGTTCTTGAATACAGAAAGAGAGGCTTTCTTGCCAAGTTTCTTCTTCAGGCATTTGGCAACAGCAATTCCAGGGGATGGCATTCCATCATGGGAAACCACCACGCAGTCAATATCATCAGATGGCTTTTCTAGGAAGATGTCACGGACATATCCTCCTACCACATAACATTCAAGACCGAGGTTATCAGCAACCTCAGAAATCATGTGAAAAATATCCTTATCAAGTATTTGTGCCAGTTCGGCATCAGTATAATCCATCATTTCGACTGCAAAATTACAAAAAAAGAATGACATTTTCGGGTGTTTCTGATTTTTTTAGTACTTTTGCACCATGAATTTACGTAAAAACATAGCAATGACATCGT
>CADCHG010000033.1:28914-35654 GCA_902801155.1 uncultured Prevotellaceae bacterium | reverse complement strand
TTAATCACGCATCTATAGAATAACAGCCCTTACGGACTGCCCTATTAGGTGTCGGGCTTTCAGCCCTCGCAGTCTTGAATTCGTCGAACTCACGTTATTTATCTTTGGGGGATACCGTGATGCGGGCTATCAGAAACATGGAGCCGGCATGGGAGAAAAATAACCATCTCCAACCTAACGGAATTCTCGTTTTTTCTGCGCATTTCGTGTTCATTTTTCTTAATGACGCTGTGGTTTCAACCCACACAGTCTCATGCAATAATAAAGACTACATTCCGAGGAGTTTTGATTTCTGTGCTTGGAATTCTTCCTCTGATAGAATGCCTGCCTCCTTAAGCTTCACTAATTTTGTCAGCTCATCAGCGACGCTTGCAGAAGAGATAAACGGGGTAATTGGAGCTGATTTTGGCATAGTATTTTTTTTGTCTGCAATATCAATAATGATAGAGAAAATGTCTTTGATGCCTGACACTTCCTCCATTAAGTTTTCATAGTGCTTTCTGCTCGCATCATCCTTTGTTATCAAGACAGGACCATCCTTACCTCCTTCGTATATTTTTAATATAATAGTAGAGTCGGAAGTACTCTTCAAGAGAATCTTGATAGACATATTTTTCACTTCTTTGTTCTGCATGGCTTTTGCTGTGTTGCCGCCTACTATAGCTCCAACGCCACCGAAGAGCAAGCCTCCGACAACAGCTCCTCCAAGAGATTTGTTGAATACATCGCTGCCATTTTCCTCATACGAAATACTTACAATGTCAGAGTAACGAAGAACATGTATTCTAGAAGGAGTGACAACTGCGACAAATTCATTAATGTCATCTGTAATGAAAGCGTAATCGTTAAAAGCCTTAATGGTTGGTATTGAAGGTTTTACCACAACTTCCTTTTTCTTCAATTCGTCATTAATACAACAATATCCCAAAGCAATACTTCCATTGTCATTTTTTACTCGAATAACTTTATTGCTTAATGAATCTAGTGAAACAATGTGATTATCAGTTTCGATGGAGTTTCTTTGTTCGAAATCATCAATTACCATTTCTTCCGTACCAGAGGTTGTGGTGGCACAAATAGTTACTTTTTTATTTGAATAATTAAAATACAATTTCAAATCACCATTACCAAAACAACTGTCGTAGGTGATAGATCTTGCAAAATTTGTTTGTTGTTTTTTTCTCGCACTTTTATGTGAAGAATCAATTGCGGCAATTATAATCATGATAATGCCAAAAATTACACAAATACCAGGTATCCAAGCAAGAAAATTGCTCAAGGAATCTGTCTGATAGGTAAAAAATGCCATGATTGCAAATACTATTGTTAGGATAATTGAACCTCCTAAACTTAAATCGTCTTGTTTTTTCATATGAAAAAGTTTTTTATGTGATTATTACTATATTGATTTTATAAATACATACAACGGCACAATATAACAAATCAAATCGTATATGTCAAATGTACCAGGGCACCACCCCAAAAACTGCATGAATTCCAATATTATTGCCATAGTAGGTAGTGGTAGGGTGAGCATCAATCTAATTCTTCGTGTATGAAATTTTGTTGTGATATACATCATCATTAAATAAGACCCAGCCCATAATCCTGCAGGCATACTATTTATCATGAAAGATGGTAATATAATTCGTGATGAATTTGACCTTACTACATCTATAAGAGGTGTTACTCCAAGACTATCAGTCAATCTAAAAAGCAAAAGATTTTCTGGCCGATATAAAATATAAATCATTCCGCCAGTAAAAATCAGAAGGAAAGAAATTAGCAACTCTTTCCTGTTTGTCCATATGTAATTAATATGTGAATCCATTTGAAAAACAATTTGTAAAAATCATCTTTTTTGTAACGTATATAACGCTATATTGTTTAAATCGAAGAGTCATGGCTGACATAAACTAATTTAGATGATATTTTGGAGCAGAACATAAGTGACTCGTAGAGCCGTTTTTTTAATGGCATTTTTCAGGTGTACTCAACTTGCTTAAGCCAACCATGAGCAAGGTCTGCTATCTGGGGGGCTAGTGATTGTGTGTGTCATAATCATGTCTTGTATTTATTTACTATTATTATATGCCGCAGAACTCCCGAATGTGGCAATGTTTATTTAGGTTAATGTAGATACATAATACGAAATGCGGGAGCCTGTTTGTTGCAATCCCGCTTGTCAGGCTCCGCTAAAAGCCTCGTTGGTAGGATAAACAACAACAGAACTCCCGCATAGGTATATACGTAACGTACCCGTTATACCCCATAGGGGCACAACGAGGTACGGGTACAATAACGCACCTATGTGGAGCCTATCATCCTTTCTCCTTGACCAACTTTCAAATTTAGCGGATTTGACAAGCCAAAGGAAAAGCGATAAACGCCATTCGTTAATATGTATGACAGTAACGGTTTTTATAGCTTTCGGCATCTCTTTGCCGAACTTAACCGAGACTATCGATTGCAAAAATATAAAAAATTATCAGATTAAGCAAGAAATAAGAGTGTTTATTTGTTTTTTTTCTTGTAATAGCTTACAAATACAGAAAATGCCGCTTAAAGGGATGTCCCTTTAAGCGGCATATTTGTTATTAAAGAAAGGCTTGGTTTGCCTTCTTACTGTGCCTTCTCGTCCAAGCAGTTGGACTAATCACAACGAATTATTTGTCGTCATAATGCCCGTAAGCAGACAATATATCTACGTGAACTACTGTTTCAATAATCTCGTATATCAAACGATGCTTCTGAGTGATACGACGACTCCACAATGTACCTCCGCACCCCTTAAGTTGTTCCGGTTTCCCTGTACCAGTCTGTGGATGCTCATAAAGTTCTGCAATGAGTTTAAGAGCCTTTTGATAGGCTTGGGGTTCACTTTTACCCAGAACTTTAAGATCATCAAGAGCCTGTTTCTTTATTTCTACAGTATAACGACTCATAAGTTGCGGATGTATTGATCAAGTTCCTCAACACTGGAAAATTGCTTGCCTGGCTGTTTCCTTGCTTTGTCTATACGAGCAAAGAACTCTTCCTTTGTGAAGAGCGTAGAATCTTCCTTTTCTGAAACGAGTTTACGCAGATATTTTGCTGCTCGCTTCATCAAGTTCTCATCTTCGGCAATGATGCTCATATTGCGAAGAATCTCGGCATTTAACTGTATGGCTGTCATAACTTTATATCTTTTGGATGCAAAAATAAGAATAAAAACTGAAATAACAAAATAATTTCGATTTTTATTTTGCCTTACTGTGCCTTCTCGTCAAGATAGCTATCCTTGAATCCGAGGAAGTAGAGTACGCCGTCAAGACCTATGGTGTTGATTGACTGGTCGGCATTAGCCACAACCTTTGGCTTTGCATGGAAGGCTATGCCGAGACCTGCTTCTGAGAGCATTGGGAGGTCGTTGGCACCATCGCCCACGGCAATAGTCTGCTGGAGATCAACCTTCTCTACCTGTGCTATGAGTTTCAGAAGCTCTGCCTTGCGACGACCGTCCACAATCTCACCTACATAGTTGCCTGTGAGGTGTCCTGTCTCGTCAATCTCCAGTTCGTTGGCATAAACGTAATCTATGCCGTATTTCTTCTGGATATACTCTCCGAAGAATGTGAAACCACCAGAAAGGATGGCTATCTTATAGCCATATTTCTTCAGGACATACATCAAACGGTCAACGCCCTCGGTGAATGGAAGGTTCTCCGCAATCTCGCGCATCACGCTGACATCCAAGCCCTTGAGCAACTTACAGCGTTGAGTGAATGATTCCTTGAAGTCAATCTCGCCACGCATAGCAGAAGCCGTGATTGCTGCTACCTGATCATATACTCCATGCTTACGCGCAAGCTCGTCGATTACCTCTGCCTGAATGAGAGTGGAATCCATATCGAAGCAGATAAGGCGACGCATACGGCGGTACATGTTATCGCATTGGAAAGAACAGTCAATTTCCATTTCGGAAGACAGACGGAGCAACTGTGCGTGAAGCTCATTCTTGTCGGATGGATTGCCACGTACAGAGAACTGGATGCAGGCACGAGCATTCTCGCGTGGGTGCTCTATGCTTGAACGACCTGACATACGGATGATAGCATCGATGTTAAGTCCCTGATCGGCAATAAGCTGGGCAACGGCACCAATCTGACGAGCCTCCAGTTTGCGACCAAGTACCGTGAGCATATATCTGTTTTTGCCCTGACGTGATACCCAGTCCTCGTACTGAGCCATAGTGATAGGTATGAAGCCGATGTTCACGTTGAGTTCCGTTGCCTTGAAGAGCAGTTCCTTCATTACGAAACCGGAATACTTCTCTTGAACGCGGATAAGTATGCCCAGAGACAGGGTAGAGTGAATATCTGCCTGACCTATATCCTGTACGCTGACATCGTATTTCGCGAGTATAGCCATGATGCTGGCAGTAAGTCCCGGGCGATCCTCACCGGTGATTCTAAGCAGCATCAATTCTTCTTGTTGTTGTATATTTTCCATAAAGCCTAACCAAGCCTTCCCAAAGGGAAGGATGTTTTATAGATTTTATCCAAAATGACAGTAAATACTAACCACTCCCCCCAGGAAGACGGGAGAGAGGCACTTTTCGGCTGCAAAGTTACTGATTTTGTTTGAAAAAATAGTTATAATTCGTGATTTATTTTGATTTGAGGCAGAATTTCAGTACCTTTGCAGCCATGAAAGGTAATAAGATACTTTTGATTAATGATATGTGCGGATATGGCAAGGTGGCTACAGCAGCCATGTTGCCTATACTTTCGTATATGGGAAACCTTGTGTATAACCTTCCTACGGCTCTCGTGAGCAACACACTCGACTATGGCAAGTTCAACATACTTGAGACAACCGACTATATCACAGGTGTGTTCCCTGTATGGCGTGAGCTAGGGTTCTCATTTGATGCCATAGCTACAGGTTTCATAGCCTCAGAGCGTCAGGCTGAGATTGTGGCAAAATATTGCCGTGAGGAGGCCGACAAGGGTAGTGTGATTCTCGTGGACCCTATCATGGGTGATGAGGGTAAGCTATATAACGGCGTTACACCTTCGACTATCAATTCCATGCGTCAGATGGTTGGCGTGGCTCATCTTATCTTCCCGAACTATACCGAGGCTTGCTATCTCACAGACACTCCTTATAAAGCAGATGGCATTACTGAGGAAGAGGTTCTTCAACTTGTAGAGAAGCTTCGTAACTTAGGTGCAAAGTCGGTGCTTATCACCTCTGTACTGTTAAAGGACGGCTCACACGTTGTGGCAGGCTATGAAGGCGAGAATTTCCTCCTCAACTATGACGAGATTCCAGTTCATTTCCCTGGAACTGGCGATATCTTCTCAGCCATTGTTGACGGACATCTGCTTCGTGGTGATTCTCTCCGTGATTCTGCCCGCATCGCTATGGATACTCTCAGCAAATGGATAGAGACAAACAAGAATAACAGGGACAAGAACAGAGGCATTCCATTGGAGAGGCATTTAGAAGAACTTTAAAGCCTAACCAAGCCTTCCCAAAGGGAAGGATGTTTTATAGTAATGAAACCTTATGCCCATAGCGAAAAAACTATATAACACTCCCTCCCTTTGGGAGGGTCGGGGTAGGCTCAACAACCCTTTCTATTATACCCCCTCAGCACGATGTGAAGAAGCAGTTTCTTCGCTTCTCGCTATCATTCATTCTCATCCTGAATGGCAGGAGGAGGTGCGAAATGGCAAGACATTCGGGGTACTTATCACCGAGAGTGAGACATTATATGCATATTCCGGGCAGATGCTTGGACAATATGATATAGAGGGATTCGTGCCACCCGTCTTCGATTATCTTGACGAGAAAGGTTATTTCAAGATACACGAAGCGGAAATCGTAAATATTAATAAGGAAATAGAACGTCTCTCAGCTTCTGATGAACTACGCCAAGCGCGTGAGGCTCTCTATGAGGCAGAGGCAGAAAAGCCTGTGCTCCCACATTCGCGTGACGTAGATCCTACGTCAGAAGAATATGAGGCCTATTGCCGTCAACGACAGTTTGAGAAGGGAGAGTATCGTAGGCAGAAGACTGTATGGAATGAGAAGGTGGCGGAATGCCGCAATGCCTTGCAAGTTATTCAAGACCAGATTACATCACTAAAACAAGAACGTAAACGTAAGTCTGATGCGCTTCAGCATTGGCTCTTCGAGCATTTCGTCATGCTTAATGCCAAGGGTGAAAAGAAGAATCTTCTCGACATCTTCTCCGAATGGGCAAAGCGTACTGGCTCAAAATGCATAATCCCTCCATCAGGTTCAGGCGAATGTTGTGCCCCAAAGCTCCTGCAATATGCCTATCTCAAAGGATTGAAGCCTGTGGAGATTGCGGAGATTTGCCCCTCACCTGCCCTGTGGGCATCCTCTCCCCAAGGGGCGAGGAGGAAGTTACCTTCGTTCGCTGAAAACGTGATTGGGAATACTAACTTTACCCTCGCCCCTTGGGGAGAGGATGCCCACAGGGCAGGTGAGGGGCTGTCTTTCTCTTTCCGCCCTGCCTGCCAAAGCCGTTGCAAACCGATCCTTGACTGGATGCTGCAAGGTCTTGAGGTTGAAGCTAATCCTCTCGAAGAGCCGGAGCAACGCACCACCCTACCGATTCTTTTTGAAAACGAAAGCATCATTGTGGTTGACAAGCCAGAGAGGATGCTTAGCGTACCGGGGAAATCCAAGCGTAAGAGTGCGCTTGATATTCTCCGTGAGATGCG
>CADCHG010000033.1:0-28859 GCA_902801155.1 uncultured Prevotellaceae bacterium | reverse complement strand
TAAACAGCTTCAGCCCCTCACCTGCCCTTCGGGCATCCTCTCCCCAAGGGGCGAGGAAAAAGTTACTAATGAAACCTTAAAAGATGCACCACAGCGAAAAAAGGTAATATCTTCCTCGCCCCTTGGGGAGAGGATGCCCGAAGGGCAGGTGAGGGGCTTCAAGACTTACTTCGCCCTCCTTGAAGGCGTTCTCCCTCTGCCTGTCGGTACTAAGGGCGAGATATCACTTCCGCTATCATCCGACTATCTTAACCGTCCTTGTCAGAAGGTGGATTATGAGAACGGGAAAGAATCCCTTACATTATACGAGATTATGGGAGAGGTCGAGATTGAAGGACAACCTCGCACGCTTCTCAAACTCCAACCTGTGACTGGTCGTACTCATCAGTTACGAGTGCATTGTGCACATCCCGACGGTCTTGGAATGCCGATTCTCGGTGATGACCTATATGGCAAACACGCTAAGAGGCTGTACCTACATGCGCAGGAAGTGGTTATAAAAGCCCCCCAACCCCCCAAGGGGGAGTTCTTGAAGATTGTAATAAGTGCTCATAAACCAGAGTGGATAAAACTTTAAACGCAAAGACGCTAAGTTTTTTTGCACTCATTTTTCTTAGCGCCTCTGTGCCTCTGCGTTTGAAATTAAAGACTATACATCCTCAGAGGCAGAGCCATCATCCTCTTCGTAAGGTACGGGCATCATATATCCACATGTGTCTGGAGGAATAGAATCATCATCAATATCCTCTGATTCTCTTGCCATTTGTTCAAGAACCTTGATACTCTCGACATCAATCTTAATAGAGCACCCTGCCGCCTCCTTACTTTGTAGTTGTTGCATAAGGTTATCAGCTTCTTTCTCGCATACCGGACAAGTGCCTGAACACCACCCTCCGTGATGGCATTCGGAGGGGGTGTAGTCAAGTCCGTTGAGCATGGCGATGTTCACGCGTATCTTACGCAGGAACTCGCATTTCTCTCTTCCGTCCATAAACTTAGGCATTTTGTGGATTTCTTTTGATTCTGATAGTCAGATGCACTTGATTCTCATAATGTGTATCTTCATCTTTCTTAGAGATACGACACTCGAAGATGTTTGTCCATCCCATTTCGAGAAGATTGGCAATCTCCGTATTCTCATCATGCGGGATATAGCCAAGGAGATATGCATCCTCCTCACCAGTTTTCTTGTCAATACCTTTGACAAACACCACGGCTACAGCATCCTTGTCATAGCGGTTTTCGAAGTCACGACGCAGCTCCAACAATGTGCCGACATGCAGCTCCTCCCACACCTCATCAGCATCATGATACTGACGACCAGCAAGGTGACACTCCTTGAAAAATAACTTTCTAGCTTTCATAATTACCTCCTTTTTAATTAGTTAATATTATGATTTACCTGTAAGGTTTTTCTAATAATGTAGTTTTGCAGATAGCTGATAAGCATTTCTATCAGCTCTACGATTACTGAAACACTTATGCGTGCCCACATAAACAGTTTCTTGATTATGCTACGGATAATCTGAAGGAAAAGACTTGCTATTCCGCAGATTAATGTCCAGATGATTTGGATTGCCCACTTGGTGAGACGTTCCAAAAGGTAAGGTATAGTTGCTTCCATATTCTTTTGTTTTTTGATTTCTGATGCAAAGATAAGAGGGAACTGTCCTGTTTTGTGGGACACTTTTCTACATTAACTTATTTTAACTAAATATTTAACATTTAGGCTTCTTTTTCCGCAGTTCCTCCCAAGTAGCTCCTATGTAAGTCCGTTGTAACTCCCATGATCCTATAGTTCCGGAAGGGAGGAGAAAAGGATTTATAGCGAAGGAAAAGCGAAGGCACATCGAATTTTGCTTGGAATCATAAGAAAAGGAGAAAGACATAATAGCAAAAAAAGAACAACTTTCTTTGCTAATTTCAAAAAAAATTCCTATATTTGCACTCAGAAATTCAAAGACCAAGTGTCAGCCTTCAAGAACTGACACGCATTTTTTCTTTCGTGCGGGGGGCTTTTTGCACGTTGCATATAAGGGGAAATGCCTATTAATTCTAATAACCGTATATTATATAATGTCTGTAAAGGCCCTGTATTCATATATTATTGCATGCCTTCTAACCATAGGACTTCCAATATCAGCCTCAGGTTTAAAGGTTAAGGACTTCACCTTCTCGCATCTCAACATGCAAGACGGTCTGTCGAGCCAGAGGGTGTATTCGCTCCACAAGACAAGGGATAATGCCGTATGGTGGACTACGAAATATGGCGTTGACCGTTACAATGGTACCGTGGTGAAGAAATATCCACTTGGTGAGAGAGAGCTGTATAGCAGTTTTGCGGGGCGCGTGGTCAAGTTCGCCCATTCTACATGCAACGATGACGAGACGTATGTCTTCGACAATAGTGGATGCATATACCACTATGACAAGATTCAGGATCGTTTTGACCTTGTGGCCAACGTATCAAAGATAATGAACATCCCGGTTATGCTGAACGACATACTGGCAACCGAGGAATGCCTTTGGTTAGCTATGAGGGAGGGAATATACCAGCTCTATCTACAAAATGACTGTAAGATGAAGGATGCCGGCATAAGGCATTTCTGCAACTATATCCTGCCATATGGCAATGGCAAGATGCTGTTCTGCAGCTATGATGGTGTATTTGACCAGAAACGCGAGAAATGGTCGGACGACAAGGCTCTTTGCGGTTACTACGACTCAAAGACAAACAACCTATGGCTCGGAACTTTCACCGAGGGTGTCAAGATTGTAAAGAACGTGGGAAAGGGTCAGGATGAGAGCGTGGTAATGCTCGACGTACCCAACACCCCTGTGAGAGCCATCACCCTATACGACACCCGCACGATGCTCATCGGTATCGACGGCTTCGGCGTATATCAGGCCCTGCGCACGGCAAGCGATGCCAAGCCTCTGTTCAGCGCCAACGAAGGACCTTACGGAGTCCTCCACGGCAATGGTGTATATGATATCATAGTCGATTCGTGGAGAAACATAATCGTGGCTTCCTATTCCGGAGGCATCGATATGGCACGCCCAGTTGGCAGCACCACAGCCGTGTTCCGTCATATCCAGAGCAACCCGCAATCCATCATCAACGACCATGTGAACTGTGTGGAAAGCCTGGGCAACGACCTCCTGATCATGGGAACCGACGACGGCATCAGCATCTACGATACATCTGCAGATTCATGGCGACATACGGCAAGAGGTCTGGTGGTGCTTGATGTATGCAAGAAGTCAGACGGCCGACTACTCATAGCAACCTACGGCAACGGCGTGTGCGAGGTATCCCCCGACGGCACCACCCGAAAGCTGTATTCCACAACCGACGGTACCCTGAAGGACGACCACGTATATTGTCTGAGCTATGACAAGGCGGGCAATCTGTGGATGGGCACTCTCTTCGGCGCGCTCACGGTAAAGACACCTGAAGGCAACAAGTATTTCAGTCTTGACAACATCCTTGCATTCGCACCTCTATCCGACGGCAGGATAGCAATAGGCTCTGCCCACGGCCTGTATTTCGCCAGCTCCAACGACAATGAGCTGCACAAGGTGGAATATATGCCAGAAAACAAGATGGATGCCAACAGATACGTGACCGACCTCTTCGAGGACAGGGACAACAAGCTATGGATTGCCACCGACGGCGGTGGTGCGTATATCTACGACCTCAAGACAAACAAGGTAACCCACCAGTTGACAACAGAAAACGGACTGCCCACCAACAGCGTGACGAGCATCACCAAGGATCAGACAGGAAGGATATGGCTCGGCACAGAGAGGGGACTCGTCTTCGTCACCCCCAACAAACCTACCGACATCATCAACGTGAGCTATGGCTATGGCCTTAACACAGAATACGTGTATCACGCAGCAGCCACCCTCCCGAACGGCAATATCATCTATGGCACGGTCGATGGTGCTATCATCATCAATCCTAAGAACATCAGCCGACTCAACTATAAGACACGACTCGTCATAAAAGGCGTACACGTGCACAATGACGATAATGTAAATGAGAAAACCACGGACGAGTTCAGGCAGATGATAGCCAAGAGTCTGCTCAAGAACGAGATACGCCTTTCATATAATGAGCGTAACTTCGACATACTATATGAGAGCATCAACATGCGCCACCAGTTCGACATAGCATACCAGTATCGTATGGAGGGCATGGAATGGAGTCAGGTCATAACCCAGCAGTTCCTCGGCTTTGAGAATCTGGAGCCGGGCAAGCACATACTTCATATAAGATGTATAAGCAAGACGAGCGGCATCGTCCTCGACGAGTGTACCCTTACCATACATATCGGACAGCCTTGGTGGAACTCATGGTGGATGTGGTGCATCTATGTCCTGCTCCTCATTCTCGCCTTCCAGGGATTATGGCTGCTATACAGCCTGCACAACAAATACCTGCGTCTGATGCGCGAGAAAGTCACTCTGCCTGTCGAAGAGGTTGCCATTCCACGTGAAAGCGTGGAGGCTGAGCCTGAAGATCCAGACACGGAGCCTGCATTGAAGCAAGAAGGCGAAGAATTTGTTGAAAAAGCGACAAATATCACCCTCGACAATCTGAAGGACAACGACTTCAACATCGACGACCTATGCCGTGAGATGGGAATGAGCCGTACACTCTTCTATGTGAAACTGAAGACGTACACGGGTAAGTCACCACAAGACTTCGTGCGTACCATCCGACTTGAGAAGGCATCAACACTACTTCGTCAGGGGCGCACCGTTACAGAGGTGTCGTTACTCACAGGCTTCGACAACCCCAAGTACTTCAGTACCGTCTTCAAGAAATACTTCGGAATATCACCGTCAAAGTATAGTTAAGATATAAGGACTTTGTTGGGAATAAATTTGGAAAGAATAAGGTCTAAGGATGAAGGTTGGTGGATGAAGGATTAGGGTTTATTTGTATCAAACCTTATTCCTTATTCTTTCCAACTTTATTCCCAACAAAATCCTTTAGACCTTAGACCTTTGACTTTTAACAGTATGAAAATAATCTACAACAAATATTTCCCTTTCGGCTCATTCTGGGCTATCAATCTGTTCGGCTACGTGTTCTGCCGAGTGGATAAGGGACGTCTGCCCGAAGCAGCAAAGAATCATGAGTATATCCATTCCATGCAGCAGAAGGAAATGCTTTTCATCGGCTTCTATGTGTGGTATGTCATAGAGTGGTTATATCATCTAATCAGACTTCGAAATTTCATGAAGGCATATTATGCACTTTCATTCGAGCGTGAGGCTTACGCCATGCAAGAAGACCTGAATTATAAGTACAAACGCAAGAAATTTGCCTCTTTTCGCTATTATTTTAGCCGTTTTTGTCACTTGTAATTAATAAAATTGTGCTTTTTTTGTTCCAAAACCTCATTTTTATTAAAAAAAACTATGCGTTTTTGAAATAATTGTGTATTTTTGCAAGCAAAAGTCCATGGACTCTAATCCTTAGTTCATAGGTCTTTGAGAATTAAATAACTAACACATAACTATTAAACAATTAATACTATGCTTAGAGAGTACAAACAATTCCTAAAAAAAATTCATCAGATTGTACATGATCAGATGAAGATTGGGCACGTAAATTGTGATACGGTTTCAGAAGCATTGTCCATGACTAACCAGCATTTGCGTCGTAAAATATTCAGTATTACCGGCATTACCGGTGCAGTGTATATCCTTGGCATCCGCATGGCATATGCCCAGCAGCTCTTGGAGAGTGCGCGTAAATATCCTATTGCCACCATTGCACGCAAGTGCGGCTATGAGGATAGCAATAACTTCAGCCGTACTTTCAAGCGCGTTGTCGGCATGACTCCTTCAGAGTATGCAAAAGGAGCATAAGAAAAGGGCCAAATGTCTAAGGTCAAAAGTCAAAGGCGTTACCCTCCAACCTTAGACCTTAGTCCTTCGACCTTATACCTAAATAAAAAAGTAGAAAGTAGAAAATACTTTCTACTTTTTTTATTTCTCCTGTTGCTCCAATATCTTCTTGGCAGCCTCAAAGTCTTCCTCTTTTACAAGGACATCAACACCTTGTGTACCCATATATCCGCTCATTATCTCGTTTGAGAGCATTGCAGGAACTCCTTCATTTTCCAATGCACCTTTCAGCAGATTTGCATTGAACTCATTTGTACAAGTTGTAAGTCGTATCATAAATAAAATATAGAAGCGGCCTCTCCCCCCGCTTTGCACATACTCCGATGTTATCAACATCGAACTTCCCTCCGTAGGGAGGGAGCCGGAGCGCGAAAGGGTATGTTAATTATTAATTGTTAATTGAAACTCTTCTTCCACCCATTATATCCGGAATTGAGTTCCACAACGGTGTAGCCATTAGCAGAAAGGATCTTGGCAGCATTCTTGCTTCTGCGACCGCTGCGACAATACAGAGCTATGGTCTTGTCCTTTGGCAGAGTAGAGACCGCCTTTTTCTCAAAACTGTCGTTTTGCACATCTATATTAATGGCATTGTCAATATGTCCTTCGGCATACTCCTCTGGAGTACGCACGTCAAGACGCACAACTGCGGTGTCAGCAATCACCTTTGCAAATTCCTCAACATCAACACTCCTAAAGGCTGCATCAGGACTTTGCGCATTGCAACTGAACAACCCGAGTATTGCACTAAATATACCCATAGCAAAAATTCACTTCATTGTTTCTGTTGTTTTTAGACAAAAGTCAAAGGTCTAAAGTCTAAGGTCAAAGGTCTTTGTTGGGAATAAAGTTGGAAAGAATAAGAAATAAGGTTTGATACAAATAACCCCTAATCCTTCATCCATCAACCTTCAACCTTAGTCCTTTGACCTTAGTCCTTTAATGAATGCAAAGATAATAAATTTCCCTTGACAATCCAAGTAAAAACGCAGAAAATATCACAAAGAGAATATTATTTCTTGCTAATTTCGTCAATCTTATTCTTGAAGCCTTGGATATTTCCAATATGCCCACGGTCAAGAATCTCCATATTGCCCTGCTTGTCGAAGAGAACATAGAATGGGACACCGTCAACCTTCAGATAATCAAGCACCGCATTCCGCTGTTTCTGAGGAAGATTATAGTGAACATAGTTAGGTTTTGTAAGACCAAACTCTGCGATACAGCCCTTCCATGCAGTTTCCTCTGAATCATACGCAACATACAGATAAACTATATCATAATCCTTCACAGCCTCCTTCATCGCAGGTGAAGCCTTAATGGCCTGAATACAAGGCTGACACCATGTACCCCAGACATCCATATACACGATCTTACCCTTGTATGGCTCTATCATCTTTTCCACAATAGCCTTACCGTCAGTCAAGCCCTCAACATTTGATGCAGGAGCTATAACCTTCTTTACAGCCTCTTCATTCTGTCTAGCCAACTCTTCATAGTGACTTTTCAGAGCAACAACCTGCTGCTTGAAATAATCATTCTTGATGTCATTAATAAGAGGTAGCGCATCATTTGTCAGACTTTTATTTCTTGATAGCTCTTGACTAAGAATACGCGCACGACAATAATCACGCATAAGCTGATTCGTATATACAGAATCAATAACATCACATTCTACCTTATGCGTATTAGGTCTCCACTCAGCCAAGATCTTCTGTATATCTTCTCTATCACGAAGGGCCAATATCTCCTTAGCACCGCCTATTTTCTCAATTTCGGCACCTACAGCATTTGCCTCCTCAATAGTCTCACAATCTCTTAGCTTATTTCTCAGCTCATTCGTTTGCTGCCACTTCTTCAACAAATCATGATCGCTGTCACTTAGTTTAATCTTGCCTTCTTTCTCAAATCTAAGAAACAGTTCCGGACTATCACGATATTTATCCATTGCCATAGAAAAGCATCTTCGTATTTTCTCATCTACATAATCTGCGAAATTACAAGTAAGAGATAGTGGCATAGAAGTATTTACGGCTGCATACTTATCTGCAATCTGGGCGGCCTTTTCCTGTTCTCGAGAATAAACGACATTGCGAGCTGCACGAAATCTGATTTTATCATTCATATATTCACGATATCGCCTACTGAGATTCGGATTCTTTGCCATGATACCATTCAACCTGCCCATAGCGGTCTCATAGTTCTTTACTTTCGGTTCTATATAACCTGTTGAAACCCATTCTATGTCACAAGGATTTGTCTGAAGCTCATTCTGCAAACGTGCATTCTCGCCCATGAACAGACAACTGCCATTTTTCCAGTCATGCACCATAAAGTACTGCTTCCCTGGTTGTAAGATAACTTCCGTTTCAAAAACCTTGTCCCCATTTTCTGTTTTCTCTTCAAAGACGACACTCTGAGTACCATTAAGTTTCGCTTTTATAGAAAATTGTCCCAAAGCATCAATAGTTTCATCTACAGTTACCGCTTCACCCGTCAGAAAATCCATGACTTTTGTAGTAATATTGATTTTCTTATCAGAAAGATCCTTCGGAAAATCCTTTATCCAACCATTAATAGTGGCTTCTCCATTAGCAAGTTCTGTACTGAATGTCGTATTATCCTCTGTTGGATAGCAAGGAAGAGTTGAACCGAAATTTGAAAGGTTAAGTTTCTGTTCGTTGATAGTGAACTGACGCTTGCCAGCCTTTTCCTTGCCAACAGCAATGGTTACTTTCTCCTGACCGTCAGTCAGCACAATCTTCTTGTCGTTCTTAGCTTCATACTTCCACACCTTACTATCATATACCGCATTATCAGCATAGAGAGAAAGGATCCATTCGCCATTCTGATCATCACGCCAGTTGGAGTTGAACAATCCAGACATTTCTTTCTGCTTTCCCTCGGAAATGTTCCAAACCTTGAAAGCGCGAGGATAATCACCCTCGATGAGATGGAAACGCTCTACATCAGCAGGGAGCGGATTAAAATGGAGGGCGAAATTGGTGTTAGGAGTTGTAGGATGATACCATTCTCCTAATGGCAAATCTTTTTCTTCCTCGCATGTAGCCTTACCATTGGTAACGAGATAATGCTTGCCATCAGGAGTTCTCAGGTAGGTTTCCTTTACAAACTGAAACGCACCCTGCCCTCGACTCAGGAAATTTATATGCACAACAGTCTCCTTGTCTAAGAACTCCACCTTACTAACCTTGATATCGGAAAAATCACCTTTGGCAAAGAATGACGCTGGTTTATCCCATACCTTTTGTGCCCAACCGCAAATAGCGACGAGCATCAACACTAATGTAATAATTGTTTTCTTCATAGAAATTGGTTTTGTTAGATATTATTTTTTTACCGTTTATCAACTACCTACACTTATAAAGACGTAATTTCCGAAAAAAAGATTTACGATTTAGGTATTTCCTTCTTTTTCCCGTCAGTACATGCAAAAGTGGTGATACTTTTCAAACCAGCAAAAAACTACAATGTTTACATCAATTTATTTTATTTCTTGAATATTTTATCTACCTCTTCAGCTGGGATATAATCCTTCAGAGCCTCGTAGAATTTACCGACGGCAAGACATTTTCTCTCAACCTTGCCCTCAGGAGAAACGATGATGAAAGTTGGTATTCCTTGAACATCGTATTTCCTCATTATATCTTTTCCCATATTATGGTCGTTCCATTCATGCCAGCTAACCTCTCCTAATGGTTTCTTCTTCCAGTCAAAAAGGCGGTCGGTAGATATAGTTATAATCTCAAACTTATCCTTGTATTGCTTATAGAATTTCTCAAGATACGGCTTTGCTTCCTGACAAGGGACACAACCTATTCCGCTAAACTCAAGAATAGTATATTTACCCTTACCCAAGAACTCATAGAGATGATGCGGCTTGTCGTCATAGTCGTACAACTCAAAATCAGCCATCATATCACCTTCTTTCACAAAGTCGCCCACATCTTTAGGCTTTATTTTTGATCTTTTCTCTATATCATTTTTATACTTGATTTCACGAGCCTTTTCCATCTCTGCAATATCTACACTTGGCTGATTTTCGAGATTGCTTATATCATATACCCAAATATAAGGCTCCTTTGGGGTTGTTAAGCCATTGTTATCTGAAAACAGATATAGTTTCTTGCCGTCTTCCGACAGGAAAATACGCTGGCCATAATGGTCAAGATAAAGAATATTCTTCTTGTTTCCATCCCAGTCGAATAACTCTACTACGTTTCCGTAAACAAAAGGAGAATAGTTTTCCAGAGTCATTTTCCCATAGATATTTCCATCAGGGTCAGAATCCGCTAGAAGCATACATATATTATTCCCACCAACGGCAACACACTCTTCCTCGCAGCGAGGTTCTAATAACATAGCATTCCATTCATCACGTGCTTTATATTCAGGATACACCTTGTATAAATACTTTACAACATTGACCTTATTGTCCTTGCCTATAGTGAATATGAATGAGTATTTTTCCTTACCACATTTATAAAGGAAACGTCCTTTTCCATTGCCATAAAGTTTACTATAACTCGTATAGATGTCATGTTTCACAGCATCAGGCACATCAACACCGTCTTCTGGCAAAAAATCTAAAGGAGTAATCTTCTGATTCTTGTAATCCATGATGGAAAATATATGCTTGTAATCATCAGTAGGAGTACCATGTAGAAGTATAGTAGAATCTGACAATGAGCAGAATTGTTCCAAAGACAAACGAAACTTTTGATTGAAGCTAGAAAGGTCGTACCTTTTCCACGATGAGAAGTTCTTCATATCCGCAAGGCTTTTCGAGTTAGGAATGACAACCATATCTTTCAAGGTGATCATATGGTTTCCTGCGAAATTCAATACGCAGATAGAGTTATCTGATCGCTTGACAAATTGGTCAACAAAGCCTAATTCATTATCAGCTTCTCCCATTTTCACAAACAATTCCTCCTTTGTGAGTTCATTGTCTGTTAATTCCGAACAATAGTAGTTTGTCCAGTTATCGCCAAGGGAAATTATTTTATTCCCAATTTGAAACTTTGGGAATATTCCCCAATCAGAGATATTATTTTTCACTTCTTTTCCCGTCAGCTTGACACCACGCACATTCTTATCTGCATCTCCTGCCCAAGAAGGAAGAGACACCAATGCACTAACGATTAATGTAAATACGGTTTTCTTCATTTTTTTGTATCAGTTAATTGTTTAATTTTTCTTTTCAAATTTAGTAATCGTTGTTTTCAAACTTGAATAAATCAGGTTCTGTCCTAGTTTGTCATTCGATGCAAGATAGCAGCGGACACTAAACAACGTAAGTTAAGGTAAAAGGTTGTCATTCCACAATGAATGGGAAATTCTTCTTCATTCCCTCTTGTAGCTTGTCAGAATCGTATTTTGCCAGTATCTTACCCTCTGGTGAGATGAAGATGAAACGTTCTCCCCATGCGAAATACGTACCGTCAATCGCATTGTATGAAGACATGTCATTCAAACCGAGTTCCAACCACTTCTCACGTGGGAAATCCTTACTGTCAAATATATCCTTCGCACAAGAAGTGAGGGTGACAATATCTAATTTATCAGAATATTTGGAAAATAATTCCTTGAGCACTTCCTTTGGTCTTTCTACTTTCTCTGCCTCGCAATTCTTAAATGCAAGTTCAAGCAAGAGATACTTGCCTTTGCCAAGTGTTTCCAATATACTATGTGGCTTTCCGTCGTGATCGTTTAGAGTAAAATCCTTTACCTGATCACCAGCCTCAAGAGACTTATATTGTGGCTGAAGTTCTTTCTTAATTCTTATAGCGTAACTACTGTTATCATCAGGGAACTTAGCATAGAGTTTACGGCATTTTTCAAGCTTCTCCTCATCTTTTTTTCGGTAAGCATAGTCAACCAGCCCACTAGTTTCATACTCATAGGAATAGCAGAAAGGCCTGTCCTTCATAAACTCATACATTGTGTTAAAATATTCCTCCATTAATGGGGCTAATTGCGATCTATAATAACGTGCTGCTTCTATTGAAGATTTCTTGCCTACCTCGGTAGAATCTTCATAAATTCCACAGTATGCCATCTGCATTTTGTTTTCAATTGCTACAAAATCAGCAAGTTTCTCTCTCTTGAACTTTTTATATATATTTGATTCCTTTTGGTCAGGATGATCGTTCACAGCTGTCCAGGTACGAGAATTCATACCATCACCGGTTATTGTTGTCTTCATTCCTGGGTACACTTCCACACGCACGCTCATACTATTCCTCATTTCCACGCCGAAATATGGGCTTTTGCCAGGCTCCAAGGCTCTCTCAAAATGGAACTTACCATCTTTGACTGTGGTTACAGGAAATAGGGTACACACTCCACTCCTTTCTTCTGTATTTGGAACACTAACCCAAATCTCTGTACCGTCAGGAACGTTAGTCAACGTACCGTCAAATACACAAATGGAATCCTTGGCGGAGGTCTTAGTTTCCTGTGCCCAACAATTCAAGGCGCATAGCATGAGCATAGAATATGTGATAAATAGATGCTTCATAAGTTTAGGTAATTTTATTAATGTAAGTCTAAATATCAGTTCTCCTAATTTTCCATTGTCACTTGCTTTAGCTTGGTGAGCCAAAGCGAACAATTATTAATTATCAATCATCAATTATTAATTATCAATTGTCAATTGTAATCGGGGTGGCGCCCTTGTTATTAAATGTTTCATACTCAGAGTTTTTTGTAGTGTATAATTGAATAAGTTGAATAAAAAAATCGAACCACTTATCTTTCTCGTCTGAAGAAAGCATAGTCCATGCCATCACAGGCGATAGAGGTGCATTGTGTCTCAATGTTGAAGGTATCACTATTCTCATTCCATGCGATATCACCAGCATCAGGTCTCTCGACATAGACCTTAACCTTTTTCTCCTTCACCACCGTCTTGGTGATATATACGGTATCTAGAATATCGTTCTCAAGGAAAATAGTATCTCTAAGTTGAACCACAGCACCAGTATCCTCCTGATTGTTATTCATCATCGGTAGCGACATGCCAAACAGGATACCTACAACGGCAGCAGCCGGAGTTGCTATCCACCCCCAGTTCAACTTGCGCTTGTCACGAGGATTCTTAGGAACAACCAATCGGCTGTTCTCTTCCTCCATCAATCGCTTTGCAGAATCCCTAAGTCTATCTTCGAATTTCATATATCTTTAATTTATGTTTCAAATTTCTTATTATTGTATGTTGACGTGATTTCACCGTTCCTTCCGGAATCTTCATCACCTCTGCTATCTGCGGAACAGTCATCTCTTCCTCGAAACGTAGAGAGAACAGCAATCGGCTCTCGGCATCAAATAGTGATAGTTCCTTACGAAGAGCCTCATCAAACATTCGGTCATCAAGCCTAACATCCAGATCCTCATCCTGTTCCTCTGTCGTGCTGTTCATCACGTGTTCTGCATATTCACTGGAATACCCCGATCGTCGGTATTCATTCTTCAGCAGATTATATGCTATTGCGAAAAGCCATGTTGAGAAACACTTATCCGAGATATACCGTTCCCTGCTCGACCACAACCGCATAAATGCATCCTGCACGAGGTCAGCCGCCTTTTCCGAATCGTCAAGTTGGCGTATAAGAAACCCCATGACACGTCGGGCATGACGATGATAAAGCTCATCAAAAGCCCTATCGTCATCCTTGCTCGCCACGCGCTTCATCAAGTCCTCATCCGAGAGCGAGGCTATATTTCCGAATATTAAAGATAGCCTCATCTAGTCTCTTCTTAAAGAAGGAAAATAATAGTAATTACCACTATCTCGTTGATATACTTTTTCCAGAAACTTCGTAAGCCGTCTGGCAGCCTCTTTGTAGCCAAAATCATCAAATCTGTCTATCAAATTCTGCAAACAATATACCACATTGTTATCAACATATTGCGAAGAACCATGATCATACATAAACAATGGCTGGGTGAGATAATTTAAATCATACACTTCCCTTACATTATGCAACGCAACAAGTGTGTTATCATAACGCTTTCCTGTATATTTAAGCAATAATCCCTCATTATAGAGGCTATCTTCGTCCAAATCTGTCCTGCCTGCCAAGTCCATTGACAAGTAGAAAGGTCTGTCACACTTAGATTTCAAATATTCAATAAAATCCGCAGCAATAGCTCTTTGTTCATCAAAGGAATATTTTTCGGGCTTAAAAGGTTTTAACTTTAACCTTTTGCAGATATCTTTACGATAGTTATCATCATAAAATATATCATCATAAGATATGACAAAAATATCCTTTCGTTCATCAAATACATACTGCATCAATAATATCTGCTCATACTGATACCAATCACTTGCAATATATATGGCATCCTTTTGCATACTCTGCATCAGATTCCAACCATAGCGCATTACTCGCTCTGGATAATAGTGATTCACATACAGTTTTCTAAAAAAGTGATCAAGATATTTACTTTCTGGATAAATTTTCCAAAGCCTGAATATCATGCTTCTTAATTCCGTTTCGGAAATATCATTTGGAGCATTATCTATAGCCTTGATTAGTACATTCGTATCAAACTCGCCCCATTCAGGAAGCCAGAGCTGACATGCACAGAGATAGAACGCATTTGAATCAGGAATTGTGGCCTTAAGTTTTCTCAGTACATTATCCGTCATAGGGGTTCTAGCCATAGGTGGCACATTCACTTTAAGATAATAGGCATAAAAACTTTTATGCCAATCATAAGTCTCATAGTAAAATGAAGCACGAAACAGATTGCGCCAAGCGTTCTCGTTTTTAGGATCAGCTGTCACCACCTTTTGCCATGCACACGCCTGATCTTCAAACCATTGACGTCTATGATGTCCTTTAGGGTCCACAGGCTCAGGATCCACGACATTCCAAGCCTCAAAATTCTCCCATGTATTTAATGCCGTCTCTTCCGATTGGGCAAATCCCATTGCACATGAGAGGCCTAAAACTACTATGATGAGAAATCGTTTCATTCACTTGTTTTTTATTGTACTTGTAAAGTGTTTACATTATAGCATACACACGAAAAAAAGAATCGTTCATAGATTTGTGGGATTTTTTTCATTTTCTTTGAAAATATCCTTCACACCAACGTTAGTTTTGTTCGTTTTACATACACTTGTTTTAGTTTGATGAGTTCAGCGAGCAAAGGTAAGCAAAAATTCCCATATTCGCAAGAGTTCACAGGAATTTGGCTATTCCCATTGTCATTCCCCCTCCCCTGTTCCTCCCTTTTCCATCCTATGTAAATACCATTAAAATACCATTAAATTACCATTGCTAATGGTATTATTATGGTATTTTAATGGTATTATCATTGGAGGAAGAGCGGAGGAAAAGCGTTTTTACTTACAAGGGAAAAGAATTTTTCGCTAAGGCTCAACAAGTAAAGCAAGTTCTTCGCATGGCTCATCAAGCTGAAACAAGTCTTCAAACGAATTAGGAGGACTCATGCAATATGCAAAGTCCTCCTAATTTATTTTACAAAAGAGTATTTACTGTCAGGAACTTACTTCTTCATCATCTTCTTGCCATTGATGATGACGATACCCTTATAGCTATCGTCAACACGCTGACCGGAGATATTGTAGATTGCGCCGTTGCCGTCTGTTTCATCAGTATTGATCTCGTTGATTGCCGTTGGCTCAACGCACTTGAGCTCTATCTTGTCGATATCGCAGTTAGCACCGACGATGGAGATGCGGATGATAGTCTTGCCCTCCTTGAGTTCCTTAGGTGTTGTATTGCTAATTGACTCGTAGTTATCCCAAGAGTTATTGCCAGTCTGACGAACATCCATCTTCCAGAGGTTGGTCACCTTGCCATTCTCTACAATACCCACGTTGAAGCCTGTGCCTGAGAGTCCGGAAGAGACTACTGCATGACAGGTGTATTTGCCTGCCTGAGTTACCTCTACGGTGTATTCATACCACTCGTCCTGAGACGTCCAACCAAGCACATAGCCACCGCCTGATGTCTTCTTGATGTCAACACCCTCGTTGTCGGTACGGTAGCCTGACTTAGCCTCGTCGTTTGAGTCAGAGTCGTGGAAAGCAAGTCCCTCACCGCCCTTGTCGAAGTTCTCTGCCTCAACAATACCAGGGATGGTGACATTGTTCTTGAATGGAGCGCGCTTATTGTTCACCTTCAGGTTATGGCTTACGAGCTTTGAGGTCTTGCCGTCGGCATCAACAGCCTCGGCTGTAACCTTATAGGTGCCCTTTGCCTTCGGCTTGTACTGAGCCTCGAATGGAGCAGCATCAATAGCCTTGAGCAGAACATCGTTTACATAGACATTGACCTTGGCAATGGTGCTTGTGGCAGAAGAGGCATCGACAGCTATTGTGGTAGGCTCGCTGACGGTGGCAGGCTCTGGGTCGGCAGCTATAGCCACCTTGATATTCTCGTCAACGTCGATACGCTGAAGCTTGATCTTGTCGATGTTACAGCTTGAACCCGTGATATTGATGCGGATGATCTGCTTGCCAGCCTCAAGAGGGAGGCTGAGACGGCCGTGAACGGTGGAATATGTGTTCCAGTCGTTGGATGTGAGACATGGCACGGCAATGCTGCCTGTGAGATCGCTGATACCTTCGGCTGTATTGAGAGAGAGACTGAATGATGAGTTGTTAGCACCAGAAGAGACAACGGCATCAAATGCGTATGTACCTGCCTCCTTCACGTCAACTGTGTATTCGAGCCACTCGCCTGAGTTGGTGTAGCCGATGGCAAAGCCTCCGTTACCCTTCACGATATCCACGCCGCCGCCATTAGTACGGTATTTTCCATCGCCCTCATCCTTGGTGTCAGAATCGTGGAAGCTCATGCCCTCAGCACCGGTATCGAAGTTCTCTGCCTCGATAGTGCCAGGAATCTCTGCCACCATATCCTTGAACGGAGCGCGAGGGTTATAGGCAGTAACGCCAGAGAGACGCTCGAATGTGGTTCCGTCGGTAGCATAGACAACTGCCTTGAGGTTGTATTTTCCCGGAGTCTCAGGGGTGAACTCGGTAGCATACGGAGCCTCGGTCATAGTGGTTAGGAGCTTGTCGTTTACATAAAGCTCAATGTGGTCTATGGTCTTTGTCTTGAGACGTGCACGAACCGTTACAGGCACTACATCGCCCTTGGTAACGGCAATAGCAGCTGGCTTTACATAGACAGAAGCCTCCTTCACCATTCCCGGGAACGGACTCTTGGCGGTCTTTGCCTCTTCACTTGCCATATATTCGCGAAGCCATTTCATAGCAGGGCGGTCCTTGCCGTCCCTGATGATGCCAGAGTTGCCGTCGGTGGTCCATGTCTTGCCGTAGATATATCCCCAGAGGGTTATACCAGCCACATAGTCAGCCTCCCACATATACGGAATCTGCTCCTTGTAGCGCTGAAGCTGGAGGTCATCATCAGAAGTACCGATGTCATACTCCGAACTGTACATAGGCATCTTCAGGGCATTCTGAATCTCAACCATAGCCGACTTGAAGGCAGTCACGTTCATATCGGTAAGGTCGTGTGACTGACATCCGTAGGCATCAATAGGAGCACCGGCATCGCGGATAGTGCGCACGAGGTCGATGAACTGAGCCCTCTGATATTGGAAGGTGTTATAGTCATTATATATAAGGATGGCATCCGGCCAACGCTCGTGAACCATCTCGAAAGCCTTGATAATCCAGTCGTAGCCTGTCTTTCCGTCGCCTCCGAGGGCCGCCTTGTAAGGGGCAGGGTTATGTCCGGGCACAGCCTCGTTGACAACATCAATCAAAGGAAGCTCTGGATAGTGTTTCTTTACAGCATCCATATATTCCTCGATAGCCTTATACTGTTCTTCCTTTGAAAGGGAATTCATCCAGTTAGGGTACTGTCCTCCCCAGATGAAAGTGTGGAACTTGAAAGGGAAATTGTGCTGCTTCGCATAGTTGTAGGCATTATCCGCACCGCTGAAATTAAAACTTCCGCGTCGTGAGCCTTCAATAGCATCCCATTTGGATTCATTCTCAGGGGTAATCTGATTCCAGAGGGTGTAGAATTTCTCCTTGCCATAATCCACTTGGTATGTAGTAGTGATGTTGCCAAGAAACTTATCCTTGTTAGAGGACAGCTGGGCAGACGCGCTCATACAACCAAGCATGGCAAGTGCTGTTAGGATAGTAAATTTTTTCTTCATAATAAGAGACCGAACCAAACCTTCCCAAACGGGTAGTCCGATGTTGATAACATCGGAGTATGTGACCTGATGTCTTATACATTCTTTCGCTTAAAGAGGTTGGTTACTAATTTAAAAATAATAGATTTATAATGTTTATTCTTACCGTCTACTCCCCCTTGGGGCAAGGGGAAAGGTAGTTAGGATTCCTGGATGCAAAGGTAATGTTTTTCTGCGAGAAAACAAAATATTTTGGAGAAAAATAAAACAAAAGAAAAGGACGGCCCCCCACCTTCTCCCCCGAGGGGGAGGGATTTTAGATAGTATTTCTAATCATAAAGTAGATAAAAATAAATTACCGCTCACACGTTCCAACTAAGGATTACGCATGAGCGGTAAATTGTATATAAAGTCTCTCCCCTCGGGGAGATGGAGGGGGCCTATATCAATCCTGCCTTACCGATTACGATAAGCATAGCATAGCCAACAACAAGACCGATAACACCCATGATGAGACCTACGCGCATCATCTGCTTCTGCTCAATCATACCAGTTGCATGAGCAAGGGCATTTGGAGGTGTAGAGATTGGCAATACCATAGCCAGAGATGCAGAGAGAGCAATACCGATGAGCAATGGTGAAACGCCGCCAAGTGCTTCGAGGTTCCCTCTTGATGCTGTACCAATAACGGTGAGGATTGGGATAAGGAGCGCTGCTGTTGCTGTGTTTGAGATGAAGTTTGACAGAGCATAGCAGAGGATACCAGAACCAACTATCATAAGTATTGCAGGCCATGTATCGAATGGGATTGTCTCAATGAGGTGGGCAGCGAGCTTTGTCTCCTGAAGGGCAAGACCGATAGCGAAACCGCCGGCTACCATCCAGAGTACTGACCAGTTGATTTCCTCAAGATCCTTACGTGTGATGATGCCACAGGCACAGAACACACCAACAGGAAGCAGACCTACAACGTTAGAGTTAACGCCTGAAACCTTATCGAGAACCCAAAGGAGGATTGTTACAATAAATGTTATATATACCACGTATGACTGCCATGTAGTCTCCTTCTCACCCTCAATCTTGAGCTCTACAGTCTTCTGAGAGAATGGGAACATCAACTTGAGGATGAACCATCCTACAAAGAGGAGGAAGATAGCGAGAGGGAACATGAACATCATCCATTCACCGAAACCGATACCCATGTTGAGACCTTCTGCATCGTTGAGAGCCTTCAAGGCAATAGCGTTAGGAGGTGTTCCGATAGGTGTACCGATACCGCCGATGTTAGCGCCGATAGGAATAGCGAGGGCAAGACCGATACGTCCCTTACCGTTTGCAGGCAACTGCTTGAGCACAGGTGTAAGGAATGTGAGCATCATAGCTGCTGTAGCGGTGTTGGAAAGGAACATTGAGAATACACCTGTTACGAGCAGGAAGCCGAGGAGCACATTCTCAGACTTTGTTCCGAACGGAGTAAGCATAATCTTTGCCATCTTCACGTCAAGACCAACCTTTGTTGCTGCGATGGCAAGGATGAATCCTCCGATAAACAGCATGATGATAGGGTCAGCAAAACAGCCCATGATCTTCTTGTAGGAGATTAGTGCACCAAGTACGTTTGCATCCTTATCCTGGAATTCGTATGGCCAAATTGTATCCCAAAAAGAACCAGAGCCTGCAGGAGCATCTACGAGATCCTTTACAAAGATATTCAAGGAAGAATCTGAACACGTGTAGAGCAAGATAACGATGACAAGTGTTGATGTTGCCCAAGAAGGAATACCCTCTGTGAGCCACATGAGAGATGCAAAGATGAAGATTGCAATAGTACGCTGCTCTGTCAGCGTAAGGTCAGGAATACCAAAGGCATCAGAAGGAAGACACCACACGATAAGGCTGATAAGAGTCACCGCAATGATTTTAATAGCCTTAACCAATGTCTTGTTTTCGGCTTCATTCTTTTGTTTCTTGTCGTCCTGACGCTTGGCTACCAGATTGTAGCCTGGAAAATTCTTAAACATAAAGTTTTTAAAATTACTAAATTGTTTAGAGTATTACACACAAAACGGATGCAAAAGTAATAATAATTTCTGAAATGACAAAAAAAACAATAACAAAGTTATTAATTTATTCTAAAAAGATACTCTCTTTTTCCAAGAAAGATAAAAAAAGTGTGATAAAATGTGCATTAGCTGTCATTTTTTTTCGTTATTTAAGCGAAATTGATTAATTTTGCACAACCGTTATGAATATGAATAAAAAAGTAATATTACCACTTGTTATCCTGCTTGTCATTTTGGCCGGCGGAGTCGTTTACCTTTTTCTTTCGCTCAACGCAGAGAAAATGAACAGTCGCCAAATGCAGGAACTTGCAGAACTGGACAAGAAAGAGATGGAGAACGAGTATCGTGAGTTCTCTAATCAGTACAGTGAGATGATGACTAAGATCAACAATGATTCTATCATCGCGCAGCTCACTCAGGAACAGTTACGTACACAGCAGTTGCTCAAGGAACTTCAGCAGACGAAATCGCACGATGCGGCTGAGATTACACGTCTAAAGAAGGAACTCGCACAGGTACGCGCGGTACTCCGCGAGTATGTCATTCAGATTGACTCCCTCAACAGGCAGAATGAACGCCTTACGGCAGAGAATGCCCGTATAAATTCAGCCCTTGAGGAGTCTGCCCGTCAGAATGAGGCTCTCACATCAGAGAAAGCATCTCTTACTGAGAAGGTTGCCATTGCTGCACAGCTTGATGCCACAAACATCAGATTCATGCCTCTGAACAAGAAGGGTAAGGAAGAGAAGAAGGTCAGCAAGGCAAAGCAGTTGAGGGTTGACTTCTCTATTTCACGAAACGTGACAGCCCAAAGCGGTATGAAGACTCTCTATGTCCGTATCATCACACCTACAGGCTCTGTCCTCTCCGCAGGTACTATCCCTTACGAGAACAAGCACATACAGTATTCTATCAAGAAATCGATAGAGTACAATGGCGAGGCTACCCCTGTGACAATGTTCTGGAACATCCATGAGGTACACTCTGCCGGTACATATCAGGTGGCTATCTTCTGCGACGGTCAGATGATCGGCTCAAAGAGCTTTGCGGTAATGTAAAGACTTGATAATCTGGAAAACCCGGGAAACCCGGAAGCCCCGGAAAATCCAGAATTATCTGAAGAGAAAAAATATAAACATAAATGAAAAGATTTATAGCATTATGTGCTTCCGCGCTATGCCTTGTGCTGCCATTGGAAGCGCAAACGCTTTCGCTTGACTCCTGTCGGGCAATGGCTTTGCGCAACAACAAGCAAGTGGGCATTGCACGCGCCAAGCAACAGGCGGCAATTAATGTGCGTAAGTCTGCGCGCACCAAATACCTGCCCCACATTGATGTGGCGGGTGGATGGATGCTGTCAAGTCGGGAACTATCAATTCTCAACAGCGAACAGAAGGACAAGCTCTCAAATCTTGGAACAAATGCCATAGGCTCGGTTGATGTTTCTCACGTTTCCGACCTCATCACCTCTATGGTACAGAAGGGAGTCCTCTCTCCTGCTGAGGCACAGCAGTACGGCCAGCTGATATCGGGCACGACTCAGCATTTTGCCGAATTAGGCAATAGCCTCGGCAATGAAATCAAGGACGCCTTCCGTACTGACACCCGCAGTATCATAGTCGGTAGCGTGGTGGTAAACCAGCCTGTCTTTATGGGCGGTGCCATTACGGCAGCTAACCGTATGGCTGATATCAGCGAGAAGATGGCTAACACCAGCATTGATGCCTCTGAGCAGAATGTGCTCTACGACATTGACAATGCCTACTGGCTCGTTGTTTCCCTCAAGCAGAAACAGCGTCTGGCCGAGAGTTATCTTAACCTTGTCAAGAAACTTGACGAGGATGTCAACAAAATGATCAAGGAGGGCGTGGCAACACGTGCTGACGGTCTGAAGGTTGACGTCAAGGTCAACGAGGCTGAAATGACAAAGACTCAGGTGGATAACGGCTTGAGCCTTGCACGTATGCTTCTCTGCCAGTTGTGCGGCATCCAGATAAGCGACAGAGTGACTCTTGTTGACGAGACAAGAGACGATATCGCTGTTGCCTCAATGAACAGATACAACAAGGATATGGCAATGGAGAGCCGTCCTGAGCTGAAACTCCTCAATAATGCCGTGGAACTTAGCGAGCAGACAACAAACATAGCACGCGCCACTATGCTTCCGCAGGTTGCCATCACCGGTGGATATATGATTAGCAATCCTAACCTCTTTAATGGTTACGAGAAGAAATTCGGCGGTATGTGGAATATCGGAATAATGGTTCGAGTACCGGTTCTCGACTGGGGAGATGCGACCTACAAGGTCCGCGCAAGTAAGATAGCCACGAACATAGCACGCCTCACTCTTGACGAGGCACGAGAGAAAATCAATCTCCAGGTAAACCAGTGTGACTATCGCCTAAAGGAGGCTAACAAGAAACTTGCTACCGCTCAGAAGAATATACAAAGAGCAGAAGAAAACCTCAGATGCGCCAACATCGGCTTCAAGGAAGGGGTGATGGATGCAACAGAAGTAATGGCTGCACAGACAGCATGGCTTCAGGCAAAAACGCAGAAAATCGACGCCCAGATTGATGTATGCCTCGGCGAGGCTGCTATGAAGAAGGCGATAGGAATGAGGTGAAAGAAGGAGAGAGAATAAAGTAGAAAGTAAAGGGTAAAGTAAAGTACAATTATAGATATGAGTACAGAATCACAACATAAGAGTGTACTGTTCGGTGTGATAGCCTTCGCTGCTGTCATCATCATTGTAGGCATAATAGGTCTTTTCACAATCGACAACGAACAGGATTTCATTCAAGGTCAGGTTGACGTGGCAGAATACCGCGTGTCAAGCAAGGTACCGGGCCGTATCCTTGAGATACGTGTCAAGGAAGGTGATTACGTAAAGGTGGGCGATACCCTCGCAATCCTCGATGCGCCAGAGGTAGAGGCTAAGAAGGTTCAGGCACAGAGCGCAGAGAATGCTGCAAGTGCCTTGAGCGACATGGCTAAGGCAGGTGCACGTCAGGAGCAGATTCAGGGTGCCTTCGAACTTTGGCAGCAGGCTAAGGCCGGACTTGAGATTGCACAGAAGTCATATCAGCGTGTGCAGCGTCTCTTCGACGAGGGTGTGCTGAGCGAGCAGAAGCGCGATGAGGCATACGCCCAGTACAAGGCTTACGAGGCTCAGGAGAAGGCAGCAAAGAGCCAGTACGACATGGCTATGAACGGTGCCCGCTCTGAAGAGAAACGCGCCGCAGCCGCACAGGTAAACCGCGCCAAGGGTGCTATTCAGGAAGTGAACTCTTACATCCACGAGACCGTACAGGTGGCTCAGATGGAAGGTGAGGTTAGCAATATCTATCCAAAAGTGGGTGAGCTCGTAGGAACAGGAAGCCCTATCATGACAATCAGCATAATGTCTGACATGTGGGGAACATTCAACGTGCGCGAAGACCTGCTCAACGGTATGAAAGTCGGCGATAAGTTCAATGCCTTCGTGCCAGCCTTCAACAAGGAACTGCAACTGCAGGTTTCAAGCATCAAGGATGAGGGCAGCTATGCCACATGGAAGGCAACCAAGAGTAATGGTCAGTATGACCTCAGGACATTCGAGGTTAAAGCCCGTCCTACGACCAAGTTCGAGGGCTTACGCCCTGGAATGTCATTGGTGATTAAGAAGTAGCCCACCCAGTCCCTCCCCAAGGGAAGTCGGAGATTGAGTATCTCCGAGTATGTGTCAGGGTTCCTCCCCCCCTCACCCCCTCAAGGGGGAGTAGTTAGTATTTTCAATCAAAAAATACAAACAAACATATTATTCGCAAACAAGATTTCCTTTTAAGCCCGAAATGTATATCACATCCCTCCCTTTGGGAGGGCTTGGGTAGGCTTCATTAGGATAAATACTATAAAACATCCTTCCCTTTGGGAAGGCTTGGTTAGGCTTTTTTAATGTTCCGCAATTTATATAACGTCATATCTCGCGAGACACGCATAATATTCACGCAACCTATCTATCTGGTATGCATGATCGTAATGCCGTTTCTCTGCACCATGTTCTTCACCACCTTGATGGAGAACGGACAGCCTGTTGATATGCCTGTCGGAGTTGTGGACAACGACAATACCACCACAACACGCAAGCTTACCCGCATGCTCGACTCATTCCAGTCATCGAAGGTGGTGGCTCACTACCCTTCCGTGGATGATGCACGCCATGCCATACAGACTGGCGAGATATACGGCTTCATGTATTTCCCAAAGCATACAACCGACAATCTCCTTGCTTCCCGACAGCCTAAGATATCCTTCTACTACAGCAACACGTCAATCATGGCTGGCACCCTTATCTTCAAGGATATGAAGACCATGGCTACGCTCGGTTCTGCTGCCGTAGGACAGGCAACGCTTCAGGCAAAGGGGTATCGCCCGGAACTCATAATGCCGGCTCTTCAGCCTATTGCCGTTGACCTGCACATGATAGGCAACCCATGGGTGAACTACAACATCTACCTATCCACGATGCTTGTGCCCGGATGCTTCCTGCTGTTCATCTTCCTTCTCACTCCGTTCTCCTTCGGAACAGAACTGAAATTCAACACATCCAACCAGCTGATGGAAGCAGCAGGCAACCATAGCATTATAGCCATCTTAGGCAAGCTTATTCCACACACATTGGTATATTTCGTGGTAATGACAGGAATAATGTGGTATATGTTCGACTATCTCCATTTCCCTGCCCCTGGCGGAATAGGAAGGCTGATGCTTCTTGGCTATCTCACAGTTATTGGCGCGCAAGGTTTCAGTCTTACCATCTTCGGACTCGTTCCTGCCCTCCGCTTGAGCATGAGCCTATGCTCGCTTATGGGAGTACTGAGTTTCTCAATGGTAGGAAGTGCCTTTCCAATCTTTGCCATGGACGCCCCACTTCAGGCATTGTCATGGCTCTTCCCTCTGCGCCATTATTACATGATATATCAGTTGTGCATATTCAACACCTACCCGCTTTGCGATGCTGCGCTGCACATAGTATGCCTTATAGGCTTTTCTATCATGCCATACCTCCTGACAAAGCGCATCGGTGATGTGATGAGGCATTATGATTATATAAAGTAAACAGCCCACCCAGGCCCTCCCAAAGGGAGGGATGCGATATAGTGGGATAAACATTAATAATATCTGAAGCCAAGTCTTCTGTAGCGAAAAAATGTATAAAACATCAGGTCACATACTCCGATGTTATCAACATCGGACTACCCGTTTGGGAAGGCTTGGTTAGGCTTTTATGTCACTTAAAACCCACATAAAGAACATAGCCGATATATGGTGGCAGGAAACGGTTGCCATATTCAAGGACTCAGGTGCGGTACTCTTCTGTATCGTGCTGCCATTGGCATATCCTATCCTCTATTCATGGATATACAATAATGAGGTGGTGCGCGAAGTTCCAGTCGTTGTGGTTGACGACTCACACTCAGCACTCAGCCGTGAGTTCATACAGAAGGTTGAAGCCTCCCCCGATGTCAGCATAGCCTTCTATTCCAACAGCATTCATGATGCCCAGAACCATATCGGACATGGAGAGGCATATGGCGTTATATACTTCCCACGCAACTTTGCCACAACAGTAGGACGACATGAGCAGTCACACGTCAGCGTGTATTGCGACATGAGCTATATGCTCACCTACAAGGCAATATTCCAGACAGTACAAGCCGTCAGTTCGGTAATGGGCACCGAGATACAGACAGCTGTAAGCGGAGCTTATATCTCGATTTCGAGGAAGTACCTATATTCAACACCACAAGCGGCTACGGCAACTTCGTATTGCCGGGCGTACTCGTGCTCATCATCCAACAGGCACTCCTCCTTAGCGTCGGACTCCTTTCCGGCACTCAGCGTGAGAAGCATTTCCCTATGGTGAAGCACGTCATCGATGCCTATTTCGGCAAGGGATTGGCATTCTGCATCATCTTCTCCGTCATGCTGGCATACTGCACACTCGTCGTACCTCGCATGTTCGGATTCGTCATGATGGTGCATTTCATCGACTGGCTCATATTCATGACACCATACCTCATTGCCTGCGTGGCATTCGCCGTCGTAGGAAGTGAGATGATACCATTCCGTGAAGCCGTAATGCTCACAGCCGTATGTACATCCGTACCATTCCTCTTCCTCTCCGGCATCTCATGGCCTCAAAGCGGAATACCAGGCTTCTGGCAAACCGTGGCAAACTATCTGCCGTCAACATTCGCGATAAGAGGCTTCATCAGAATGAGCAGCATGGGAGCACGAATCGGCGACGTTCTCCCCGAGTTCAGGGCACTCTCAATCCTCGCAGTCCTATACTGCCTCGCAGCACTTGGAGTGATGTACAGACGCTATCTCATACATAAGAAATACGAGGATTCCACAACTGATGAGAAATAACAAATAACCCTCTACTTTACTCTTTACCCTTTACTCTTTACTCTCAAATGGACACAATCCTTATGACTCCCGACATTGCCATGCAATTCATGGTGTGGAGTTACTTCTATCACGATATTCACCCAGAGAAGAACGTCAGTTACAGCAAATGTGGGAAATTCTCTGAAGAAGATGCCAAGCGACTCGATGAACTCAAGGATATGCTCTTCAAATGCTTTGAGGAAGAATCGGTAAACAACGCCTGCAAGCAATTCCAGCTGGCAAAGGAAAGACACGAGCCTTGCCCTTTCCCACAGGACACTCTCGACACAATGTTCGCAAAAGAGAAATAAAAGACCCGCAAAAATTTACTATTTAGCTATTTACTATGTACTATTTATGTACTATTTCCTATCGCATTCAGCATTTACTATTTGTGATTGTCGAAAAAATAGTAAATCCCCCCAAATAGTAAATAACGTCAGTTCGACGACTTGCGTAGCTTGATGAGCGTTGCGAATAATTTATTCAGTTGTATATTGTTGACTATCATGTGGTTGAAAGAGCTCTGAAGGAGCGATACCTAATAGGGCAGTCCGTTTTAATCACGCATCTATAGAATAACAGCCCTTACGGACTGCCCTATTAGGTGTCGGGCTTTCAGCCCTCGCAGTCTTGAATTATTCGCTGAAGCTCATCAAGCTGAAGCAAGTCGTCGAACTGACGTTAATATAGCTGTCTGGAAGACAGTACGATGAGTAACCCCGTACATACGAGAGAAACGAGGATGTGCGGGGATTAATAAACCATAAGCCTTCTACTGCCTGGAGGGCAGTACATCGCGACTGCCTTGCTGATGAGCATAGCGAAAATAATAATCAGCTTTAATCAAATTCTTAATCTCTTAATTTCAACCCAAAGAAAAAATGACAAATCCAAAATACCTAATCCCCCTCCTTTGTGTCCTCTTTGCCGGATGTACGAATACCTCCAACAAAGAGAACTTAGCCTATCAGTTCATCAAGCCTATACCGGCCGACAAGTCCCTCTTCAATGGGGATTTAAAGGAACTTAACGCTACCACCCTACCGGCACTGTTCTCCTTCACCGATTTCAACTGGAAGGACAGCACCCTCACCCTTACTGCATATTCCATCGACACCTACAAGGCATCCGAAATCGACAATCTGCAAAAAGGTGACACAATTCTCTTCAGAAACGACACTATCATTACCGACAAGATAGAACGCGGAAAATACATCTCCATAAACGGTGGTATAGAATTTGGCGGTGTGGACCTCACAGCCCACGAGGAAGGCACATACCGTGTACTGCTAATGGACAACCATCCGCAATACTCCCAACTTGGCAAGGTGAAGCTCCCGCTCAGCCCCGCCCTCACCATCATCGACTGCGGCGACAACCCCGACGACCCTTCCGACACCATCCGCACCAACCACCGTCAATGGCTTGCCAACGTAAAGGAATACAAGCGCGATTTCTCCGAACTCAACACCAGAGTGAATATCGAGAACGGCATCATCACAACCATCACAAGGTTCTGGATTCCGTAAGGCGCACTTTTAAGTATGCCTTAAAATCCAATGTCACATTTCACATTTCATTTCGGGAAATCAAAAACGCAAAGTCGCGAAGCTTTTCTATTTTAACGTGAGTTCGATGACTTGCATAGCTTGATGAGCTTCAGCGAATAATTCCGTGTTCATGTTATATTAACCACAGATTTTCAGGATCTCACAGATGCAAATCACGAGCGCAAGCGAGATAATCCCTTTAATCTGTGCTATCTGTGTTCAAATAAATAACCACAGATTTTCAGGATTTTAGGGATATTAATCACGAGCGCAAGCGAGCAAATCAGATAAATCAGATAAATCCGTTTCTTTTTTCTTTTTCGAACACGAAAGGCACGAAAGAAACGAAGGTCTTTTTTCGCAAGGCTCATCAAGCTTCGCAAGTCATGTAGCCAAGCGCAGCGTTTATTTTTGTCGAACTCACGTTAAATTACATAGCGACATTCGTCACAAGGAAAGAATTGCCTGGAAGGCAACACTATAAGTAACCGAGGTGCATACTCTACATAGGAGAGGATGCCCTCGGAAAGAAATGCTCCACTTTCTTTTATTAGCCTGGAAGGCTGTACCCGATTAGTTTTCACGCATACCCTTTTGCGGTGTACTGCCCTCCAGGCAGTTACAAGAGTAGAGGCTTAATCCCCGCACATCCTCGTTTCACTCGTATGTACGGGGTTACTCATGGTACTGTCTT
>CADCHG010000032.1 GCA_902801155.1 uncultured Prevotellaceae bacterium | reverse complement strand
CCTGTCAAGCAGTTAGCAAGGCGAAGCAAAATCTTTCGAGCATCCTTGCGCTTCTTTGTAAAGGTAGCGCCCTTTGGCACGAAGTCATTCTCAAAACCGTTAGGCAGAACCACATCAACAGGCCTGCCAATAAGTTCCTTACACTCCTGAGCGGTAATCTCGCTAACGGTTGTGAAGCAATCCACATTCATTGCCGTCTGCTTCTCTATGGAATGCTTTGACTGCATATTGAGTTCCTCTGCCATCTGATCTCCGTTATATGCCCAGAGATAGTCGTAGAGAGGCTTGTTATTGCCTGCGATGGAACGGCCGATAGAAGTGGCATGGGTGGTGAAGATTGTACCTATCTTCGGACAATGCTTCTTGATGTATAGGAGTCCCATACCCGTCATCCATTCATTTCCATGATAGATTACATTCTTTGCCTCAAGCTTATAGAATTGATAAAAACTCTCCACCACCTTTGCAGCAGCGTATGAGAACATACTTGCCTCGTCGTAATCACCATATCCATGAAGTGAATCTACTTGGAAATCCTCCCAACACAAACCGTAAATGCGGTCTTTCTCTACATAGAATGGCTTGAAATCAACAAGTATCGATATAGGTTTGCCTGGAACATTCCAACGGCCAGTCTTTACGTTTAGACCTCTCTCTGCTGCATACTTACGCCAATCTGCAAATAAATTGTTATCCTCTACAAAATATGGACTACCCTTCTCTTCCCAGCAATCAGGGCCGATGAAGATGATTCTATCAGGCATCGCATCCTGTAGAGTCTTTGCCCTTGTGGAAAGTACTGCGTAGATTCCTCCTACCTTATTGCAGACCTCCCAACTGCTTTCAAATATATAATCTGGTGTAATCATTGTATCCATAATTAAATTAATACCAATCGAGTATACTCTATTCTATAACTCTCTAATAGTTAGATATATCTTTCCTATCTATTTGCAAAGATAATGTAAAAAAATCGAAAAAAAATCATTATCGTTAACTTTTTAATCAAAAAAGTCAGAAAAATTGATTTATATTGTGTACCTTTGCAAGCAGATACGACAAATCAAGAAAAAAAACAATGAAAAGTACGATACTCTCCATATTACTCTCTCTTATATGTTTTTCAGCATATTCCCAGAGCGATGCTCCTTTCAAGGCATACATCTACAACAAGGAGTATAAGGTGTATATGCGCATTAATCTCTATGACAACGACATAAAGATTCCGGGACAGGAGATATTCGGTGAAATCGGCGGTTTTCTGCGTAGTGACGATGATTCCCGCTGTTGGATCATCACTTCTGCCGAGATGAACGAGAAGAAGCATACCGCCAACCTCGAAATCATCAACGACTATGGTTCTGAGGATCTCACCGCTACCCTATCCTACAATCCCAAGGATAGCGTCTATACCCTCAAGCAAGGTGCCGGCTCTACTATCAAGATTGCCCGAAACCGCAAATGGGTAAAGCTGCCTTCTACTATGCAGTTCAAGAGGAAGTAAGCATTTATAAAGCACAATACCTACCCTCTTAAATCCCCTTGAAAGAGATTTAGGAAGGTAGGTATTAATTTTAAAGCCAAACTCCTCTTGTAAGAAATGGGACTTACAACGGATTTATAACGGACCTGAAACGGACCTGTTACTTCTTATGACCTTTAAGTATATTCTCGATTTCTGCATCAGGAACATTCTCGTTCAAATCCCTGAAGAAACCTCCTAAACGAGCTTTGGAAATATGAATAATATTACCATTTGGATGAATAATCACAAAAAGAGGACATAAATTCAATCCATAGTATTCTTCTCCTATGTCATGTGCAGAATTATAGTCATTCCATTCATGAAAACTCACATTAGATTCCTCTTTCAACCAGCTATCCTTATCATCTGCTGAAATCGCAATAACTTCTGCCTTGTCTTTATTACGATTGTAGAATCCATCAAGGATAGACTTCGCCTCTTTACAAGGCTCACAGTCTTGTGAGGTAAACATCAATACTATATATTTCCCATTAAACTCAGAAACCTTATGCTCATTGCCTTTTCGGTCATAAAGCGTAAAGTCTTTCATCGGACTAAAAAGTTGCGCTTGTTGTGCCCATGAACTTTGGACTGTTAAAACACAAGCGAAAAAAAACATGAGAACTCTCTTCATCTTCTTATTATATTTTTAAGTTTCACTTTCAAAACTCATCGAGTGCAAAAATACAAAAAAATATAAAATTTTTACAAAAACAGACAAACTTTTATACTTTTTTAAGACAATCAACAGAAACCGAGCACTTTTTATATTTCAAGTCTCGTGTAATGAGACTATAGGAGCTTCATTCCACTACACAATTCAAGAGGAAGTAAAGACATAGCCTTTACTTCCTCTTATGTAGCTCTTATGCTACTCTTATGTTACTCTTATTGGAAATGGGATTTACAACGGATTTATAACGGACTTGAAACGGAGGTGAAAGGGATTCACTTTTCCGATATAATTCATTCGTTAATCTTGATGAGTTTTTCGAAATATTGAAACATCCACTCCTCTATGTTGTCTTTTCGCATATTACCATCACAAAAAATGCAGAATAACCGTCGCGTATAAGATCAGCATCATCCTTTATATAGTAGAAATTCATAAAAGCATCATGATAACCAGTATCAATTGCTGCTGAAGTAAGTATCTCAAATCCTTTTTCTGAAGATATTTCACCTTTGACAACCTGATGGGCAATACTTAAAGCATACTGATAATATGCATCATCATTTGAAAGGTCAATTCCTAACTCTTGGAAAATATTACAGACAAGTGAATTGAACTCCAAGAAATGCATATTCAAATCCTCACCTGCAAGTTGAATTATACCAGGCGTTTCCGTTCCTTTCTCCAACATTTCCAACGCCCACAACTTCCAGTCTTTCGAGATTCCCCTCTGTAACTTATAGTCAAATAGGACTTTACTCGTAAGAGGCACCTTTTGTATGATGGCCTTTAACCTTTCATTTGATTTCGGATATAAAGCCACCCTATCATCTGGTACCATTGTCTTTGGTGTAGATTCTGCCATTTTCTTGAATAAATCTGTAATATTAAGAATAAAAATTTACCTCATCTTCTTCGCTACCCACAACACCCAAGAGTCGATATTGTCCGTGAGTTGTTCTGGGTATGGCAATGGAATAATAACGTCGAGTTTATGACCAGGATTACGTTCCTTGCATGCCTCCTCGAAAGAATCAGGGACAGTCATCGGACAATTCAATTCTATATTGCTGTGGGGCAAGCGGATAGGGATACAGTTGCCCGACTGCTCGCAACCCATTGTTCGCTCCTTACCATAGACCTTGGCACGGCAACCATTATGACTATGCACAAAATGGACAGGTGATTCCCCTGCACTGGCACTCATATTATCGACGATAATGGCACCCTTGCGCACCAATGGTTCATACACATCTGTTCCAGCTTCCAACAAGGACCATGTTATGAGACTACCCTCTTCGGCTCTAAGAGCTTCCGCATAGACCGATTTAATATGATCCACATTATCCATCTCGTCACACCACATCTTCAATACCTTCCGATTCTCAAAACTGTTTCGTATATAAGAATGTTCCACTCGTTTTAAACCAGTCGAACCAAAAAATTTAGTAAACAACTCACTATAATGGTCGCTACCTCCACCATTGCCACGCAAGTCAAGAATCAAGTATTTGCAGCCCGATTGCTTGAACTCATCAGCCTTTTTGTTCAACCATTCCCAAGTAGGAACTACACCGGCACAGGATGGCAGACGGAGCAGGTAAGTATCGGCATTAACCTTGCAACCCACAGGTTCAGGAGCATATTTGGCAATGTGTTTGCTATAATCGACCAATGTTTCCGATTGCAACTTACGGAAGAATGACGCACTACAACTGGTATGGCGGTCGAAATCCTTATAGAACCAATATATATAACGACTAACAGCCTCATCCGCTGATATTTCAGCCCGCATCATACGTGCGAACAACGAATCTTTCATTGCGTTATATTCATCGGCATAACCATTGCGCATCAAAACAGGGAAGATGGCATTGTTCCGTTCTGTTGCATCGATAGCAAAGTCGAATGTCTCGAAGGCCTTTTGTATAGAGTCCGGCTGTTGACCGTATTTCTCCATAAAGCCTTGAAGCATGAAACGCGAAACATCTTTCTTCATCCGAGGCACATCGGTGCCGAACACCTGCTGGATATTCTGGGGTAATCCGCAACGATCCCAAACGGTGACAAAAGGACGACCATCATCTCCAATGCGCGTAACGGAGATAGTCTCATCGTCGAACCAATGAATAATCATGGCCTTTCCATCGCAATCAATCATTTTGTCGTTCAAATAGTTACATGCCGTATAGACACATTGCATCTGTGTGTGAGGGAAATTAGGATTGGACACAACGATGGCAGCACTATTGCTGCCAAATATTGTATATTGCTCACCTCGACCAGCCATAACCCAATATTGCGACGTAGCCGAACCCTTTGTTTGCATGCCACGCAGTTTCCATACGCCTTGCAATGGGTGCGTCTTGGCACCTAACCTCATCTGTAACAGGTTCATAGCCTTTTGCATAACATCGGCGGAATCTACCTTCTCGTAGAGTTCATCGATATTAGTCTGGAAAGGGAACAGACGCGAATCTAAACCATTCCGGTCATTGAACCAACGCAAGGTGAAGGTGCTGTCGGAGGTGGCAAAAGCTTGGATTCCCTTATTCTCCGTTTTCGACAAGTCGCCCGTATAGGTCAAGGGGCTACCATCGGAATTGGAAACAACAAAATCAAAAGAATGGATGCCCAATTTCGGGGAATAAAAACTCATGGTAAGGGAATTGTTGTCAAGGCAGTACTTATACTGCTTGAAATCCGCTTCAACGTGCTTGCCATCCTGCTGTACGATTTCATTAAGTTTATACAATCCCTTCGGACCATCGACAGATTGAGCCGACAAAGACAAGAAGGAGAAGCCCGACAAAACAACACCAATCCAAGCACTTCCCCACTTATATAATTGTTCTTTCATATTTTTTTTAAAAAAGTTTTATGTTTAGGTTCTATTTTTCAATTAAAATTATTCAAAGTTCAGTTTTTCGAGAGCCGACCTTAGACGCTCAATCTCACTCTTGCGAATGGCAAGGGTTATGGAACAGGTATTGTCAAAATTCTGCGAGACAATACGAGGCTGAAGGTCTTTCACCACGCGCATAACGCTATTCATCATAGGATAAGAGAACGTGTAAGTTAGCTGTTCCTCAACAAGTTGCTCTACAATCTCGGAATGTGCCATAGCATCCTGAGCAGCCTCACGATAGGCTACTATCAAACCGCCAGTACCGAGATTCACGCCTCCATAATAGCGTATCACAAAGATGGCGATATCACTAACATCATTACTCAGCATAACGCCGAGAATAGGCTTTCCTGCTGTGCTCGAAGGCTCTCCGTCATCATTAACCCTGAACTCAGCACCATCAGCACCAAGACGGTAGGCATAACAGACATGACGCGCATCATAGTATTTCTTCTTATACATCTGATGCAACGCCTTCACCTCATCTGCCGTACGCACATGATGAGCATAGGCGAAGAATTTGCTACGTTTTTCGGTGTAGTATCCCTCGCCTATGTTATCTGTTATAGTCTTAAAAATATCCAAGATTAGTCAAGTGAGTGAATAATCAGACCTGAACGCAACTTTGGTTCGAACCATGTAGCCTTTGGAGGCATGATATTTCCTGAATCCGCGATATCCATGATCTGCTTCATGCTCACTGGATAGAGAGCAAGCGCGGCACGCATCTCACCGCTATCAACACGGCGCTTCAACTCACCAAGACCGCGAAGACCACCCACGAAGTCGATACGCTGGCTTGAACGGAGGTCGCCAAGCTCGAGGATATCCTGAAGGATGAGACGACTTGAGATATCTACATCGAGAACGCCGATAGGATCTGAATCATCGAATGTACCTGGCTTAGCATCAAGTGAATACCACTCGCCATCAAGATAGAGAGAGAACTGATGAGCATGCTGTGGACGATATTCCTCCTTACCCTTCTTCTCTACAACGAAGTTCTTTGCAAGCTTCTCAAGGAACTGCTCTGAAGTATTGCCGTTAAGATCCTTAACAACACGGTTATAGTCGAGCACAGTAAGCTGACTTGCCTGGAAAGCAACAGCCATGAAGTAGTTGTACTCCTCGTCACCCCTATGGTTTGGATTCTGCTTTGCCTTCTCTGTACCAACAAGAGCAGCAGCAGCAGAACGATGGTGACCGTCAGCAATATAGAGAGCCGGCATCTTAGCGAACTCCTCCGTGATTGTCTTTATGTCGTTGTCGTCGCTTACAACCCAGAGCTTATGACCGAATCCATCGATTGGAGCGATGAAATCGTACTCAGGCTCGGTAGCAGCATACTTCATGATAAGGTCGTTGAGAACCTTGTTATCTGGATAAGCGAAGAATACAGGCTCGATGTTTGCATTGTTCACACGAACATGCTTCATACGATCCTCTTCCTTGTCACGACGTGTAAGCTCATGCTTCTTGATAACGCCCTTTTCATAGTCGCCTGAATATGCACCGATAACAAGACCGTACTGAGTTTTCTCCTTACCGCCATTAGCAGGAAGATGAGAAGTCTGAGCATAGATATAATACTGCTCCTTGTCATCCTGTACAAGCCAACCGTTATCCTGGAACTTCTTGAACTGACGTGCAGCCTCTGTATATACCTTTGGGTCATACTCGGAAGTTCCCGGCTCGAAATTAATCTCTGGTTTGATGATATGGTAGAGTGACATCTCGTTATCACCAGCCTCTGCACGAGCCTCTTCTGAATCAAGAACGTCGTAAGGGCGTGATTCTACCTTTTCTACTAACTCCTTTGGTGGACGAATGCCACGGAATGGTTTTACTATTGCCATAATAAGCCTAACCAAGCCTTCCCAAGGGGAAGGATGTTTTATAGTAATCATCCCTTCTATCAAGAAGGCTTGGATTTTTTTATTAATTAATAATATTGTTTATTCTGATAAAAGTGTATCTAACATCATGCCACATACTCAGATATTATTAACATCTGACTACCCCTTGGGAAGGCTTGGTTAGACTACTTAACTGCTATTGCCTCAATCTCAATCTTACCACCCTTTGGAAGTGCTGCTACGGCGAAAGCAGAACGAGCAGGGAATGGAGCCTCAAAGAAATCCTTGTAGATTTCATTTACTGCTGCAAAGTCATTGATATCGGCAAGGAGAACGGTCACCTTTACGACATTCTTCATTGACATACCAGCCTCCTTGAGGATATTGCTGATATTGGTAAGTGACTGTCGAGCCTGAGCTACTGCCCCACCCTCGGCAAAATTACCGGTAGAAGGGTCGATACCCAACTGACCACTAACATAAACAGTACCATTTGCCTCGATAGCCTGGCTATAAGGACCAATGGCAGCAGGTGCATTTTGTGTTGCTATTGCTTTCATATTGTGTTGTTTAGTTGTTGAAAAATGGTATGCAAATTTACGAAAATCCTACCATATTTCAAAATGTTTGAAGAAAAAAATAAAAATAAGAAATAAAAAATGAATTGTTACTCCATCTTTTATTTCTTATTTCCTAATATTAAATATGTAAATTCTTATCTTACTTGTTCACCTGGAACTTTGTGCAGCCCTCAGCGAAGTATGCATTGATCTGCTTAGCAGCAGCAAGACCAGCGTTAGTGTTAGCCTCTGCTGTCTGAGCACCCATCTTCTTAGGTGTAGAGAAGTAACGACCCTCGAACTTAGCGAAATCGTCGTTAGCGTCTGGCATGATGTCTGTGATATACTTCAGATCCTCACGCTCTGCAAGGAGCTTGAGAAGACCAGCCTCGTCGATAACTTCCTTACGAGCTGTGTTGATAAGGATACCGCCCTTCTTCATCTTACCTACGAGGTTGTAGTTGATGCTCTGCTTTGTCTCTGGAGTAGCAGGGATGTGAAGAGAAACGATGTCACAGGTCTCGAAGAGCTCTTCCTGATTCTTAGCAGCCTTAACGCCTGCAGCCTCAATAGCCTCTGCTGGGCAGAATGCATCATAAGCAACAACGTCCATACCGAAGCCCTTAGCAATACGAGCTACGTTACGGCCTACGTTACCGAATGCGAGGATACCAAGCTTCTTACCAAGGAGCTCAGAACCAGCCTTGCCATTGTAGAAGTTACGAACAGCGAAAACGAGGAGACCGAGAACGAGCTCAGCAACTGCGTTAGCGTTCTGACCAGGAGTGTTCTCTACAACAACGTTGTGAGCTGTAGCAGCAGCGAGGTCAACGTTATCGTAACCAGCACCTGCACGAACAACGATCTTCAGATTCTTAGCTGCATCGAGAACCTCAGCAGTAATCTTATCTGAACGGATGATGATTGCATCTACATCAGCAACAGCCTCAAGGAGCTGAGCCTTGTCTGTATATTTCTCGAGAAGAACGAGCTGATTGCCTGCACCCTCGATAACTTCCTTAATACCAGCAACCGCAGTAGCAGCGAATGGCTTCTCAGTTGCAACAAGTACTTTTGCCATAAAATAAAATGTTTTTATCTAGTTAAATTAGAAAAACTAGACATTCTAGTGAATCTAGACTATCTAGCCTTTCTACTTATATACTTTTTATACTTTACGCTTTACACTTTACACTAAACTTAGTGCTGAGCCTCAAACTCCTTCATGCAAGCAACGAGAGCCTCACAGCCTTCGATTGACATTGCATTGTAGCAAGAAGCACGGAAACCACCTACATCACGATGGCCCTTAACACCAACCATACCCTTAGAAGTAGCGAATGCGAGGAAGTCGTCCTGAAGATCCTGATACTCTGGCTTGAGTACGAATGTGAGGTTCATGAGTGAACGGCTTGACTCCTCTGCTGTACCAACGAAGAGCTTGTTACGGTCAATCTCACCGTAAACGATCTCAGCACGCTGCTTAGCAAGCTTCTCCATAGCCTTTACGCCACCGTGAGCCTTGATGTAACGAAGGTTCATAAGAGCAGAGTAGATAGGAACTACTGGAGGAGTGTTGAACATAGAACCCTTCTTAACGTGTGTACGATAGTCGAGCATTGTAGGGATCTGACGGCTAACCTTGCCGAGAGCGTCCTCCTTAACGATAACGAATGTCACACCTGCCATAGAGAGGTTCTTCTGAGCACCACCGTAGATCATAGCGTACTTGCTAACGTCAACTGGGCGAGAGAGAATATCAGAAGACATATCAGCAATCAATGGAATTGGAGAATCGATATCCTCACGAAGCTCTGTACCATAGATTGTGTTGTTTGAAGTGATATGCAGATAGTCTGCGTCTGTTGGAATAACGTAGTCCTTTGGAATATATGTGAAGTTCTTATCCTTTGAGCTTGCAATCTCGACAACCTCACCGAAGAGCTTAGCTTCCTTCATAGCCTTTGTAGCCCATACACCAGTGTTCAGGTATGCAGCCTTCTTCTCAAGGAAGTTGTAAGGTACCATACAGAACTCAAGCGAAGCACCACCACCAAGGAACAATACCTTGTAACCCTCTGGAATATCAAGGAGTTCCTTGAAGAGAGCCTCGGCTTCGTCAACGACTGGCTGGAAATTCTTAGCACGGTGGCTGATTTCCATAAGTGAAAGTCCTGAATTCTCGAAATCAAGACAAGCTGCTGCGGTCTGCTCAATAACCTCGCGTGGGAGAATTGATGGACCTGCATTAAAGTTGTACTTCTTCATTTGTTTTATTTATTATAATATAAATGGTTATCTTAAATATTCTATTTAGATTCGCGGTGCGAAATTAATAAAAAATCTCGTAATAAACAAGAAATTATTGCACAAAATGCCCTTTTTGTGCCATTTTTATAGTTTTTTCGCTTATTTTGCTTATAAAATGATATATAAACTTGTCAACAACCCATAAATAAATATATTGCACGCCGTGTCTCCAAGAACCTTATTCAGAGCCCTACCCTCACCTATCCTTAGGATATTCGCGAAGGACGCGCCAAAGAACGATGACATAAAGCCAATATAGCAATATGTCCATACATCATTTCTTTCACTGACAAAAACCGTCACACATACTGCAATCAAAGGAAGAATGATATAAAGCGCGAGCATAGGCTTTTTACCAATTAATACAGCAAGCGTTTTCTTGCCAGCCCTACGGTCGTTGTCTATGTCACGATAATTGTTCACTATCAGAAGGGTATCTACGACAAACCCGCAACCTATCGACATTAGGAAAACAGGATAGAGTTCCTCCCATGTCACGCTTGGAACTTCCACGTAGTAGGTACAGCAAACCGGAACTATGCCGAAGAACAGCAGTACGAGCACATCGCCCATAGCGATATATGAGAGCGTTGTGGTATAGAGGAAACAGAAAACCACACAAGCCGCTCCCACGGCAATCATCTCCAATCCACCATATATAATAAGAGGTAAGCCCACAAGACAAGCAATCAGCGTAGTAACAGCCAGCGCCTTCTTCATGGCAGAATCCGTTACCCATCCCTGGGCACAAGCACGCTCAGGACCGAGACGTGTCTCGTCATCATTTCCACGCTTGAAGTCGAAATAGTCGTTGACGAAATTGGCATCAATCTGCATCACGAAGGCAAAGAGGAAGCACAACAAAGCGGCAACATACTTGAAGCCTTCACCGCCGGTATGATTCCATGCCATCGCAGTACCTATCATCACAGGCACAGCCGCCGCCGTAAGCGTCTTGGGACGTGCAGCAAGCACCCATGCCTTGAATGAATTGGTCTTTATTTCTTCTTTTTCCATTAGTTTTTTATCAAATCTCTTGCAAAATTAAACATTATTTGCTACATTTGCAAATATTTTACAATAAAAAATGGCAAATGGCAAAAGACGAAAGGCAAAAGACTTTAGCCCTCAGACTTTTGACCTTTGACTTCACACTATGCAGAATCCGAGTCTTGACCTTATGGAATTTATCGAGCGCAATATCCTGCCTCGATACACCGCCTTCGACAAGGCGCACCAGATGCAGCACGTCACAAATGTTGTACGAGCTTCAATAAAGCTTGCTAACCAACTGGGTGCCGATGTGGATATGGCTTATGCCATTGCAGCCTATCATGACTTAGGACTCGAAGGTCCGCGTGCCATCCACCACATTACAAGCGGAAAGATACTCATAACCGATGCAAGGCTCAAAAAATGGTTCTCTCCTGCAAAGCTTAAACTGATGAAAGAAGCTGTTGAGGATCACCGTGCCTCTGCCTCTCATGCCCCTCGAAGCATTTACGGCAGAATAATAGCGGAGGCTGACAGGGAGATTTCTGAGGATAGCGTATTCCGTCGCACCGTTCAGTTCGGTCTCGAGCACTACCCGGAGATGAATACCGAGGAGCATTGGCGCCGTTTCAAGGCTCACATGGATGAGAAATACTCAAGTCGTGGCTATATCCACCTTTGGATTCCGGGGTCTGAGAACGAGAAGAACCTCACGGAGATTCGCAAGATTATAGAATCGCCCACCCTTCTTCGTCAGAAATTCGATAAGTACTTTGAGGAAGAGAAGGTAAAGAGCAAAGAATAATAAATCGTACCAATCTATTATTTCATGCAAATTTCGCAAATTGGAGATACTGAAAAAGCGGAGCCATAACGGTTCCGCTTTTTCGTTTATAACACTCAATTACGCCCTTACTTCCTCTCCGCAGGATTCTGCAACTGGAAGCCCTCCTCACGGGTTGGCTTTTGGAATGAATATTCTATGCTCTCAACAATGATTGAGCTAGGCACGATATAACTAATCACAGTATTATAGTCATAATGAGAATGATTGCTGACAAACTCATCCTTAGAAGCCGCCGTAATATGCATAAGAGCACTACGAGAAGGATTCGGTATCTCGCTGACCCTGACAATCTCTTCTTCGCCAGTATTCACATCCACCCGAACAAGATACTTCCAGCAATCCTTCGGAGCCTTTACAATATAAGCATGATCAAGACCAGCCTTCTTTGCCTCCTTGAGGAAAGTGCTCTTCATTGAAGCCTGAGGAATACACTTGTCTATGGATACATGAATGATGCCTGGAGCACATTTTGATGTTGTAGAACCAAACTGAAAACGCTCATTACCAGTAGATTCCATAGCACCGATAGCAGGATGACGACCTGTGAGGAGGGTCTTCAGAATACCATTTTCGATGATAGGAAGCGACTTCTTAGGAGCCACGCCGTCAACATCCACCTTATAGTTTGCCAATAGTTTCTGCCCCTTATACTCAGGAGTATCTGCCCACTGGGATATACTCATCTTTGTATCAACGATACGCTTTCCAAGCATCATACTGCTCGTAGAACTACCTTTTTGAAAATCGCGTGAGGCAATACAACTTGTCTGGACAACCTGATGCGAGATAGCCTCTACAACAGACTCACCCTCAATCATTATCGGACCTACATAGAACTCCTTCACTACAGGAGCATCCGCCTTCTTTACAAGCAGAGCGCAAAAATCCCTCGTGCGTCGTTTCAGTTCTTCAAGGGAAGGCAATTCACTGGTATGCTTTGCAAACACCTCAAATTGATCGAACAGACTCGAACCGTCACAGGTCTTGATATTGCCATTTATGTTAAGCTTTACTTCAGGAAGCGCAAAACGAAGTTTCTGCCCCTCAGAAGTAAGACGGTAGATATCCTTAGCCTCCACGGTGAAATTGACATCAGAATTGTAGATTCGAGGATAATCTGCAAAGATAGCCGACAATTCCGAAGCATACCTTATCATCAACGCAGTATCAATAGGAGCAACGGCACTCTCCTCTATATATTCGCATGCAGGAAGCTCAAGTACCTCAGGAATATCCACATCCTCCTCTGGCAGAGGACTCATCTTACGCATATTCACCTTGATACCCATATTGTTCAGAGCCATCTTGTAACTACGGTCACTAATAGCCCAGAAGCCACGGCGTATCATATCATAATCGGCCTCGTCGGTAAAGCCGTAGCTCATATCATTTCGATCTAATGTCATCTTACTCGTCGTCATCTTGTCACCAAGTACCAGACTTGCAAGACCAAGATTATGATCAGTCAAATGGTTTATGCTATGCACGCCACCGAGAGAAGCTGACACATAGGTAAAGTTATTGTGGACATATTTGTAGTCAACGAAATAAGGAAGAGGAAGATTCTCCAAATGAAGACTGTCCTTCGTGCGCTTCAACTCGTCCTCCATAGCCTTGAAGATAATCTCACCTGCATCCTTGCCCGAATCCTTGCCATATGTCTTGGTATATTCAGGAAGCCTGAGTGCTGGTGGCACCATCTTCTGATTAACGCTACGCTGCGTCTCTACCTTTGACACATAGATACAAGGTGAGGTGGCAGATACTGGCACCCAACCTGACTCCGCACCACACGACCCTGTAAACGTAGATGGGGTATCACCAGCAGCCGTGATGTTAGAGAACATTGACAGAGGCGTACCAATAAGATTAACGCCACGCACAAGCTCGTCCTTACGTCCGTCCACATAAATTCTGAACACCTCCACAGGGGTCACGTTGAAAGCATTCAGATAATCAGTAATGGTGAAACCGCTCGTCACCGTGCGGAAGAAATAGCCATACTCCTTACCTTGATTCCTTGCCTCCTTGATAAGCATCTCGCGAAGCTGAGCCTCGGTATAAGGCTGGCTGGTCTCAACTACAAGGTTTGACTGTCGCGCTACAGGATCATTGCCCCCTGAAGCCCTTCCATGTCCATTGCTGCTTGGAAATCCGTCAATCGGAATACGACAAGTGAGGAAATCCTTCAGTACACCATTCTCCACATTCTGCACCTTACGAGCCTTAACACCCTCATCGTCATATTTATACGATCCATTAAGAGCCTGCTTGCCATAGTAATTCTGCGTAGGGTCACAATACACGCTGAAGGATGCAGGCAGAACCTTCTCGCCAACCATGCGCTTAAATGTCTCACCACCCTTCTTCATGCGATGGGTTTCAAGACGATGCCCAAAGATTTCATGGAAGAATACGCCACTTGCAGAACCAGAAAGAATGGCAGGACCGGCATAAGGATCGGCAAGAGGTGCCTCACGAAGAGCAAGCAGACGCTCAACGAGATCATGCGCCTTGGCAACAAGCACCTCCTCCGAAGGAAGCTCAGCCTCGCTGAAGCCGAAGAAATCCTCATACAGAGGGCATTGCATGCCATCGGTTGCAAGAATCATGGCAGACAGCATGATACGGACACAACGACGATTCTGCACCACAGAAGTACCGTCAGAGTTCACGATGTATGTCCTGAGTGTACTAAACTCCACGTTCACAGAACCATCTTCAAGCATACGACACTCCTTGAACACGCTACTAACCTTATTGAGTTTATTCTTCCATGCCAAGGTATCAACGACCCAAGGAGAGAGGGCTACCTCATAGTATGACTCAACAGGAGCATCAGAGAAGCACGGAGCCTTATCCTCAAACTCTGCGTCCGTCCTCGACTTAGCCGTCGCCTCCTCATAGCGCCTTACCGCCGTTTTGTACCTGTTCATTGCCGAGTTCCATATCTCATCACGATACTGACGCAAAGGTCCTCCAGAGAGACACACGGCATCGCCACTAGCACCTCTGTTATTAGAATTATCAATACCCTGATTCTCAAACTTATAGTTATCGAGTTCCTTACTGCCTATGCGGATGTTTGGCACTATGAAACGACTATGATTGTCATTTACAACTGATGAACCAAAGGCACTGGTGATTGCAAGAGTCTGACTATCCTGCATGCGAAGACTCATGAAATAAGCTGGTACAGGCTTCTGTTTCAACTGTACCATAGAATAGTTCAGTTCCTCCGTTAGAGTCCGAAGAATGGAGTCTGATTGTTCCGTCTGTGCCTTCATTCCGCTACTTACCATGAGCAGCAAAACCGATGATAATAATATTCGCATTTTAATAGATTAGGTTCGTTTATTTTCTGAAATATGACGCAAAGGTAATAAATTATTTTCAAATTTGCAAAGCATTACATTTTTTTTGCGAAATATCATAAAAGTTTTCACTTACGAGCAAGAAAAAAGCGTTGAACCAAGAGATTCAACGCTTTTACTTGTGAGGTGCGTGGCGGAGTCGAACCGCCTTAGCTGGTTTTGCAGACCAGAGACTAAACCGTTCATCCAACGCACCAGACTTAATTGAACGGGCACTTTTTTCAAATGCGATGCAAAGGTACAATTTATTTTTTAGAACAAAGAACGAAAAACAAAGAAATTTAAGTGCACTCTCATCTGTATTGATTTATATCAAGACAAGTTTACAATAAGCCTACTCTACCAGAAAATGGACTATCACGTGACAGTTTCTCTGCTTTTTTGCCACATATCACCCGAAACCATTTTTCGAAAGGCAAAAATACAGGCTCGACAGACGTATCTAAAACATTCATACAACGAGGATATAAATCTATCATAAAGAGTATTTCAAAATATATCATAACGTGAGTTCGACGACCTCTTCGACGTTCAGCCCTCGTAGTCTTGAATTCGTGAACTCACATTATTTATGCGTTTAAGAGTAAGACTTGCCTCCGTTTCCCATCATCTTTCTTCACGCTGTGGTTTCAACCCACACCGTCAGAATATATCTGAGATTCGCAACGGAATTTCTTGAGTATTTCTCTGAAAGTCATAGTTCAGGTTTTGTTATTTTGGGGATTTTGGGTTTATATACAATTTCAAACGCAAAGTAGTGATAATTCCAGAAACCTCCAAACATTTCTCCGAAAAAAGACTAGGTACACATAGTACACATATTCCACATTTTCTACATACACACCCTCTAAAACACGTTCTTCTTCCCAATAATAATAAATATTATTTTTATAATATTTATTATTATTGAAGTAAAAGTGAGGGGGGAAAGGGATATTGGGTGTCTGTAAAATATATGTGGAATATGTGTACTATGTGTACTTTTTCTTAATTTTTAATGCAACACATTGAAAATATGCAAGTTATTCAGTTTTGACACTTTTTAACAAAAGAAATCCGAAAATGCCCTCAAGACTCTTGGGGAATGTGAGTAACTTTGCAGCAGGAATAAAGCCCACCCAGTCCCTCCCCAATGGGTAGTCCGATGTTGATAACATCGGAGTATGTGACAAGTTCCTCCCCCCTCACCCCCTCAAGGGGGAGTAGTTACACTAACTTGCGCAAGACTGGGTTCGCTACAAGTCCGTTCCACCTCCGTTCCAAATCCGTTTCAAGTCCGTTCCCTATATCGGAGATATAAAGTCCCTACTCCATCCCACCCTCGTAGCGACGAGGTTTCAGGGAAAAAGAAAAGAGCCTACCCCAATGGCGATTAGGACAAGCTCTTTCATAGCTATAAAGGCACTATATGGCAGTTACGGTTTCTTTTCCTCCACCGGTTCCTGCATATCCTTCTTTGACAGTTGAATCATCTTGCGCGCATAGTCAGCAGGATAGCCGGGACGCTCAACAGGCTCGATAAGTCCGTACTTGGTCTTGAGATACTTTCCGTCCTTCATCTTCCTCACCGCCATGTCGTTGTAACGGACAATGAGACGAACTGCAAGATCCTTCCAAGTAGAAAGCATCTGCTGCGCCTGAGCATTGGAATAGTCGTTGAGGAACTTCACAGCATCGGCAGCCGACTGAGCATACATATCCTTCGCCTTTGACTCTATCTCTCCCTGCTTGGCGAAATAACTGCTTTCAAGACTGTCACGATAGCCTTTCAGCTCTGGGAAGAGCATAGAATAACGAGGATAAACCATATTGCTCACCCAGTTGCAAACCCAATAGGCATTCTTGTCAGAGAACGTTACATCATCAGCCCCGGGGGTGTTGTAGCACTCAGGCAAAACGGTATTGCCGCAATAGATTGGAGTATATGCCACCATATTGCCGTCGTCATTGCCCCACCACAGGCATCCGCCAATCTCGCGAGGCAACCATGAGCGCATCTGCGATACATACGTAAAGCCTGTCTGCTGGGTACTTACAGGACGCTCCGTGAAGTATTTCTTTCCGTCAACCTCGAAAGACAATGGCGTTGGCTGATAAGGCATCTCCCAGATACCACCTCCGATAGTGCCTCTCACCTCAAGCGGAGTACCCTCATAGTGGTCGCGCATCGCCATCTGCAAGTCCTGCACGGAGAGTTTCTTGTTAGGAACAACCCAAAGAGGAAGTGGCTCAGCATCCTTGTCACGACCTTCAGCCCAAGGCAGATACTTATCCATGCCGTCAACAAAGAAACGGAAGAAAGCCCATACACGAGCCTCACAGTAACGGCGTCCAGAAAAGTCAGGAGCGGCGTATGCAGCATTCCAAGAGAAATCGGCATCCTTGCCTGTAAACCAGCCTTTTGAGCGTGCGTACTTGATGCAGTTCTTTGAGAACATCACATTCTCCTTGTCCTTCTGATTGAACGTGGTGATACGGCTCTGATTGGCATGAGCACAGATAGCATCATCAGGAATACGCTGGGCCACCCATACCACGCCATGAGGACCTGCGCCCTGCATCTCCATGATCCAAGCCTCGTTAGGGTCACAGATAGTGAAGGTCTCGCCCTCAGAGTTATAGCCGTAGGTCTCAGCAAGACTGGTCATCACCTTGATAGCCTCACGGGCAGATTTTGAACGCTGAAGGGCGATATAGATAAGAGAGCCGTAATCCAGGATACCGGTTGTATCAACCATCTCCTCACGACCTCCGTATGTGGTCTCGCCGATAGTGACCTGATACTCGTTGATATTACCTATCACGTTATACGTCTCCTCTGCCTGTGGAATCTCGCCATGATACTTGTTGGTATCCCAGTCGTAGATTTTCAGCATCTCGCCCTTAGGATGCTTTCCTGCAGGGGAATGGTACAGGGAGAAGAATGCACCGTATGAATCGGCATTATACGTACACATCACACTACCGTCGGCACTTGCCTTCTTACCGACGATGAAATTAGTACAAGCCATTGCCTGCACAAAACTTACAGCTAATAATGATAATAAAATATATGTTTTTTTCATGAAAGTTTGAAAACAAAATTAGGGGGAAACTCCACTTGCGCGGAGTGGTGTTTTGGAAAGTAAATTAGGAATAAATTAAACCAGTAAATTATTATCAGTAAATTTTATTCTATAAATTATCAATTGGAATTTCCCAGCTGCATATGCAGCCCAATAATTTACTGAATATAATTTACTGATAATTTACTTTCTAAAAAAGTCCCCACGCAAGTGGGATTTACTTTCTTACTTTATTATGAGTTTGTCTGAACCGGCAGCCTTAAAGCTCATGTCAAGTCCCTTCACGCTATGCGTAAGAGCACCGAATGAGATGAAGTCAACACCAGCCTTGGCGTATGGAATCATTGTGTCGAATGTAATACCGCCAGATGACTCTGTCTCACAACGGCCACCTACGATTTCTACAGCCTTCTTGGTATCCTCCGGAGTGAAGTTATCGAACATGATACGGTCACAGCCCTCGGCAAGAGCTTCATCAAGCTCCTTCCAGTTGCGCACCTCACACTCAATCTTCAAGTCCTTGCCGTGATCCTTGCAATACTGCTTCGCACGTGAGATAGCATTGTGTACACCACCACAGAAGTCGATATGGTTATCCTTAAGCAGAATCATGTCAAAGAGGCCGATACGATGGTTCATGCCACCGCCAATCTTCACAGCCTCCTTCTCAAGCATACGCATACCAGGAGTTGTCTTACGGGTGTCGAGAACACGTGTCTTGGTACCGGCATCGATAAGAGCCTGCTGATACTTGTGCGTCATTGTGGCAATACCGCTCATACGCTGCATGATATTCAGCATAAGACGCTCTGTCTGGAGCAAGCTCTGTGTCTTACCCTTCACGCTCATCACGATGTCGCCAGGCTTAACCTCTGCACCGTCATTGATATACACCTCTACCTCAAGAGTAGGGTCAAAACGATGGAACACCACCTTTGCCACCTCTACACCTGCAATGATACCAGGCTGCTTGATGAGGAGCTTACTCTCACCCATGGCATCAGCCGGAATACAACACAGGGTGGTATGATCACCATCACCGATATCCTCTGCAAAACTCAAGTCAATGAGTCTGTCGGTCAATTCTTCTACACTTAACATCTAATTTATTTACTATTTAGCTATTTACTCTTTACTCTTTCTACTTTACTCTTTTTACACTTTCTCCCTTAGAAATATACGCCAAGAGAAATCTTCAGACCAACTGTAGAATAGTCTTTATGCCTTCTGACACTCTGGTCATAATATACTGAAGGCTCAACGGTCAGCTTATCATTGAGGAAAAAGCAATAGCCAGCCTCAATACCAGGCATGATGTCATTATGCCCTTTAGAAAGGACCAACTTGGCATTAGCACCGAAGAAAAGACCATTCTCTATAACATAGAAGCGACCACCAACACCTCCCATGATTGTAGCATGACCACCCTTGCCAGGATGATGCATACCAGCCTGTACGTTAACCATCCAGCAGTCCTCAACGAAGTAGCCACCCATAGCACCAACGTCAAACTTACACTCCTCTTTACCGTTATGACTGAGGCTCAGACCTGAAAGCGATGCGTTCACGTACATTTTACCAGCCTCGAACTGTGCCTTTGCCACCATTGTCATGGTTAGCATGGCGAGCATGAATAGAATCTTTTTCATTATTAATTCCTTTCTTAATTTAGGTTTATGTTAAGTATACACACACATTTATTCTTCTTTTTTATCCTCTGGCTTCAGATTCACCTTCCACTTGAGGAAAATGCCAAGAAGGACGGCACACATAACCGCTGCTGCACAATACCCAATCTCAGGTGCAAGTCCCAATGCGGTCTTGCTTATCACGATGAATGATGTGCAGACAGCTGTCATGAACAATGCAGGAATGAGAGTAACCCAGAAATATGCAGGACGGTTCTTTGCAAGATATACGGTCAATGTCCAAAGAGTGAATACGGAGAGAGCCTGATTAGCCCATCCGAAATAGCCCCACAGCACATTGAACCCACTTGCGTTCTCCATCTGCCAAATGAGCAAACCCATTGTGGCAAGGAAGAGAGGAATACTGATGCTCAGACGCTTTGCAATGGTCTTCTGCTCCATGTGAAGCCAGTCGGCTATGATAAGACGGGCACTACGCAGAGCTGTATCACCACTCGTAATAGGTGCAGCTACAACACCGAGCATAGCGAGAATACCGCCAGCAACACCGAGCCAATCGTTACAAACAAGGTTCACCACAACAGGAGCACCAGTTGCATAACCGTCCTTGGCAGCCGCCATAAGCTCATAACCAGGAGCAGGACTTCCATAGAAGAAATATGAAGCTACTGTTGCCCAGATTAGAGCTACAATGCCCTCTGTTATCATAGAGCCGTAGAAGATAGGACGGCCAAGATGCTCATTCTTCATACAACGAGCCATCAGAGGGCTCTGTGTAGCATGGAAACCGCTTATGGCACCACAGGCAATAGTGATGAAGAGTGCAGGGAACAGATCATCCTTGAAGCTATCAGGATGAGTAAGCTTACCAAGGCTGACAACACCTGTTTCCCAAAGCTCCGGGATATCATACCATCTCACGAAAAGCACCACCATCAAGGCTGCTGCCATGAAGAGAAGCGAGAATGCGAAGATTGGATATATCTTACCGATAATCTTATCCACAGGCATCATAGTGGCTATGATATAGTATGCGAAGATAAGCACTATCCAAAGCATACCGTTGTCAAACATGCTTGTGAGGATGTCGGCAGGACTCTTTACGAATACAGCACCTACAAGTCCGAGAAGCAGAACTGTAAAGACAAGCATCACGTTCTTAACGCCATTGCCGAGGTATTTTCCTACGAGTTCCGGAAGTCCGGCACCGTTGTTACGGATGCTGAGCATACCGCTTAGATAGTCATGGGTAGCACCTGCAAAGATGCAGCCGAAGACAATCCACAGATAGGCGGCAGGACCGAACTTGGCACCCATGATAGCACCGAAGATAGGACCGGTGCCCGCAATGTTCAGAAACTGAATCATGAAAATCTTCCATGAAGGAAGAAGAATGTAATCCACTCCATCGTTTATACGCAACGCAGGAGTAATACGATCATCAGGTCCGAAGACCTTCTCAACAAATTTGCCGTAAAACAAATAGCCGAGTATCAATAGTACAAGGCTAATACAAAAAGTTATCATTTTACCCTAAATGTTATTGTATAATTATGCTAATTTCTGAAATATTTGCTAATTACGTGCAAAGTTAACAAAAACATTTGGAAAAACAAACAAATAATGCTAACTTTGCAGCCGAAATGAAGAAATTAACAGTTTTTTTGGCATTTTTGGCCCTCTCTCTCGGCAATGCCAAGGCTCAGACACGATATTACAATGTGTCGCCCGTAACGATTCAATCGCCTGTTGACGTTCCTCTGCATGAGGTACGTGCTGTATGGCTTACTACGATAGGAGGTCTTGACTGGCCTCATTCATACGCTCAGTCAGGTGCTGCCATCACCCGACAGCAGAACGAACTCCGTACCACTCTCGACCGTCTTCAAAAGGCAGGCATCAACCTTGTCTTCATTCAGACACGTGTACGTGCAACTACCATCTTCCCTTCAAACATGGAGATATGGGACGGATGCCTGTCTGGCAGACCTGGCACTTCCCCTGGCTATGACGCTTTGGAATTTGCCATCAACGAATGTCACAAACGCGGTATGCAGCTCCACGCATGGGTAGTGACTATCCCTGTGGGCAAATGGAACGGAGCCGGTTGCAAGCACCTCCGCCAGACAATTCCACACCTTCTCAAAAAAATTGGAGATGAGGGATTCATGAATCCTGAACTGCCGGGAACAGCCGACTATCTTGCCCGTTTCTGTGGAGACCTGACACGTCGCTATGACCTCGACGGCGTTCATCTCGACTACATCCGCTACCCTGAGACTTGGGGACGAATTGCGAACAAAGATCATGGACGACAGTATATAACCAACATTGTCAGAGCTATCCATTCAGCGGTAAAGAGAGAGAAGAAGTGGGTTATGCTAAGTTGTTCACCACTTGGCAAATACGCAGACCTTCCAAGGCAATGGGCTCGTGGATGGAACGCCCGCGACATTGTATGTCAGGATGCAGCACAATGGATGCAGACAGGACTCATGGATGCCGTATTCCCAATGATGTATTTCCGTAACAATGACTTCTACCCATTCGCAATCGACTGGAAGGAACGAAGCAACGGACGCATCGTGGCTCCGGGTCTCGGAATATACTTCATGTCACCAAAGGAAAAGAACTGGCCATTGAGCGACATATCACGCGAGCTGCACGTACTTCGCCAATACGGACTCGGACACGCATACTTCCGTTCAAAGTTCCTTACAGACAACACCAAGGGCATATACGACTTTGCGGCAAACACCCTATGCCCCTACCCTTCCCTTATCCCGGCACAGACATGGTACGGTTTCAGGAATCCGGAACCGCCACGCTCTATCAGCGTAAACGAGGCAAAGGACTACCGTCCAACAGCAGTCCTTTCATGGGAACCAGGACGTGATAACTCCGACGGTCCTTACCTGACGTACAACGTGTATTCTTCCACGCATTTCCCGGTAAACACGCGTGATGCACGCAACATCACCATGGTAGGCGTTCGCAGTCTTTCCGCACTCGTGCCAAAGGGTATGTACTATGCAGTAACCGCAGTTGACCGCTACGGCAACGAATCCATGCCATGCCAGATAAACGGCATACAGACATCTTTCAATGTTCCAGAACATAGACAAGCCCCACGTCAGGTTTCAACACCTCAAAAGCAAGTTAAACAGATAGCAAACTGTCCTTTGCTTGAACGTAGCAATACCATTGAGCTTCGAGATCTCTGCAACACTTTCGAGATATTCAGACAAGAAGGTATTATCGTTATTGAGAATCTTCAGGGCGAGGTGCTGTACTCATACCCAATTGTCCGCACAATCAATATCTCAAGGCTTCCAAAGGGCGTGTATGTCGTGAAATTCATTCACAAGAAGAAGAAAAAAGGCACACATAGGCTTTGCTTCCTAAAGAAAGTATAAAGACGACAATATTTTCAAAACACGAAGACGCAAAGACACAGAGAAAAATGAAGACTCTGCATCTTTGCGTCTTTACGTTTAATCTATATTAGGATAATCTTTTACTTGGAATAACGATTTTCAATTACCTCCCAATCTATAATCTGCCAGAGGGCTGCAAGATGGTCGGGACGACGATTCTGATAGTCCAGATAATAGGCGTGTTCCCATACGTCAAATGTAAGCAATGGCTTCAAGCCCTTTTGAATTGGATTGGCAGCATTGGTTTCCTGCGTGATGATTAACTTACCATCCTTATCAGCAGACAACCATACCCATCCAGAGCCAAACAGCGTAGCGCCTTTCTTTTGGAACTCATCCTTGAAAGCCTCGAATGAGCCAAAGTCACGAACGATAGCCGCTGCCAATTCACCTACAGGCATATTGTCAGCCTTGGGTGCGAAAAACTGTCCGAAATACAGATTGTGATTCAGTATCTGACCTGCATTATTCAGTATTCCACCATCAGCCTTACACACGATCTCCTCGAGTGAAAGACCAGCCAACGGACTTTCCTTCAACAGTACGTTGAGATTGTTCACATATCCAGCAAGATGCTTTCCGTGATGAAACTCCAGTGTTTTCTTACTTATCACCGGCTCTAAGGATTCTGGAGCATACGGCAATACCATTAATTCAAACTTCTTCATAACTACAATTTAGATTTTCGTTATTTTCGGTTTCAAAGATAGAACAAATTGAGTAAAAAACAAAATAAATAACGTATTTTTTTGTTTTTTATAGCAGAAAAACGACTAAATGCTATTTTTCAAATGCGAAAACGCAAAGACACAGAGAAAAACACTCTACATCTTTGCGTTTATAAAACTAATACAAATCAGAACTTCCAGATTATGCCGAAGTTCACGTTACCACCGTTTTCACAGAATCCAAAGCCATTATCAGTTTGCGTCACAGAAGAATTTGAATATGAAGGGTCATGAGCACTAATATAATCCGTTCTGTCAAATTTTCTTTTTTCATGAGTATAGCCAAGGAAGCCAAGACTCATCTCAAGTGCGATATGGTCAGACAGATTTATCAACATACCAGGACGTAAACCAATACTAAACGAGTTCGTATTTTCCACCTGAGATTGATCAGTTTTACTTCCATCGGTATATTCTGTGACACTATTCTTATCATCTTTCCCCCAGCCAAACGACATTCCACCATCTACGAAGAAAGATACCATGCCAGACTTTGCAAATGAATATCGAACATACGGCGTTACAGAGAATGAATTTATTGTACTATGATCCCCAAAATAAGCATCATTGTAACTTGTATTATTATCTGTTTCTGAACGACTATAACTTAACGATATCGCTAATGCCCACTTGTCATTAAAATTATATCCCACATTAGGGCCAAAGTACAACCTCAAAGGCCTATCGTTCGAAGCAGAGAAGCTTTCATTTCCACTATCCTCTAACTGGGAAAAACCAACATTTCCCCCTATCCAGTATTGAGCATTTGCCGTGAGTGAACACATAGCCACAACAACGGCTACTACGATTTTTTTCATTGGCTTAATATTTTATATCTTTACGTTTAGTTTCTTCCTAAAAATCAAAATTTCCAGATAACGCCCAAGTTCACGTCACCACCATTTCCTGTGAGACCGAAATCACTACCAGTCATTGTACTTCTATGATTTCTCTCGATATCATAATATTCGTCTAAAGCCTCCGTCCTATGCCAACTATAACCAAAGAAGCCAAGATTCAGCTCAAGAGCGACATGGTCAGACAAATCAATCTGCATACCAGGACGCAAACCTACGTTGAACATATTCGTTTCTCTATCAGAATACGGGTTTCGTCTCTCATAATCTATATTAGAAGTGTACTTGCTCTCCCATTTTGACTTGCTATATCCAAACGTCATTCCACCATCTACATGGAATGACACTATTCCCGATTTAGCAAACGAATAGCGAACAAATGGCGTGATATCGAAATAATGTTGATTGCTTTTTGAGATATAGTCAGACGACGAAGCTTTATTCTCATTAGTACCATGACTATAGCTTAACGATAGTGCTACCGCCCACTTATCATTGAAACTGTACCCAATCTTAGGACCAAAATACAGTCTTACAGGTTTAGATTCCGCACTCTCAGATTCAGTTTCTAATTCGGAACTATTCTCAAATCGGGAAAAACCCACATTTCCCCCTACCCAGAACTGGGCATTTGCCGTAAGTGAACACATAGCCACCCCAACGGCTGCAATAATTTTTTTCATTAGCTTTGTTAATAGTTTTATTGTTTACGTTAATTATAGAATTCGAGTACAAAATTATAGAAAAACAGAAGAAACAACAACAGAAAATCCCTCTTTCAGCAAGGGAATCCCCCATAACGACAAAGGGATTTCCCTATCTCTCAACTAAAAAAAACTTTTTACAATATCTAATTTCTCGTCACAATTATAATATAACATCAGTCGATGCTACTTCGCCAGCAAGGTGAGGAGGAAGCGAACATATCCCTTGTCCGTTACCTCAGCCCTAATACCGATAGCAAAAGCATTTGTAGCAGTACCATTCTCACGAAGAATCTGTCGGATGACAAGATAGTCAACATCGGTTGTGGCAAGCGAGAACAACGCCTCAGCATCCGCCTTGCTCATCCTCACATTAGAACAATCTATGGCAAGTGTGATATACTTCCTTCCCTTATTGGTAGCACCAGCCGACAAAAGTATCTCCGCAGATGGAGTCTCACGATTATTCTTACGCTTTAGCAGAAGTACGAGATAGTCCATTAGTTGCCTGTTGGCAATAATATCAACGCTCTTGACATCATCGGCAAAGTCAAGCTTAAGTTCTGTAACCTTAAACGGCAACATCGGATATGTTATCTCAGATGCATTACGTGTACATTGACTGCAAAGCATGGAATAGAGATTACGGTAATAGCCTACGGTCTCAGAGAGTTCCTTGACACCCTGCTTGTCAAATTCCTCGCTTGCCATGACCTTACTATTATCCTGAGCTATGCGTGACGGGAAATACATAGTCTCGTGCTTCAAAGCACTCAAAGTGTTGTCTATGACGTTGTTTGAGACATACAGGCGGTCACGCTCACGCTTCATCCTCACTATCTCCTCTTCCTTCTCACGGCATACGCGCACAATGCTTTTGCGATTGTGGAGCACATCGCGTACATAGAACCACCAGAATACAGCAACAAGGACAAGGAAAAGCAGGATAAGCACACCGACAGCAATGTTGTTTGTATTCTCCGTACGCTCCATCGTTGCACAATAGGTGCTCAGGGTTGAGTCTTGTGAACATTCCTTATATAATTTTGTATAAGCCTTGTTATTAGCAGCATAGAGTTCCCAGTCATTAAGTGCAAGGGCAGAAACCGCAACCTCATTACGTACATAGATTATGACCTCATAGTCGGCTGGCACTTTCTTACTCCACCAACGCAATTCTGCACCGTTATATGCTATTGTCAGCGTGTCATCCTTATTGACATTGGCAAGTGAGCGATATTCTGAATTGATGAATCTGAAACAGGAATCAGCATAGCTGATAGCTTCTGCATAACGGCCTTCCACATTAGCATTATAAACAGAGTCGGGCCATGTATTCTCCGCCGTATTTGCCTTATTATCAGCAAAGCCAAATGAAGAAATCATGGCAAGGAGCACAACCAATGTGGCACGTACCGCCATAGGCAGACGGAAGAATATTCGCGTTCCCTTG
>CADCHG010000031.1 GCA_902801155.1 uncultured Prevotellaceae bacterium | reverse complement strand
CGGACTGCCCTATTAGGTATCGCTCCTTCAGAGCTCTTTCAACCACATGATAGTCAACAATATACAACTGAATAAATTCGTCGAACTCACGTTACTTTATTCGCAAACTCATAGCTTCACAGTTCAACTTTTATAATACTTTCTATTGAGCTTGCCATTAAAAGTGCGTTGAATCTTATCAACCTCTTTATAGGAAAGAGGTATCTGATGCCGTTCAAGTTTCTCGCTGAGATGCAAGGCAATAGCACGCTTATCAAGTTTTGCACCATTCCTGAGAACGACAAGCAAGGCAAGAGCATTGCCAAGTACGGGATGCGGTTGGGAGATGCAGATACAATCCTCAATATCGGGCATGGAAAGGGCAACCTCCTCAACCTCGGAAGGAGCAACCTTGAAACCGCCCGTGTTGATTGTATCGTCATCACGACCAAGAATGTGAAGACGGCCTTTCTCGTCAATATATCCATTATCGGCTGTGAAAAGCGTATCATCGTGAAGGACAGTAAGAGTAAGTTCCGGCTCATCCTTATATCCAGACATAAGGGTATCGCCCTTACAAGCTATACGGCCTTCGGGAGTAATAAGGAACTGGGAATGAGGAAGCGCATGACCAAGACATCCTGCTATGCATTCTCCATCGTTATAGTTATACGTTGAGATTATACCAGTCTCCGTTGATGCGTATGTGTTATAGAGTCGGGTATTTGGCAGTATCTTACAAAGAGTAAGCATATCAGAATGAGGCATTGGAGCCGCGCCTGTCTCAAGGAAATCCATACGGTCGGCCAGAGCCTCTAACCTGTCACTCGCAAACTGAAGGAGGATGCGGATGTTTGAAGGCACAAGGAATGTGGCGAACTTGGTATTGGCAGGCAAAGAATACTTTTCAAGAGGAAGGTCGAAAGCCTTGAAGAATCCGTCAATATCCTTCATTCCATCCTCTATTATATAAATGGTTGCGCCAAGCATCAGAACTGGGAATATCTTCGACCAGCATCCTAAATGCTCCATATTACCAGCTATGACAAACACAAGGTCATGGGAAAAAAACTGTCCGGCAATAAGGTTCTCGGAATTAGCAATAACAGCCTTCTGGGAGATCATAACGCCCTTCGACTTGCCCGTAGTTCCTGTGGTATATAGGCAGAAATCAGAATCCCAGGATTCACCGAGGAGGGGGATTGGCAATTGGGTGTTAGGTGATGGGTGTTGGCGGTTTGCATCATTCTGTTTACTATCACCCATCACCCAACACCTATCACCCGAAATTCTCATCCTCTCATAAAGCTCCCGATAAGCAATAACTCCATCACGGGATATTATGGCAGGTTTCTCTGGGCATTCTGATGCCCAACGATGAACATAGTCAAGTATAGTGCTCATTTACGGTATATCTAAATTTCAAACGCAAAGGCGCAAAGACGCTAAGAAATAATAAGGAATAATCTCAAATCATAAATAACTTTGCGTCTCAGCGTCTTTGCGTTTTAAAAACTTTACTTCTTCTCTTCAAGTTTTCTCTGTACCATAGCAACGATGCTATCAACTGTCATGAAGTTCTTTGGAGAGACATCACGAGAGTCGAGAGTGATATGATACTCATCAGAAAGCAGCATCATGATAGTGGTTATATCCAAAGAGCTGAGTTCTGCAAACAGAAAATCAGAATCAAGGTCTGCCAATGGCAGATTGTCTTCAAGTATTGTACGAATTCTTTCTTTCATATTTTATGGGGGAATCTATTCTCCCTTCTCCTTATATATCAATCTGAACAGCAATGGTGGTACGAGCCATGACATGAAGACCACGCTCGACATTCCTACGATTGTTATCTCTGCAAGCGAGTGTAGGGCAGGATGCTTGGCAACAATAAGAGTGCCGATGCCTATGAACATGATAATGGCAGATAGCAGTATGCTACGCTTATAAGATGCAAGGATTGGCTTACCCGTCTTATGCTCGTAGATACAACCCTCGGTCATAAATATGGTATAGTCGTCACCCTGTCCGAAGATAAACGTGGCAAGGATAACATTAACGATATTGAACTTTATGCCGAGTATAGCCATAAGACCGAGAATCCACACCCAACTGATAGCCATAGGCACAAAGGATATTATAGCCAATTCTATCTTACGGAACGAGAACCACAGGAAGAAGAACACGATAAGCGAACATGCCCATCCGATATAGTTAAAGTTGTCAGACAGGCTATTTGCCAACGAACTGTTAAGACTCTCAATATCGAAACTGCCAGGAATGCTGCTCTTCACTTTCTCTATCTCTGAAGGCTCAACACTCAGTTTATCGACAATGAAATATTGGTTTTGCTTTACGATATTTCCATTAAACACAGTTGATGTCAGAGGGGCAAAATAGCTGAACTCACGAGGTTCATAACTGCCATTGATTATTTGTTGGAAATCAGAGAACGCATCAACAGAGAAGCCCTTATCCTTTGCAGCCTTTGCGAATTGTACGTTAAGCAAATCATGATGCTTAGATACAAATTCCTTCCAACGGCTTATACGTTCCTTCTGCATAGACTCAGAGGCAAGGAACTGAGACACACCATTTATCTTCTTGCTATTGCAAGAATCAAGGGCAGCATCAATAGTTGGAGCGGAAGACACGACATAGAGTGTGTGCTTGGTAGAAACGGTATCATCAGCCGTTAGTTTCTGGAAATAATCCATATCTGCACGTTGTTCATCGGTCATGTAATTGATATTGGCAAGATTACTATCAAACTCCACTTGGAAACTGAACCATCCAAAGACAAGAGTAAGAACGATAACAATACCAACGAGCCAAGACTTGTTTTCAAGCCTTATATGCGATATGCGATCAAGTAATCTATTACCTCGTGCTACCAATCCATCATCTTTCTCCTTTACTTCCTCAACCTTTTTTGGTACTGAGACTTGATGTGGTAAGAACACTAACACATAGAATATAGTACCTATCAGGAGCAAAGACGCAAAAAGACCGAGGTCACGGAGAGCCACGGAATTAAGCGGAACGAGGGCAAGGAAAGCACCTACCGTTGTTATGTTTCCAACTAGCAATGGCGCAGAGATTTCCTTTAATGCCTGTCGGATGTCCGTTTCATGCCCTATATGGGCAATAAGATGTAGCGGATAATTGAGTGCAATACCAAGGATAACGCTCGAAATACCGACAACGATAATAGAAATATTATCGTGGAATAAAGCAAGTGCGCCAAGGGCGAACAGCCATCCCCACCCTATTGAGAATGCTATAAGCAAAATATTTCGCAATGAGCGGAACGAGAAAAAAAGCAAGGCAAGGATAAGAACGACGGCAAGACTAACGGCAAGGATAGAATCATGCTTTATCTGCTGGGCATTGCCTACGGCTATCTGTGGTCCTCCCAATACGTGAGCCTCGATATTAGGAAAACGAGCGTTCGTCTGCTCTATACCCGAATTGAGGAGTTGCAGGAGTTGTGAGTTCTTATCAGTCTCAGAATTGCCAAAAGGAGATGAGAGCATGACTATTGCACGACTCATGTCAGGCGTGAATATATAGCCGTCGTACATCTCAAACTTATTCTCCTGCTGCAAGCCCTGTAACTTGCTCAGTACAGGCGTGAACAGATTGAGTGGATCACGCGAGATATTCTCAGAAAGCAGACCTCCAGAAGGGAACATCAGCATCTCACGATCACGATCAAGCTGTTCGGCAAGATAATTATCAGCACGCAATAAAGAATCCATGCGTGAATAGTCGCGTTCAGTCAGGAAATATGGAATATTCTGATATACGAATTCTGTTACCTCCCCAACCTTCTCCATATCAAAGCGAGTAACCATATCACTCGTCCAATTCAGAGAGTCCAATTTCTTCACGCTCTCTTGGAAAAGGTCTATGGCCGCTATGGTACTATCAGGATTTTCCTTGTCGCATGAAAACAGGACAACAAGCTTATTGACACCCGATATGTCCTGGTATATCTCCATATCAAGTTTCTCCTCATCAGTAAGAGGCATGAAATCAGATATGTCCTCCTTATATGACAATTGGAAGACAGACACAACAAGGGCTATTGTCAGAGCCAGCAAAACTGAACGTCTGAGCAACACACGCTTGTGGAAGAAGTCAAAGAATTTGATTATCATCTAATTCAAAGTAAAAAGCAAGAAGTATAATTATCGTTTTTCGCAATATTACTAATCATACCTTTTAATTTTTACATTTTAATTTCATTTAGCCATTCCAGAAACCTTTGTTTCCATTGACGGCACTCAGCAGTACCTTTTACTTCGGAGGCTCCAAAACCATGACCACCAGTCTGATACTGTATATATGTATGTTTGACACCTTTCTCTGTGAGGGCAGAATCAAGTAATTCCGAGTTCTGATATTTCACTATCGGGTCATCCTTACAATTAACGAGGAAGACAGGAGGACAGTCGGAAGGCACATGTCGTTCTAGCGAGAGAGAATCGCGCAAGGACTTACGGAACTTTCCATATTCGCCTAAAAGGGCGCGGCGAGAACGTGTATGACACACTTTCTCGCTCATTGTCACTACGGGATAGATTGGTGCGGTGAAATCAGGTCGCAATGACACCGTTGAAATAATACCCAACGGTTTCAGGAAGTCTGTTGATGAAAATTCCGCAAGTGACATAACAAGATGTCCTCCTGCAGAAAAGCCCATTGCCCCCACCCTGTTTATATCGATATTGTATTCATCTGCATGTTCACGGACATACTGAATAGCACGTTGTCCGTCCTGTAACATGTACGGATGATGATTTCCCGGAACTATTAATCTAGCATGGGTAATGAAATTAAACACACCCTGCACCCTATATTTTAGTACGAATGCTGCAATTCCATTACTGCTTAACCACCTTGCCACATCAGTTCCTTCCACCTCATAATCGTGCCAGCTATAGCTACCGCCAGGACATACTATCATTGCTGGAGTCTTTCCTACATTGGTATTCTCAGGCAAAAATATCTCAAGCGTAACGCTCTTATTGTTTACAGACGTTCCTTCCCAGAGATGTATGATATTACCCGACTCAGTTGCAAAAACTGCAATTGATATAAAGGCAAAAGCCAAAAGACTAAAGAACCTCGTCATTTGACTTTTGACATTTGACTTTTTGAATCCACAGGATTAGCATATATACCAAGGAATATCTCGTACAGCTTATCCATATCGCACTCTTCCTCGTATTTCTGTAGCTTATTCATTCTATGCATGAAAGCATCCTTTTCTTCTGAGGAATACATATCTGAATATTTCTTGTTGCCATAGAGAATGTCATGGGCTATGTAATTGTTTGGATACAGATGATATGAAGAACAGATACGCTGGTCGAGCAAGTTGGCTACTGCCTTATGGAATTCTACGGAAGTGAGATCGGAGAACTCGTTGAGTTCTTCAAAGCGAAGAGGCTTACAGACCTCGAAATGCACATTACCCTTATACTGGGTAATGCCAGTCAGGATACTGTTCAAGTCCTCACCCGGTTTCTTGATATAAGGTCCGAACTGACGCTCATACAGTTCCACAGTCTTGAGGATATCACAAGACTCCCATTCGTATGAAACAGAGACAGGCACTATATTCAGATCAGCAATAGCCCTAACCTTATCGTCAGAACGACTCATGCATAGCATCTTTATAATGCCCTGATCTGTGCGGTCCTTTCCATCCTTAGTACGTCCATTACGCTGAGCAATCCACACAGACTGATGTTTTTCAGTAATGACATGACGCATGTACTCAGAAAGGAGGAGGGAAGATTTATAGAATTCCCTAACACTACCACCTGGACGAGCCACCTTGAACATCTTGTTTGACTTGCCTATATCGATGACAATCTGTCCCTGCATGAGATTTGCGCCAAAGGTAATCTCCGTAGTATCATGTCCATTATCTACAAGGACATTCTGGAACAAAGCCGCATCCAACATTATATCACGATGGTTGGAGACATATAGATAGGCGTTCTGTATTGAGGAGCTAGTGTTTAGAGCAGAAGGTCTTACGTTCTCCATTCCCCCACAAGTAAATGAGGCTGTACTATCCTTGATTATCTTGCGGTTAGCCCAGTACATGATACCCATTTGGAAATCATGAATGGTCTTATATGAACGGACTTCACTACGAACATCGTCTATATTCCTATCAGGAAACACATACGACGCCAATAGAGGAAACGACGTGCTACCCGCAATTCGATCCATTGCTGCAGAAATCTCATCGTCCGTATAGGGACGTATCTCTCCAAACTTATTATACTCCATAATAAACTTTTCCTGTCCCTATAAACATCAAGGGTTTGCAGCGTTAATTTTATTAATGATATAATTCATACCAAATATAGCTTCACACGTGTTGATAGCAGTAAGCGGCACTCCACAGAACCCATGAAGGTTATTGTTCTGACCAGTAAGATATAGGTTCTTTACTTTCGTAACTACAGGAACCTGTGATAGAACTATATTGTTGCAATCACTCATAAATCCGTACATTGATCCTTCCTTTATTCCGAAATAATCACGTATGGTAAGTGGAGAAGCTGTATTGATAGCCTCTATACTGTCAATAAAGCCGGGATGAATCTTATCAATCCTATCAAGCAACTTCTTCGCACATTCTTGTTTCCATGCCTTATAATCCTCACCACGATGCCCTACGGTGGTATTTTCCCATTTCTTTACAAGATTCCATGACATTGGAGTGGTGATTATCATCTTCGTGCTATACTCTCCCTGATTGATTTCTGGCGTGGTCATGTACATCACCCCTCTTGGCCATTGCTCATCAGCAACACCGATATTCCATATTTCATCATATCGGGTCATGCAATAACGCGTATAGTTGAAATATTTCACTTTGCCCGGCTTAAGCTTGACAAACAGAGTAAATGCAGAGTATGAATTAGGAATAGCCTCAAGTCTCTCACGATAAGGCTTTGAAAGAATTTTCTTATCCTCAAGCAATTTCACGAACGTGCAGGGATGAATAGCAGAGATATAATAATCAGCCGTGAACTGTTTTCCACTCTTTGTCTTAACCCCTGTAATCAACTTATTCTCAGAGGAAACACTTACCACTCCATCATTAACGATAACAGTTCCTCCGTTATCTTCAATCAACTTACGAAGTTCATTTACAAAGAGATTACATCCTCCTTCAAATCTGTTACCCCCATTGATATACAGCACATTGATAATGGAATGGACATATGCTGGGGTTTTATCCTTCTCTCCACCATAGAGAGGATTCATGTAAGCAAGTACCGCCCTAAGTTTCTCATCCTTGATATATTTAGCTATGAAATCACCAACAGATATGAGGAAATCCTCTGAGTGCATAAAGATCGTTGTCTTCAACGGACGAAGATGAAACATATCCATTTCATCCAACAAGGCATACATTGCATCAACATATTTTGTCAATGCCTCACGCTGATCTGGGAAGTGCTTAACCAAAGAATCAACAAATCCCTGGCGTCCCTTTCCAATGCGATACGTAGAGCCATCTTCTACAAAATGAAGTTCGTCTATGCAATCATCATCCACTGGACGTATATGCATCTTATCCGTCAGGCCAAGATAATTACATATCTTGCGAATACTTCCCCCCTTGTGCATACCGCTAAGGATATGCATACCAGCATCATAGACCTCGCCAAACCTCTTGAAGCTCTGCAATCCTCCGCCAAGGTTGAGATTCTTCTCAAGAACAGTAACCTTAACACCTTCCTTAGAAAGGATAGCAGCTGTAAACAAACCGCCAAGGCCACCGCCAACAATTACCGCTGTTTTATTCATTAATAAATTGATTACTAATCTGCCTATAAATAATGTCGGAAGGAACCAGTTCAGAACAAGTCACAATAGTTCCGACCAATACCCCTAACATTCCATGCGAGTTGACATTCTGACCAGCAAGCAGTACGTTCGGAATCTTTGTCCTGTAAGGAACTCTGCCTGCTGCCCCCATAGTAATGTCTTTTGCCACACCATACATCGAGCCTCCCTCTGTACCTGTATAGTCAATATATGTAAGAGGAGTAGATGTGTAATAGCTGTCTATCGCTGACCTAAGGCCAGGGAAATGGGTCTCAACCTCATCAAGAAGACGCTCTGCATGCTGTATTTTAAAAGTTTCGTAATCTTCACCACGCTTTCCTACATGAGTGCCTACCCATGGCGCTACATCTTCCATATTCATATACGAAAGGATAACACCACTTTTTGCCCACTTTGCCTTATCCTTATGGCACATATGCATATAGAGGAAGCCCTTTGGCCAGTCAGAGGCATTATAGTGTTCACAATTCCAAGGTGTATCACCACGATACCCATAATAATTAGTGTTCATATAAGGCATCACCTCATCCCTAAACTTGACATATAGTGCAAAACAACCAGCAGTCTGAGGCAATGACTTGATACGTGAACGGAAAGCCGGACGAATAAGACTAGTATCTTCAAGCATCTCAACTGTACGAGCAGGATGAACAGTACAGATAACATAATCAGCCGTATGCAGTTGTTCATCAATAGTCTCTACACCTATGGCATGTGTCGCATCACATACTATTCTCTGAACCTTTGCAGAAGTAATTACCTGTCCTCCAAGACGCTCAATAGACTTCACGAGTGACTTTGCAATAGCATCACTTCCCCCCTCTACACGAAAAGCACTCTGGTTGTAGAAATCCATGATGAACGCATGTTGAGAGAACGGAGTCTTGTTCAACTCAGCCGAATAGAGAGGCAGATTACCAACAAGGACATTCTTTAGCAATGAATCCTTGAAAAGCTCATCCAAGACATCATTCATGCTACGCTGCTGATATTCTGTATCAATAGCAACATCACGGCTTTCGCTGGTAAGAGAATGAAGAGTGGAAGCAGAGGCTATCTTGTTCACAATGTCATAGTAACGCACAATTGCATCCTTCTCACGAGGAAAATACGATGACATTTTCTCTATGAACTGCTCCTTCCCGTTAGGGAACTCAAATCTCTGACCTCCTAAAAAAACAGTATCGTATGCCAAAGGATTCAACTGACTAAGATGTACATCCGAAGCAAGTCCAAGATACTGCATCATCTTATCCATCGTCTGTCCCGGTGCAGCACTGCCAATAAAGTGCATACCAGTCTCGAACACAGCCCCTTTACGACGAAAACATTGTAGACAACCACCCAAGACTGCATTCTTTTCAAATACGGTTACGTCAAAGCCATTGCGTTGCAGAATATATCCGCACGACAAACCACCAAGTCCACTGCCTATAATTGCGACCTTCTTACGCATACTGTTCATATTCATCACTCACCTCGTCGTATCGCGACTTATAGTATTTCCTGAACCATGAAGCACGCTGTTTCAAGGTTCCGAGCGAGAGAACCTCTTCTGGTGAGAAATGCCTATCAACATCCAAACTGATAATCCCCTTATGCAAATGCTTGTCTTTCTTTGGAAGAACTTTCCCTGCTCCATAAAGGATTAGCGGTACTATATCAAGATTCAACTGTTCCGCAATATAGAATGCTCCCTGATGAAAACGGCCTATACTACAATCTTCAGAACGTGTTCCTTCTGGATAAACCGCTACACTATATCCCCTATCAACAAGACTCCTTAACTTCGGGATCAAAGTATCAACACCAGCAGATACGGGATAGAACTCTGCCTGTCTTATGACATAACCATAGAATGGATTTCGCCACACCCAGTCATTTGTCAGCACAACTATCTTCTTCTTCAAAGGCAGAAGCGTCATCAAGTCAAGGTGCGACTGATGATTACAGATCAATACTGAAGGTCCGTCCAAAGACTCATCAGAATTACTTCTTGGCTTATACTTCACACCTGGAATCCCATGCCATACCATAATGAACTTCGAAATCCATTGCAATATGCCATGCAGATTGTCACGTTTCTCCAATGTCATCTTACCAATCTTTATATATAGCGTAACCAATGGAGTCATCAATCCTATAGAACATACAACAAAGAAAAGCAATGAGTATGTTGTACGTAAGATAACCATAAATGCTCGCCATATATAAAGTGGAAGTCCATAAACGCAGGCAAGAAAGCAAAGTATGGTATTGAGTATAAAAATGCGTGTAAAGTCAATTCCGGGTCTGAAATGCGACACACGTTGCTCACGTGGTGGATAATACACATTTATCGGCTGTGATACCAGTTTCACACCATGCCACGCAGCAAAAACAAGCAGTTCAAGTTCTGCCTCATATCGGGATGTAAGAAGCGAAAGTCCGTGAAGTTTACGAAGAGGATATAGGCGAAAACCTGTCTGGGTATCTTTAAGACGTTTCCATGTCTGTACAAAGAACCAAAAATTACTAAAGGCATTGGCAAACTTACTACCACGAGAACGCTCCTTACTTGCAAGTTCCTTACGCTCACCAACAATAAGCGCACCAGGATTCTCAATGTTAGCCTTCAACATCAAAGGTATATCCTCAGGGAAATGCTGTCCATCCGCATCAAGCGTTATTGCGTAAGAAAAGCCCATTTCCAATGCCTTACGGAAGCCCGTTTTCAAGGCAGTTCCCTTACCGCTATTATGACCTAACGTAACAACGGTGATACCTTTCATATCCGCAAGTATTGAGGCTGTGGAATCAGTACAACCGTCATTAACGACTATAATGTCATCCGACTGTTCCTTACATTTTTCAACAACATCACGAATTGTTGTCTCGTTGTTGAAAGTGGGAACAATCACACAGACACCACGACGATGAAGGCGCTCACGCGAAGTCAATGTACTTATTATCTCTTGCATATAAGTGACATTTTCGCATAGACCACGTCATCCGACTGTGCCACAGCTTGAATACGCGTTTCCTTATCGTCAGAACTTTTAATTGTAATGCTATATGTTACCTCCGTCAGAGAATCAGGAGTCATTATTGACAGGAACTTCACATTCTTAATTCCAATCATATGGAGGCTATGTCCGACGACAATCTCAGCCAGTTCTACTGCTATCTGAGTAATGCAAACGCCAGGGGTAATAGGCTGTTCTGGAAAATGAGCCTTATATATAATGCATTCAGGATTCAGATGAAGGTGGAAAACGCCACCATCATCAGTTATTTCCTTACTAATTATGCTATATAAGCCCCCGGTCTCTCCAAGTGGGAGAACTTTAGTTTGTATTTCCATTATCAGTTGCCTCTTCGGTTATTGGTTGTAAAGGCTGAAAAATATATGTTATTTCGTATTTCGCATTTTCATGCTTGTAAATACCATGTTCTAAGTTGTGAAGCAATATACGAAGGTCACGCTTCAAAACACGTTTAATGTACCAATGGTCAAGTTTCTTTATGATATTGATGATTTTCACCTTGTCTTTCTGAGGATTATATTCGAAATCCATAGCAGATAATCCAAATTCATTGACCACACTTGCCTTGAGTTTGCCGTCCTCGAACAGCATACCGCATATTCCACTAACATATGCCTTCTTTACATCTATCTGCACACTATAACGAGCCCTCTCTCCTTCATTCGAAGGTAATGACTGAGCTTCCGCAAGTAAAAGGCAGAAGGTAAAAGACAAAAGACAAATGAATCTCTTAAATAGCAAAATATGATGGATTTATTGTCTTGTTTATCACAACATTCTTCAATACAATCTCTGTATTGTCCCCATTCTTCTCATACATCACTACACGTGATATCATAGATGTCTTTTTCGTGAAAGTCAGTACGATTTTTGTGTACATCTGTTTCATCTCCTTTTTCTGAGGAATGAGTGTAGCAGTATATGTCTGATCCGTTTCTACAACGGAAACGCTGAAATCCTTTTTCTCTGTAAGGCAGGTGCCAACCATACTGCTCATCATTATGCGAGCAATTTCCTTGAACACCTTATTCTTGTTTACATCAATGACATCCTTACGTGTTCCCTTCTTAAGAAGAACCTTATCACCATTGAGGATGAAGGTGTAAGTATATGGGATTGTATATTCCCAATGCAGTTTATCACTCTGCTGATAGTACATCTTGCCGTTTGATACCATCTTATCACCTAGCATCTTCATCGTCTTTGTCTGAATAAAGTCAGCCTGCATACTTTTTAGGGAGTGCGCAACCTGATTAATATGGTCTATTATCTTCTGATTATTCTGAGCAGGCACGATAAGTGACACCATACCCATTATTAATATAATAAGAAATCTCTTCATTTTGTCAGTAATATACAACCTGTTATTATGAAAAATAAACCTATCCATTTCACAATATCAACATTCTCATGAAAGAACAATATAGCAAAGAGCATCGTGAAAACATAGCTCAAAGAACCCATTGGATAGGCAAGACTTAACGGAAACTGTCTGATAATATACATCCATAACAGACTGGCTGCTCCTATCGTTATGCCACTCATGGCAAATTGCCAGTTAAGCAAGGCTGATTTGAAAAAAGTCCAGTTCCAAGCGAAACTAACCATACGTTGTAAGCCATATTTCAGAAACACCTGACCTATAGCAAGCAACGCACTCTGTATCAATGCCAATGGCAATAACTTTAACCACATTTTTATTTTGCTTTCAGAAGCACACTACGTGAATATATCTGTGGAATAGAGATATTGAGATAGTCATAAAAACTCTGGAACAATGGAGATGACTCATCATGACATCCCACTAGCACAGTCTTTGCCTTACCCATTCTTATCAGTCGCTCCGCATCACGAAGTGCCCATTTCATAGAGTCCTTACCCTGAGTATATGTAATGTTATATCCATGACACTGAGTACGTATTGCTATAGCACTTCCTATGGTGTTATGCGTGCTTTGCATGAAAAGAGTTGGACTTAGAGTTTCCTCACCATTATCCACCATGTCAACGAGGAATTTCTCACTTGTTTCAAGCATACCATTTGCAGTAGCTGTGATTATCGCATCAGGGCATTCTATTCCTGCCTCACGAAGAGCCATAAGAGATGTCAACGTAGCAGCCTTCATAAGTTTACCCATTCTACGACCTTCTTTCGGAGATATGTATTCCTTGTAGTCTGCAAGCTGTTCCATAGAATCAATCGTAATATCTGCTGCAATCTCCAGTTCTGGAATCTTAGCTGATGCCATACTACAATCCTTGGCTTCTCTCATCAGCAACAGCGAACTGTCATTGCCTCCAAAGCCAAATGAGTTACAGATTACATAATCCATTCTATGCTGCTTGTCATCACCTTCAAAAGGATGAATACAAGCCTCATCTACCAAACTGAATCCATAGCTGACCGGTACAAAGTTATTCTGCATTGCAAGAACACATATCACGGTCTCAATACTACCAGAAGCTGATGTTGTATGACCAGTAAATCCTTTCGTACTTGAAACCAAAGGCATATCATCACCGAAGATACGCTTCAATGCAACGCTCTCACTTGGATCATTGTTCGGAGTTCCCGTTCCATGTGCATTAATATAGTCTATCTGCGACTTATCTATGCCCGAAGATTCCAAAGCCTCACACATTGCAAGATATGCGCCTTCTCCATCATCAGAAGAAGCTGTCTGATGAAAGGCATCACACTTGTTTCCATATCCTCCAATATATGCCTTACCATCGGCTTTATCCTTCTGAAGAACCACGAAAGCAGCGCCTTCACCAAGATTGAGACCAACACGAGTAACATCAAACGGACGACATACTTCTGTATCAAGGATATGAAGTGTATTAAATCCATTGAGATGGAACTTACTCAAAGCCTCTGAACCACCAGCAATGACTAAATCAGCCTCACCACTACGAAGCATCTCACAACCGACTATTATTGAGTTAATTGCAGATGAACAAGCTGTTGATATAGTACAAACCTCACAATCAAGCCCGCAAATCTGAGCTATCTCATTCGTGGTACTGCCACAGTCATGACGCTTGACATAGTCTATGGGTGTTGAACGATTGGCGTTAGGTGTTTGAAGGACTTCTCGCATATCAGCTAGAATTCTCTCCGTTACATCCATGCCACCGACCGTAGTGCCGGAAATAAGTACGACTTTCTTTCCTGCAAGCATATCGGCTGATAATCCAGCATCAGCCATTGCTTGCTTTACCGCAACAGCACCGAGCAAGGTTGTTCTGCTATACAGGCTCTCAACTGGCAAGCCAAGCAACGTCTTCAGTTCATCATCCGACAGCTTAACCTCGCCAACAGGCAACTCCGTATGGCATGACTGAAGATATTTCATCATATCAACACCCGTTTTCCTGTTCACAAGGGAGTCAAGAACCTGCAGGCTATTATTACCTATAGCACAGATAATCCCCAGTCCGGTTATTGCGATATTCATATATTACTTTTTCCTGTTCTTCTCTACGTATTCAGCAATAGTAGCTACATTCTTGAAGATTGTCTTACCTTCAGCAGCATTAGCCAAACGTATTCCATATTTCTTCTCAAGCAACACGATTATCTCCAGAGCATCGATAGAATCAAGACCTATACCGTCATCTCCGAAAAGAGGTGCATTTTCGTCAAATTCTTCAATTGAGAGGTCTTCAAGATTAAGTGCTTCCTTAATCTGAACCTTGAGTTCATTAATTAGGTTTTCCATATTTATACTTTATCTTTCAACTTTACACTTTACTCTTTAACATATATTCTGATATCACATTCAAACTTGTCCTCCGAAGGACAGTCTATCCAACCTCCAATGACACTTTTAATATCACGATCAATGAAAGTGGATTTTATCACCCTCTGCATTAGCTTTTCATTTCTTTCTGCAAGAATATAGAACGATGTTTCACCATGATAACCATTCCTTAGCGCAATCTCTCCAGTAGTGATATTAGGCAGAGTATAGACAAACGCAGCTGGCGAAGGAAAAAAATCATCTATTTCTATGGATTTCACATACTGACGATCCGCTATTATAGATGAAGAATGATTGAATAGGACAACAGCTCTGTCATTACTATGGTCATCATTTTCCTCATCACATCCTATAAGCAATTCGGAAGCAACAAAGGCAAGACGACTGAGCATATCCATCTTATAGAATTTCGGATAGTTGCCTATCTTCGTCTTATATACCTCCGTCAACATTTCCTTACCATGAGACTTTACATCAAGTCTGTTACCATCAACAACTATCTCATCCTGAGTAATCCTTACCGAATGTGTCTGACTGACAAGAATATCATTAACAATAATCACAGGAAGGAATCTGTCAGAAACTCGTACAGCTCCATTACAACCTCCAAAGCCGGATAACATCTTCACGAAAGTATTTCCATGAACCATCACGGATTTGTCCGATATTTTCACTTTGCCACTTACGCCACACGTCTCAAAGCCCTTGGAAGGTAGAATAAGCCCATCCTCAAGCGCTCTCATCGTAATAATGGTCTCAAGCACACCGGCAGCACCCATCGTATGACCAAAGTATCCTTTCAATGCCGAAAGTGGAACATCCTGCAATTCCGCCATCTCAATGGCCTTAGATTCCATTTGGTCATTATACATCGTAGCTGTGCCATGAACTCCTATTACAGAAATCGGATTATCAGCATCCTTCATTTTACGAAGAGCCATTCCTGCACCTAATCCTTTCGGATGCGGCGCACTAATATGATATGCGTCATTACATATCGCTCCCTTGTCTATCTTCCATCCTTTTGGAGAGTTCATCTCACTCGACAGAACAATAGTTGCCGCCGCCTCACCGAGATTCAAACCCAGTCTTTCAATATCAAAAGGTCTGCAAGGCTCTTCCGACAAAGCCTTCAACGCCTGAAATCCTGATACTATGAACCTACTCTGAACATCAGCACCACATACAATGACATTCGAATAATTTCCACAATCCACAAGGCGCTGACCAAGTATAATAGCAGAGACACCAGAGATACAGGCGTTACACACCACGATAGGGTCATTCTCTATGCCTATTGCCATACTTACTTTCTTTGCAGCATCGGCAAGAGAAGACATATCTTCACCTTTTTCCAGCAGTTCTATATCTCCTTTCGTTGAACTCAGGATAAGAATAGCACGTTCCTTATTGAAAATCAGAGTTGATATGGCTGCTTTCACAGAATGTAGCACCAGACTCTCAAACTTTGAGAATCCGTCAACCATAATCTTATCCCATTGCTCTTTATTGAAAAGTGATGCCTCTATAGGAAATGGCAGGTCATTCCATCCACCTTTCCCATCCTCACAGGGATAGTGCTTCAAACCTGACTTTCCTTCACATACAGCCTTATATGTCTGTTCGGTGGTCAGGCCAAGAGGGGATGTTATATTATCAGAAATTACTGTTGCCATTTATTCTTCCACTCAACAAAGAAAGGTGGATTATCCCACATTAGCTGATAGTTCATATCCATAAACACCTGCACAGTTCGGGCAGTAAGGAACACTGAACCGTCTTTTGGGTCAAATATTTCGTAATCAAATATTATCTTAGCTGAAGGCTTTGGACGATAAGTGATTCTGATATGCGGCTTCATACCATAGAGAACAGGACGCTTATATTTTATATCCATCTCCACAATAGGCGCAAACACATTGTTGTCAATATAGTTCTGATAGCTTAGTCCGTATTGCGCACCAAAAGCCTCACGTGCATCTTCAAGATATAAAGGATAAGATCCGTGCCATACCACTTTCATGATATCCACCTCGCTGAATCTTATCTCAAGTTCCTTCTCCGTTACAAGCTCCATTATTCTGCCTCCTTGACCGCTATTTTTATTTCTGTAGTAGCCAATGTCTCGCCATTGCAAGTCACTACACCATTAGCCAATGTCATGCCAAGCACATCGTCAATCACCGTGACACAGGTAGTAATCACATCTCCCACCTTAGGACATCCTACAATCTCAAGGTTTCTGATAGCTCCGATAAAACCGAGTTGAATACCCTTTTTCAAGATATACTTGTTCACATATCCTATCCTAGCTGCACATGTCTGGGCTATATTCTCAACCAAACCAGGAGCAGAGAATACACCATCGCAGACAAAGATATTATTATCTTTAATAACAGTCTCGGTCACAGTACGTTTCTCATCAAAAGCCGTGAGTTTACCAACCATCACAAAAGGCTCCTGCTGAGGTAGTAGTTCGTGTATATCTATATTTCTGAGGGATTCCTCTGTTACCATCTTATATATTATCTAAGACTTTTGCCTTTTATTGCCAGAACTCAAAGAAATTATACCATTGATGCGGATATTTCCTCACCATTCTCTCAAGTTCCGATACATATGCCTTTGATAACTGGTCTATCTGTTCCTTACGAGAGGCCGTCTTGTCGTATTCGAGTGGAGTGACATAGACATGATATTTCTTCATCGACTCCTTCATGACATTGACCGCCAAGACATCAAGTTCTCTCATCGTGGCAACACTATGCGGTCCTTGCGGAAAACGTGCCTTTGCTCCAAGGAAAACCTGTTCTACATAACGTGGAGAACCATTGAATCTATCAGCCGGCAAACTAACGGTCTCACCTCTCTGAAGAGCTCCATTTATCTCGAAGAGATGACTCATATCTGGCTTTACAGATATCATTCGGATATTGGTAGATGCGAACATCTTGTTCCTGTTCTCTGTCACCGATTCCTTCTCCCCATCAAACACAAGGGCATAAAAAACTTTCGGATCTGCGGTAAGGGTATAGCCTGCAATCTCATAGTTTCCTATATGGGCACTCATCTGGATGAACCCGTCAGGCTTGGATGCAAGTTCAAGGAATTTGTCATAGCCGTCAATCTTTATCTCAAACTTCTTGCCGCCATACATAGCAAACCTATCCACAACCACCTGACCGAATATACAGTGGTTTACATACGTATTCCATGCTGCCCTCAGCCGGCCATAGCCAAAACGCTTTCTATAAAAGCGGTATGCCACACTACGACTGCCATTAGTATTGAGAATCAGACATACAGGAACAACAAAAACGGACACGAAAGCATAGATCAACCTTACATCCATGACCTTCATCACAGCTATAAGTGCGCTATGCATACCTCCATTACCGAAGGTTGTTCCCGCCCATTTCTGTTCTTCCATTTCGGTTAGGCATTTACCTTACTCTCAATATAATCATAGAACTGGGAGAGTGTCTGAACACCTGCCATTTCCTCAGGCTTAATCTTGAAACCGAAGTTCTTTTCTACGATTACAACGATATCAACGAAATCAAGACTGTCAATACCGAGGCCAGCCTTCAACTCTGCCTCTGGGGCAATCTTTTCTTCATCGATTTCCAAATCCTCTACAAGGAAGTTATTTACTTTTTCTTCTACTTCTTGACGTGTCATTTTTATTTACTATTTAACTATTTACTTTTTTATTTTGTCTAAGGACTAAGGTCTAAGGCTTTTGACCTTTAACTTCTGACCTTAGACCTTTGACTTTTGACCTTAGACCTTTGATTTACAAACCATAATACTATGGCATTGTCCAAGACCATCATATATCTGTTCAACCTCAAGACCAGCCTCATTCACCAATCTGGTCATATCTTCAGAATGATACATCTTACTATTGCCATTGGCCATAGCTGTAAAGTACAGACTTGTCATCGTCAGACAGAAGGCTGCGGTCTCAAACCTTTGTCTATCCCACAATGTCTCCATAATGAATATGCGGGTATCAGCATCCATTACCGCCTTTGCACGGGTAAGAATGCTGACAATCTCTTCTTCTGAGAAACAATCAAGGAACTGACTCATCCAGATAGCATCAAGACCTCCTTCCCTCTTCGGGAATGCAGCATCCTTGTCAAGCAGATTTATGCCATAGCCCTTGATACGCTCTGCACCTTCCTTGCCCTTCGTATTCTCCTTCATCATACCTATCTGCTGAGGAAGGTCGAGAATCGTCACCTCTACATTCTTGTCATATCCAACACATTGCAACGCCCACTTACCAGTATTGCCGCCAACATCATATAGAGAGCGTACCTTGTGCTTCTTAAACACAATCTCCAATGCCTCAGGGAATGAAGAGTCGCTATAGAAATGGTCAAAACCAAACCAGCTATCCTGCACTTGCTTAGGCAGAGAGGAAAGTCCTTCATAAATCGTCGGCCAATCTCCCAGCCACTTCAATCCTGCAGGCCTACCCTCTTTCATAGACTCCTCCAGATTGAATAATCCCTGATAGTTGACATCGTGATTGAAGTCAATATTCACCCTTGTTGCCGGATCATTAAGCAAGAAGAATCCAGTCTTGGTAATTGAATACTTGTCCGTAACATCATCTATAATCACGGTACCAATGCTTAGAGATGCCTCAAGAAGACATTTAACAGCATATTTTGACAAACCGGCCTTCTCTACGACCTCGTCCTCTGTCAAACCATCTTTGCTATCACAAAGCGCATCAAGGATGCCAAATTTTACCACCAGACGCGAAGCCTGAAAAACAATAGGTCCCCACGCTATGAACTCCGCCAAACGCTGAGCCTCACGCGCAGACATATCGTCCTTGGTGTACTTTTTCTTTAAATCAGGAAATAAATTCATATTATAAAGCCTAACCAAGCCTTCCCAAATGGGTAGTCCGATATTGATAACATCGGAGTATGTGACTTGATGTTTTATAGTAATAGAGTCCCACTTTTACGAACAAATGTATATCGCATCCCTCCTTTTGGGAGGACCTTGGTGGGCTACTTTTTAAATATACTTCTTCAGTATAGTACCTAACTTTTTTCCTGTGCTCTTGGCACCGTCTTTGATAAGATTCAGCTTTGTGCCAAACATACCGCCTTTGCCAAACAAGCCTGCAATATTACCGACAATCTCTCCTTTCTTGTCAATAAGCTGCACAACAAAAGAATAATCGCCTTTAGGACTAATTGTTGTTACCACGACTTTGACTGTCCAATCTGATTCCTTGCCAAAATTCAAATAGCAAACGCTTTTCAAGGCTGCATTCGCATTTTGCAAAATCAGATCTTCAACTTCTGGCTTATCCACAACCCAGTCCTTTTCATACTCTGCAAACTCAGCCTCAGATCTGTTATGTATCTTTATATATTCAATCTCCAAATTAGCAGTCTTCTTATACAAAGCCTCAAAGGAGCCTGTCACTACTTCTGTACTTAAAGGAGCCTGCGCATAGCTACAGAGAGACAAACACGCAAACAAGACAAATAAGATCCTTCTCATTTTATTTAATTACTTTGCTTTCTTGATAAGCTTCACAACCCACTCACCAAGTTCCTTATATGCCTCTCTACGACGGCGCTCGTTACCGAAACCTGCACCAGGCACACCATCTACATCAAGTACGGAAATAGTCTCTGTGCTGCCATTCTTAGTAAACTCAACAGAACCGCTAAGGTGAGCATCACCAGCGCCAAAACCTATCATTACAGCCATTCCAGTACTTCCATAGTGGAAATCCTTAACCTTGATAGTAATAACATACTGAGCCTGATCCTGCTCAGTTGTAACATTTACATACTTGCTCTTACTTACAGCCTTTGCAAACTCTGCCTCTGCTTCTGCAAGTTCCTGTGGATAGTTGGCTACCCAGTCTTCACCTTTTGCCTTTAGAAAAGCATCAACATTCTGACCTTCCAATGTAGCAGCAGAATAATCCCAAACGATATACACAAAAGAGCTACCAGCAGCCTTAACCTCTGAAAGTGAACCACTCTTTACTGTTACATCATCCTTAGCTGACATTGTTATAACAGAAAGAAGAGCAACAAACAGGAAAATAATCTTTTTCATAATTTTGAATAACAATTTATAAATTATTTGATTAGCCTTTCAGCTCCCTCTCTACAGGAGAGGGCGGGAGGAGAGGCCATTTATATTTTCTTAATCACAAGCGCACTATTAGTTCCTCCGAAACCGAAAGAGTTGCTGAGAACAACATTAACCTCTGTATCAACGGTCTTGGCTGCAATATTCAGTTTTGCAGAATGTTCATCAGGATTCTCGAAATTGATATTAGGAGCAACAAAGTTATTCTGCATCATAATAGCTGAATAGACAATCTCAGAAGCACCTGCCATCCAGCATTCATGACCTGTCATTCCCTTTGTAGAACTTATCAAGGCATGCTGCCCATGGAACATACGATCCAAAGCAATAGCCTCATACATATCTCCCTGACGGGTACTTGTGGCATGAGCGTTGATATAGTCAACATCCTTCACATCAACACCTGCATCCTTCAAAGCACGTGTCATAGCAATAACACTACCCTCATCACTTGGCTGACTGATAACGGCCGTTCCGTTTGAAGAGAAACCATAACCCACAACCTCTGCAATTATCTTAGCACCACGAGCCACAGCATGGTCGTAATCCTCAAGCACAAGAGCCGCTGCTCCACCACTTGGAATCAATCCGTCGCGGTCACGCTCAAAAGGACGTGAAGCTTTCGTTGGTTCATCCATACGCTTTGAGAATGCCCCCAGAGCATCAAAAGAGGCCATAGAATAGTAGTTTACCTCCTGAGCGCCACCACAGAGAACCGTATCCTGAAGTCCTTGCTTTATGAGCATATATGCAAGCCCTATAGAGTGACTGCCACTTGCACAAGCCGCACTAACGCTGAAGTTCACACCTCTCAAATGGAACACCGTACTCATATTCATGTTTACGGTTGAGTTCATTGCCTGGAAGATGAAGTTCTGGCCAAGAAGCTCAGTATCGCGCTTCTCTTCCATTATCTTGGCAGACTCAATAACAGGCTTTGCCGACGAGTCATTACCAAAGATACAGCCAACTTCATTCTGCAACAGATACTCATCACTTATCTCTGCCATCTCAAAAGCCTGACGGGAAGCCATATATGCATATTCTGCCTCCTCAGAAAAGCCTCTGCGCATATGGCGGTCTATAAGTCCCTTGAGCTTTGGCTGCTCAACAATACCGGTCAAACATGACTGATAGCCATATTCCAGACGCTCTTTCTCAAGTCCGATACCAGACTTTCCCTCATAGAGGGAATTCTTCACTTCTTCTATTGTTGTACCCAGGCACGACCATATGCCCATACCTGTTATTACGACTCTTCTGTTCATATTCTTTCTTCGGGTGTTGGGTGATGGGTGTTAGCTGTTAGCGTATAGTACAAACCACCAACACCTAACACCCATCACCTATCACCTATTTAAGTATATAGTCCTCCATTTATCGAAATACACTCACCCGTGATATACGAAGACGCATCAGAGAGAAGGAACTTCACAAGGGCGGCAACCTCCTCAGGATTGCCGAATCTGTTCATAGGCACAAGCTTCTTCAACTCATCCTGCGGAAGATCCTTCGTCATATCTGTCTCGATGAAACCAGGGGCAACGGCATTCACAGTCACGTTTCGTGCAGCCGTCTCCTGCGCAAGAGCCTTCGTAGCACCTATCAGAGCAGCCTTGGCAGCACTATAGTTCACCTGACCAGGCATTCCTTTCAAACCTGAGAGAGACGCCATATTGACAATCTTTCCTCCATGCTTTCGCATCATCATCTTTGGAAGAAGATGACTCGTCACATTATAGAAGCCATTGAGCGTAACATTGAGCACAGCATGCCAATCTGCCTCTGGCATCATGAACATGAGATTATCTTTTCTGATACCTGCATTATTCACAAGATAGGCAATATAGTCATCTGGATGTGCTGCCTCCCAGTTATCTATAGCCGCATCTACCTGAGACTTGTCAGCCACATCAAACTGCATAAGTTCAGCCTTACCGCCAGCAGCCTCTATGTCAGCCTTTACAGCCTCGGCAGCCTCTTTATTACTCTGATAGTTTATTATCACAGGAATCTCCATCTCAGCCACAGCAAGGCATACTGCCCTACCCAGACCTCTTGATCCACCTGTTACGAGTGCATATTTCATATACAAATCTAAAAACAGCCCCTCACCTGCCCTGCGGGCATCCTCTCCCCAAGGGGCGAGGGGGATATTACATTTATTCGCTTATGTGGAATTTTTACTAACTTTTCCCTCGCCCCTTGGGGAGAGGGTGTCCGTAGGACGGGTGAGGGGCCGTTAGGGGCCGCTCTTTAATCGATCTTCTCTATACAATTCTTCGGGATATAGGCTGTAGAGATAAAACCTATTCCGTCAATATTCACACCAACGCGCGTCTGTCCCTTGAGACGGACAATATGCCCTACAAGTCCTTCAAACACGCCTTCGGTAACTCTTACTAAATCATTTTCCTTGAAGATGAATGATGTCTGCCTGAATATCTTATCCTCGGCATCAGCATCCACCCATTTCCTGAAAGAATCCATCTGTCTGTCAGGAATCACCACAGGAGTACGTCCCGTACCGATAGGTCTGCCAAACTCATCCTTGTGCGGCTGATAACTGAAATGAAGGAACGCCAACGGCTCCCTGCCAACCAACTTGGCAAGCACACCTTCCTTGCTACGTACAAACAGATTATTCGGGATAATACTTACAAGGACATTCTTTGTCTTCCCTGCAAATGTACGTTTCTTATACCATTGTGGAACATACGCACTCTCCACTCCCTCCATCTGCATCAGAATCTCCTCAGCCTTCTTCTCCTGCCCATACGCAGCACGCATAAGAAACCACTTGTTTCCTACATCTGACGTACGGATATAATTGGGGGACACCCCTTCAAAAGACTTTTGGTAGAGGATGGTAGCTTTTTCTGCTACATTTTTTTGTAAATTGTCTCCTAAAACGGAGATTTTCTGCCCATTAACCAATGCGGCAGAAGATATTGACATATCAGAAATGATTACAAGGTTTTGATGTATGTCACAAATCTGACATCGCTTATTAGCAGTAGTCGTCAGAAATATTTCGCAAAAATACACTTTTTTTCCCGAGAAAACAAGAAATAACGATGATATTTTCCTTCTCCAACACTTTTTAATATAATAATGACACAAAACTGCATCTTCCACACACTCCCCCACCCCCAAAATTGCATTATTGTCCCTCTCGCCCGAACTTCCTTTTTTGCCACGTTTTTTCTGGATTGCAAGAATTTCAATCACGACCCCAAATTAGAACATCTGTGATAAACAAAAAAGGCTCACATAATGTGAGCCTTTATTAATTTATGTCCCGAGAAAAAGCGCCCTCAAAGTCATTTTGATAATATTATTTACAAAAGACTTACGGCTACTCTTTTTCCAAGACCACCAAATATTCGTGATAGAGTTGACAATTGTATATCAGTCCTGCCATTCTCTACACGCGAGATAAAACTTTTCTTTGTCCCTATCTTTTGCGCTAACTCTTCTTGAGTCATTCCCGCTTTCTTGCGTTCAAGTTTCAAGCGTTCACCAATAATGAACGCATCACAACTGAGTTCAAAAGCATCACGCTCTGGTGTACCAACCTCACCAAAGTCTTCTGCTATCATATCCTCTATTGAACCACATCCTATTTTCTTCAATTCCTCTTGTGTCATAATTACTTTACGTTATTTAGTGATGCCTTAGCAGCAAAATATTCTTCTTTTATCCTAATCGCACGTTCAATTTCCGAAGTTGGAGTCTTTTGCGTTTTCTTCTGAAAAGCATTAAAAAGAATAACGAGATTCCCTTCATCAAAACAGCAGAATATACGATATATATTACCATTATGTTCTATGCGGATTTCGTAAAGGTCTTTGACTCCTTCTATTTTCTTTAGAAATTTTACTGGTATGATATCCTCAGACATTATATAGATGAAAACCTGGTAGATTTTCATAAGCACATCCTTGCTCAATGTGCGCTTGAACTCCTTGAAATAGTCCTTAAACGGAACTATCGTTCGTTTATAATCTCTGCGGTCACCCATATATAATTGCTTATTTCGGTTACAAAGTTAACGAATTAGTAAACAATATCCAAATTTTCTACAATATTTCTTCACAAAAAAACATAGAAACAGCAAAAAGCTCACGAGATGTCAAACCTAAGTATCCTCGTAGCCTTACAACGAAGATACAAAATCATGTCATAGTCAGAATAGATGCAGGAAGAAATCTGATTAGGACTTAGGTTCAATAACCTACGGCATTCTAAGTTTGTTTTCTTTTATTTCATTCAAGATCTCATCAAACTTCTGCTCTACCCATTCAAGAACTTTTCTTTTGATGATTTTGTCTGCATTTTCAAAGCCAAGAGTTTTCATCTCAGAAGGTAGGGATTCCCACCCATACGGCCAATCTTCGTCAGGGTCCTCCGATAAACAAGCCATTTTTGAATAATCATTCTTTAATATATTTTTGGAGGTTGGTTGTGCATCGTCATAGCAACTGACCCCAACCCGAAAAGGTCCCCATGTTTTCTCAGGCCATAAAATTACCCTATAAGATTTCCAACAATCCATATACATACAGAAAACATAACCATCGGTCTTGCATTTCATTTTCTTATTTTCTGCATATTTTCTGAGAGGGTCTAATAGATAAGCCTCAACAATAGCATCAAACCAAGATCCTCTCGTACAGAGAATTTCTTTCACAGCAAGTGCATTATTTTTATTTTGAGTCAGAAGCTCAAGAAGTTCCTTTGAATTATTATCATCCATAGTAATTCCTAAAATTTTCTTTATATGTAATTTATATTGATTAATAACGGCTTTTACATTCGTGTCCGACAAACTTTTACACGAACATTTGTCAAGCCATGATAATATATCATTGTATGATAAACGCTTATAATCAAAGCGCCTTCCTCCCGTAGAATAATCAGATGCTTCTCTACCATCTTTTGTCAAATAAATCAAAATGCTATCTTCATAATTTTCATCTGCATAATTACGATACCGTAACATTTGATTTTCTTGATCTTTATATTTAGGCTTATTTTCTATAATCAAAGCATGTTTTCCATCTTCTATGATTATATCGATTTCTCCACCTGTTGTTTCTGTCACAGGACCAATATAACGTTCTTTTATTTTTCCGCGTGGTATCTAACGGGAAATCATCACGCTTTAATATCTTGAGGAATTGTTTCAGATAAAAATCACCTGCTCCATGACTACCATTAGGGTCTAATAATTCTGCAATTATAGCAGAATGGAACTTTACCTCTTCATTCCAAAATCCCACAACAGAAAACACATCAAACTCCTCACCTTTTTTATATGATTCATCACGAAGTTTTTTTGCTTCCTGTCGGATTACATCTACTTTATTTAACAAATTCTGTATCTTTTCCATATTTTTCATTAGTATGGGGATTATTACTTTTGATATTTTTTGCACTTTACAACAAAAGTCTGTTTGCAAAAATATAGATTATTTACGAAATAAACAAATTTTTCAACGAGAATTTTTATATTCATAGCACTTTTTCGGAATTAACGCTTTTTTGTGCTTTTGTTTTCTTTTTCTTCCAAATTAATTTGTAAATTTGCAGGCAGTAACAAGGTAGATAATCCATCGGTAATCCATCGATAATCCATCGATAGTCCATCGTTTCGATGGAGAAGTGATGGATAACTGATGGTTTATCGATGAACTATTAACGGAGGAACAACATAGTATTAACAAGATCAAACAGAAAGGAAAAATATGGTAAAAGTAACATCTTCAGTTGGCTCGATTAAGGGGAAGGCTGGTAATATGAGCTACTTCGAAATAAATGGTGTGACTATCGGCCGCGCATACCATACCAGTATAAAGAACCCTAAGACCAAGAAACAAATGGAGCAGCGTATCAAGATGAATAATATCCTGAATATGTACAAATACATTAAGGGGTATCTGCAACAGAATTTTGAGGGGATTATAGGCAATAAGAATGCGTCAAGTTTTTTCCGTAGCTATAACCTGATGAAGACTCCCGTTTGGCTGACAAAGGCACAGAAGGAGTCCTATAAGTTTGTACTTGCCCCTTATGTGGTGGCTCAAGGACGTATCAATTCCGTTGGTTATGAGTTTAGGGATGGCATGTTCGTTTCAGATATTAATGTCGGGGATTTGGAGATTAGCGACGAGACGGAGGAAAATGTTCTTTCGTCTGTTATATGCGTAAATAACGAGGGTTGGACGAATAATGACTCCTTGCAGGTGATTCTTTTGAGACAGAAACGTGCGGCTTCTTTAGATGAGGAAATTGCACATCCAACGTGCTGTTCGATTGTCGTTAGCCTTGACAATT
>CADCHG010000030.1:32421-84638 GCA_902801155.1 uncultured Prevotellaceae bacterium | reverse complement strand
CTCTCACCGTGGAAAGCATACCTCTTTGTCATAGAGTGCATTGCTGCGGTTTCCTCTTTAGGGAAAAGGCCGGCTCACGACATATCCGTCGTGATATGATTGATTTCTATAATATCCCTATCTCGCAGATCAACAATATAAAGGCAGGATTGGACTGGACTTCCCCCGAAGGTGAAGTGATTAAAAATGAACTTCTCACCTCTGATCCAGACCCAGTTCGTTCATACGCCTATTGTTCCGACACAAGATACTTCCCAGAACTTGCAGAAAAGATAAAGGATGTAACCTTGCTATACCACGAATCCACTTATACTGAGGATTTTAAGGAGAAAGCCATAAAATATCTGCACTCCACCGCAAAGGAAGCCGCTATGACTGCTAAAAATGCAAATGCCACCCAACTCATGCTCGGACATTATAGTCAGAGATATAACACGGACGAGCCGCTTCTGCAAGAAGCAAGACAGGTTTTCAAGAACACGATTCTTGCCAACGAAGGGCTTATTGTTGACGTGCGCCTACGTTAATAAATTATAATTTATTATTTTTCTGCTCCAAAACACGGATTATATTGTGAAATTTTATTAATTTTGCAACCACATAAAACATTCCGTTAACTTTATTATTAATACAAAAAAAAACTAACAATGGCACAATTACCAGCTTTAAGTAAACGCACTGCACCTAAGAGTGTAATGCCTGAGAAAATAATACAGTTTGGTGAGGGCAACTTCCTCCGCGCATTCGTTGACTGGATAGTATGGAACATGGATGCGAAGACAAACTTCAACGGTTCTGTTGTTATCGTTCAGCCAATCGACCGTGGTATGGTTCAGTGGCTCAACGGTCAGGATTGCCTTTATCACGTAAACCTTCAGGGACGCCTCAATGGCGAGGCTGTAAATCAACTCGACCGTATCGACGTTGTAAGCCGTGCTATCGATCCATACGCACAGCATTGGGCATATCAGGCTCTCGCAGAACAGCCGGAGATTCGTTTCGTCATCTCCAACACTACTGAGGCTGGTATCGCTTTCGATCCTGCCTGCAAGCTATCAGATGCTCCGGCATCTTCATATCCGGGCAAGCTGACACAGCTGCTCTGGTATCGTTTCAACGCATTCAACGGTGATCCTTCAAAGGGCCTCATCATCATGCCTTGTGAGCTTATCTTCCTCAACGGCCATCACCTCAAGGATTGCATCCGCAAGTATATCGAGCTTTGGAAAGAAGACTTCGGCGAAAAGGCAGCCGCTTTCTCTGAGTGGTTCGAGAAATACAACTATGTATGCGCCACCCTCGTTGACCGTATCGTTCCGGGCTTCCCACGTAATGAAATCACCCAGATTCAGGAGAAGATCGGTTACAGAGACAACCTCGTTGTTCAGGCAGAGATATTCCACCTCTGGGTTATCGAGAAGGCTGAGAACATGACATGCGAGGAACTTCGTAAGGAATTCCCTGCAGATCAGGCAGGTCTCAACGTACTTATTGCTGAGTCAGAGGCACCATACCACGAGCGTAAGGTTACGTTGCTCAACGGTCCTCACACAGTTCTCTCTCCTGTTGCCTACCTCTCTGGTATCAATATTGTTCGCGACGCCCTTCATCACGAGGTCGTTGGTCCTTATATCAAGAAGGTGCAGTATGACGAGCTTATGCAGACTCTCAACCTCCCTATGGACGAGCTTCAGAAGTTTGCTGCCGATGTTCTTGAGCGCTTCGACAACCCATACGTTGACCATCAGGTTACAAGCATCATGCTCAACTCATTCCCTAAGTTCCAGGCACGCGATCTCCCAGGAGTCAAGGTTTACCTCGAGCGCAAGGGCGAGTTGCCAAAGGGACTCGTACTCGGTCTTGCAGCTATCATCACCTACTACAAGGGTGGCACACGTGCAGATGGTGCACCTATCCAGCCAAACGACGATCAGAAGATTATGGATCTTCTCACACAGCTCTGGGCAACTGGCGATACCCGCAAGGTGGCAGAGGGCGTACTTGCAGCCGACTGGATATGGGGCGAGCACGGCAATCTCAACACCATCCCTGGTCTCACAGATATGGTTGAAGGCTTCCTGAATGACATACAGAGCAAGGGAATGCTTGAGACGGTGAAGAGCATTCTTTAAGCCCACCCAGGCCCTCCCTAAGGGAGGGATGCGATATAGTAAGATAAACCATTAACAAATATCACAATCATTAATCACCAAGCCTTCCTTAAGCGAAAGAATGTATAAAACATCCTTCCCTTTGGGAAGGCTTGGTTAGGCTTTATGAATAGTCATCTTTCCTCTCTCGCCAACAAATACGAGTGTGCGGATTTCCTCAACGGAGACCCGTCATGGTTCATGCACCAAGTAAAAGGCGACACGAACAGGGAGATAATGGCATTTATCGCCTCTGCGCTAAGCTATGGCAGTAGGAAGCAATTCCTGCCAAAGATTGATAGCCTGAGAATTGACGGCGACTATACCAAATGGCTGAAAAACAGGGATTACGAAAAGATTGTACCACACACCGACGAGTGCTTCTATCGTCTCTACACCAAGGCTATGATGAATGATTTCCTCAATGCCCTCGCACAGATGATTGAGCAATACGGCTCTATGCGAGGCTATATCATGAGCATAAAGAAATCAGACAAGAAATTATCAGCCCTCGATGCCGTAAAGGCCTTGACATCATGGTTTGCCACTCACGGAAGCACAGGTGTTATCCCAAAGGATGCTACATCATCTTGCAAGCGTGTATGTATGTTCCTCAGATGGATGGTGCGCGACAACTCCCCCGTTGACCTTGGACTTTGGAGCGACCTTATCGACAAGAGTACGCTAATCATCCCTATGGATACCCATGTACTTCAGGAAGCCACAAAATTAGGACTTATATCAAGCAAGTGCACAAGCATGAGTGCTGCCTTGAAACTCTCCCAAAAGCTTCGTGAAATCTGGCCAGACGACCCAATCAAAGGGGATTTCGCCCTCTTCGGACTTGGGGTGGATAAGTAGATTTTGTCCATTACCTATAAAAAACAAAGTGTAATAGTCGGTGTAATACTTTTTGAAAAAAGTTTTCAACACCGAGTATTACATCTTTGTCGTTTTGTGCACACTAAATAATTGTATATCAATTTGTTTACCTTGGTGTAATACCCCCGAAAGTATTACACCAGTATTACACCAAATCCCCCCTAAAAGGTGTAATACTTTCAAGGGTATTACACCGCACCTAACGCTCTGATAATCAATAAAAATATTGTTCATAACAGCAAAAGGTGTAATACCCCCTTTAAAAACTTTATTATTTTTTTCTTTGCAAGGGTATTACACCAATCTATTACATCCACATTGCCTTCGCCTCCGTTCTCTCAATTGGAGCAGGAACGGACTTGAAACGGATTTACAACGGTATTAGAACGGACTTACAACCTTGATGCCAAAACCTACATTTATTTGCTCATAGTTTCCCTTTTTCTTGGCTATCTTAGATTGTTTGTGTACCTTTGCCATTAAATTCTCAGATAGAGGAAATAGTGTAAAACAGAAAATCAAAACATAAACAAACACTAAATATGAACCGTTCCCAGAAGATTATCCGTACCAGTATAATAGGCCGTGGCAAACGTATTGTTGGCTGCGTTCAAGGCCGTTGTGGGTATCTTAGCCAATAGCGTGGCTATCATAATGGATGCTGTAAACAACCCAAGCGATGCCCTTTCGAGTGTAATTACAATCGTCGGAACAAAACTCTCCGAGCGCCCTGCTGATCGTGAACATCCTTTCGGTTTCGGACGAGTAGAATATTTCAGCGCAATAATAATTGCCGTTATCGTACTCTCGGCTGGTATAACCTCATTCATAGAGTCGGTAAAGAAGATTTTTGAGCCTACCGAACCAGAATATACCAACGTAACACTTGTAGTAATCGCGGTGGCTATCGTGGTAAAACTGATACTTGGAATGTTCGTGAAAAAGCAAGGTGAGCAATTGAATAGCGATGCTCTTATTGCCTCTGGCTCAGATGCACTCTTTGATGCAGTCATCACGTTGGCAACGCTGATTTCAGCCGGCATAATGCTATTATGGCAAGTATCTCTTGACGGCATACTTGGTGCATTGATTTCTGTTGTCATCATCAAGGCTGGTTTTGAAATGTTAGCTTCTCCTGTCAATGAATTGCTTGGTGCAAGGATTTCTCCAGACCTGCTCAAGGCAATCAAAAAAGGAGGTTTCGGACTTTGAGGATGTTCATGGAGTCTATGACATCATCCTTCACAATTATGGTCCTAACGTGTTGATCGGTTCTCTGCACATAAATGTATATGACACTTTGGATGCCCATAAGATTCACGGTCTTACACGACGGATTTCCGAACTGATGTATGAGCGTCACGGCATTCTCATGACGGTTGGGGTATATGCTATTTCCACAGGAGAAAACCGCAGGGCAGGGTTGCAAAACATGGTTATGCAGACATTGGCAAAGCACAAGGAAATCACACAGGTTCATGGTTTCTACTTCTTCGAGAAAGAGAATCGCATCTCCGTGGATGTTGTTCCCGACATTTCCGTACACGATGAAGCCTCCCTCTCATCAACGCTGACAAGCGAAATAAAAGCCCTTGTGCCTGATTACGAAGTGACTATCGTAATTGATCATAATTATAGCGCATAACAGGCTTTGTAAAGATTAGATGCGTTTATAGGAAATTTTGAATTCATCGAATTCAGATTAAAATAATAAAAATTCCGTCTTCGCAATCATCAAGAGAAGTTGCGAAGACGGTTTCCTTTTCATAATTCAATCCAAGACTTTCTGTTATTTGATACTATTAAAGTCGAGATTAAATGTAAGACCTACGCTGAAGCCCCAGTTATTTTTGAACGGAGAGGTAGTATCTTTAAGTCCCAGATGCCATGCTTCGAACAGGTTGCGTTCGGCTCGGGCATAGACTCCTACAACCTCGCCAAAGTTATAGCATACGCCGGCATTCAGTCCGAGGTTGCCGCTGAGACCTACCTGTGTTCCTACGAAGAAATCGAGTTCTTGACGCAGTTCCAGCGTTTCCTGAAAATGATATCTTAGGTTAACAGCGGCATCCGCGCCGTTGAGTATGTTCTTATCGCCGTCTTCGTCGACGTATGGCTCAACCACGCGCATCGCAACGCCGTACGAAAGATAGTCGGATAATCCATAGTCTATGCCGATTTCGCCGCCGTTCTGCTTTCCGAAGTTTATATAGCCAGCGTGCAACTTGCAGTCGTCGTCGCCGTCAAAGGCCTGTGCCGTGCCGTTAATGGCATAGCCGATAAGCATTGCCAACGCAAAAAGTCGCGTAAGGCTTTGTTTTTTGCTTGCTTTCATAATCTTTTTTATTATTTGATAGAGTATTTGCTTATGTAAATAACACGGCGGCGCTCATTAGTTTTGTCGTTCTTTACCGTCTGGTTGCCGTGTACAATGAAGTTCTCGTCGTACCAGTGCATGCTGTTTGTGTATCTGGCTCTCTTTATGCTCTCGCCATCGTCTGTGGTATCCATAATCTCGGTGTTCCGGTCTTTTACGACCTCGCCGTCCGAGTTTCGGAATAGCTTAGATGTAAGTCGCTTTCCGTCGGTAAATACGGTGCTCACATTGTCGCCCTTCAGACTTGCCGAAACGAATCTCCTTACAGAGAAAGGCTTTTCGCGAGGCTCCATCTTGAAGCAGTTGTCCCACACAATATTTCCCTGATTGTCGAACTTTACAAGAACGGCATGAGTATAGAAATATCCGCTGAACATAGTGTAAACTCCTCCGAAGGCGTCGCGTGTGGTGATGTATGTAGGATAGTATGCCTCACCCAGATAGTAGTAATAGCCGTTCTCTGCCATTATATTGTGGCTTGCAATGAGATAGTTCAGGCTGTATTCCTTGCCTTTTTTCTCGGCCTTCTCCTTACGTCGCTCAACCTTTGCCTTCTTCTTGCTACTCATGTATTCGGTAAAGTTTTTCAGATTGAGGAAGTTGTAAAACTTGATGAACTTGAACTTGTCCCCTTCGAGTTGGGCAAAATATATGCCTTGTGCCATTCCGCCCTTCTTGTTGGTGTAAGTTCCTGTCAGAAAGTATTTTCCGTCTGACTTTGATACCGACGCATTGCAGATGTACTCATTTATGTCTTTTGTAAGCGGGATGTTGCTGTGTATGCTGCCGTCGAGTCCGAATCGCATAAGATACACCTCGTCTTCAACCTTCACGAGCGAGTTTATCTCGTCATCGATGATAGTGTTTTCAAGAATGAATATTTTCTTGTCGCGCACTCCGTCGATGTGGATGTCGCTGTATTTTGTGTCGCCGTTTTTCAGGTTTACTATACCAATACGCTCAGTTCTCTTCTGCGTCGAGCTGAACACCAGATATCCTTTTTCGATGCAGATGCTGCGCATCGAGCCTTTGTGCGTGTATTCGCCCTCAACCACTTTGGTCTTGTGCGTGTTGGTATTGTAGGCAACAATCAGGAACGAGTCGTCGCTCTCGCGTAGGATGGTGTAGCATATCTCCCCGTCGCTCTTCCATGTGTAAAGGCCCATGTCCTTGCTAATCAGCATCGAGTCTGTTGCAACCAGTTCAAGGTTGGTGTTGTAATGTTGAATTTTGAACCATCGCTTGTCGTTCTGTGTCTTCTTGTCGAACTGTTGTTCAAGCACGCCATGCTCACCCATCGGAGTGGTGTATGTGTCTTTGTATTCGCGATATGGGAATTCCACACGGGCAGTTACTTGCGCATGACTCACAGTACTGCACAGCAAAAAAAATAGTAAATAAATTGTTTTGTTCATGTTTCGTTTTATGTATGTATCTGATTATTTCTGTCGGCGTTGTTTTTAACTTTTTTTGGATGATTTCTATATATAATTAATGCGTGACCTCGGAAAATTGTCAATTCACAACAGACAGTTGACAATGGACAATTGAAAGTTGAAATAGGGGATAGCAAGGGAGTAACAAGCATGAATGCCGCCTTGAAACTTACACAGAAACTTCGCGAAATATGGCCTGACGATCCAGTCAAAGGTGATTTCGCCCTCTTCGGACTTGGCGTTGACAATAACAGTAACATATAATAAGGTATATAAACTCCTTAGAAGATTTCAGTAAAATTTGGCCATGCACTAAAATCCTTATTGTTACCTGTTACTTGTTACTGGTCGGGATTTTCTTGCTTGTTGAGCGAGACTCATATCTTGGCCGTAGCCATCTAAAGTAAAGATAATAAGGCTGTTAACATACAATTATAGGGCAGAGCATAGGTGACTGACAGTCTCAATAACATAACAATAAGCATTAATTTCTGGCTGATTCACCCTACTCTGTATGCTTGAAAAACGATGTAAAACGCGAAAATCATTCCAAAAACATTTCCCCAAAGTTAATACAGGCTTCAATGAGATTCTGTGAGAACTTTCAACACCTTCCGATGCAGTTGCGTTGTAAGTCCGTTCCAGGTCCGTTGTAAATCCGTTCTAGGTCCGTTCATCCTATAGTCCTAGGAGCGGACTCAGAGCGAAGGCACAGCGAAGGCATAGCGAAGGCATTACCCTTGCAGTAACAGGTAACAGGTAACAATAAGGATTTTAGTGCAAGTGCATCTCATTTCAGACATGGTACCCCCGTCTGGATATGCTCTGTTGGGTGGGGCTATGAACAATTCAGGTTAACATTCTGAAAATGGAAGAGAAATAATCACGTGGAGATTTGGATTTATCATCCGAAAATCAAAAGGTCAACAGAGAAGGCAATAAAAAAGTGAGGCATTCTTGCGAATACCTCACTTATGTTTTTTGCTGTGAGCTAAAGATTACTCTGCAGCAGCCTCTTCAGCTGGTGCCTCCTCAGCAGGAGCAGCCTCTGCCTCAGCCTTTGCAGCCTCAGCAGCAGCCTTCTTGTCAGCTACCTTCTTAGCGATAGCCTCGTTAACCTTCTTCTCTGCCTCGAGAGCAGCAGCTGCTGCCTTCTTCTTAGCGTCAGCGAGATTAGCCTTTACAGCCTCGATACCCTTAGCCTTGTCAGCCTTCCAAGCATCGAACTTCTTCTGAGCCTCTTCCTCTGAGAATGCGCCCTTCTTAACGCCACCCTTGAGGTGCTTCATAAGATAAACGCCTTCCTTTGAAAGGATGTTACGTACGGTGTCAGTTGGCTGAGCACCACACTCTACCCAGTAAAGTGCCTTCTCAAAATTCAAATCTACTGTGGCAGGATTGGTGTTTGGGTTGTAAGTACCAATCTTCTCAGTAAATTTACCATCACGTGGAGCTCTTGCGTCAGCGATAACGATGCTGTAAAAAGCGTAGCTCTTACGGCCACCGCGCTGCAGTCTGATTTTTGTTGCCATTTTTTTGTAAAAAATTTGTTGTTAGAAATGAATTTTATGCCTCTAACTCGTAAAGGCGGGTGCAAAGTTACTAATTTTCTGCGAGATACAGATATTTTACTCGAGCAAAATACCAACAAATTAATATTTATTAACTAAAAGCCGATAGCAAGCAACTATTCTCTCTTTTTTGAGCGGTCACCATTTCGAGACACCAAAGTTAATAGCCCCAAAAAACAACAAGAAAAGGAAATACTACGAATTATTCTTGAGAAAGGCATCAATCTTAATGATTCCGCTCTCTGTACAAATGCCACGAAGCAAGGTACACACGAAGCTCACAAACACCTCGCTCATATCATACATAGAATATTCTTCATGAGTGCGGAATACGAATGAGAGATGGCGACAGATTTTCAAGATGAAATCATAATTCACCTCCGGGCGGAAATACCCCTCCTCTATGCCACGACGGAACACCTCCATCGTTTTCTCCTGATTGTCATTCTCAACATCATGGAACTTATCCGTAAGTCCAGGATAAAATTTCAAGTCCCTGAAAAACTGAGGGTTGGTATTAGAATAAATCTCTGTCTGAATTCTAAAATGCTCAAGAATAAGATCCATCACATCATTATTCTGCATTTTAAATGCTTCCATTTGTGCATGATGCTCTTCCATGGAAAGTCTGAGCACATCAATAAGCAAGGCCTCCTTGTTCTGGTAGGTCTCATAAAGAGTGCGCTTGCTCATTTTCAGAGCAGACGCAAGATCGTCCATCTTCACGGCACGAATGCCATGAAGACGGAAAGCCTCACGAGCCATAGGCAATATGGTGGCTTTCAGTTGTTGACGACGATCTAATATCTCCATATTATTCTTTTTTAGAATGGGAGATCATCAGCAGACTCACCTGCTGCCTCTTGCTGTGGAGGGAATGGTGCTGCAGGATTTGCATCGGCCATTGGAGCATCACCCATTGGAGCTGCCTGATTCTGCATTGGAGCAGGCTGAGCAGGAACAGCATTAGGATCAACCAGGCGCACGTCGAAGGCACGGATATCTGTAAACCAGCGGCCATTCCATTCATGAGCGTCAATATCGAAAGCAACGAGTACAGTCTGGCCTATCTGGATATTGAAGCGCTGAAGACGGTCTGCTCCGAACTACGCTCAGGAAGAGCTGCTATTACTTTACCTTGTAATTCCATTATTATTTATTGTTGTTTTTGATTTAAAATCTATTTATAGGTTGCAGAAAAAGACAATTCTTCAAATTGATGCCGTTTTCGTCTGCGAAATTACTAAAATATTTTTAAAATCGACAACTTTATTGGGATTATTTTTTCAAATAACACAAAAGTTTTGTATCTTTGTAGGCAATTTAACACATTTGAACATTAAGAAACAAAACAAATCATACAAGACTATGAGATTTTCAATTTCAAGCACAGCTCTAAACAGCAAACTAAACATTCTGAGCAAAGTCATAAGTCCGAAGAATAGCATCAGCATTCTTGAATGCTTTCTCTTCGAGGTACAAGACGGGAAACTCATCCTTACAGCTTCAGACAACTCTAATATGATGAAATGCACCGTTGACCTGAACGAGCATGATGTCAACGGTTCATTCTGCGTACCTAACAGAATTATGTTGACGGCAGTCAAGGAACTTGCCGACCAGCCACTCGTATTCGACGTAAACCTCGACGATTGCAGCATTCAGATGAACTATCAGAACGGTTCATATAAGATTTACGGTCAGAAAGCCGATGAATACCCACGTCTCAAGACTCTTGAAGGCGAGGCAACAACAACAACGATTCCTGCCGAGGTTCTTGCCAACAACATCAACCGCACTATCTTCGCAACAGCACAGGACGAATTGAGAATGGTGATGAACGGTCTTTACTTCGACCTTACCGAGGACTACATGGCAATTGTTGCATCCGACGGCCATAAGCTCGTAAGGAACCGTATCTACAGTTGCAAGACAGAGATTCCTTCATCTTTCATTCTGCCAAAGAAACCGGCAAACCTTCTCCGCTCTGTTCTCGGTTCAGGCGACTATGACGTAACAATCAGCTTCAACCAGACAAATGCAGAGATCCACTTCGCTGACGGTATGCTCTCATGCCGACTCATCGAGGGAAGGTATCCTAACTATAACAGCGTTATTCCAAAGGACAATCCAAACACCTTGACTCTCGACAGAAAGGCACTCGTAAGCGCAATACGAAGAGTAATGCCATTTGCAAGCGAGAGCACACAGCTGATAAAGCTCCGTCTCGAGTTCAATACACTTGAAATCAACGCTGAGGATCACGACTTTGCAACAAGCGCACGTGAGACAATAGCATGTGAGTATGGCGGTATGCCTATGAGCATAGGTTTCAAGGGCGGTGCTTTGTACGAGATATGTAACAACATTTCTTCCGACGACATCGTCATCGAACTTGCAGATCCGGGCAGGGCAGGTCTTATCAGCCCAGCACAGCAGCCAGAGGGTGAGGATATCCTCATGTTGATCATGCCAATGCTCCTTAACGACTAATCAGGGATGAAACTTAACTTAACAAAGCCTCTCATCATCTTTGATCTTGAGACCACAGGACTTGACATAAGCAAGGACAGAATCATCCAGATTTCATACATCAAGGCGATGCCTGACGGTACGGAGACACGCAGGAACTACATGGTGAACCCAGAGTGCAAGTTACCGCCTGTGATTACGGAGATAACAAGCATCACCGACGAGATGCTGGCAGACAAGCCTACGTTCAAGGAACTTGCGGGAACACTCGTCAAAGACTTTGAGGGATGTGATTTCGCAGGTTTCAATTCCAACAGATTTGACGTACCTATGCTTGCAGAGGAACTGCTTCGTGCAGGACAGTCATTCGACTTCTCAAAATGCCGTCTCATCGACGTGCAGACCATATTCCACAAGATGGAGCGCCGTAACCTTGCTGCCGCATACAAGTTCTATTGTGGCAGGAAGATGGAGGACGACTTTCAGGCACACCTCGCCGATCAGGACACCGAGGCAACATGGAAGGTCCTTCAGGCACAGCTAGATATGTACGACCCAGCCAAGCAGGAAGAGGAAGACCGCAAACTGGAGAACAACATGGATGTGCTCAATGAATTCTCACGCCAGAATGACAATGTGGATTTCGCAGGCAGAATGGTATGGGGCGAAGTGAAAGGTCCTGACGGCAAGCCGCTTCTTGACAAGAACGGTAAGCCGAGGAAGCAGGAACTGTTCAACTTCGGCAAATACAAGGGCATGGCAGTTGCAGATGTTCTTCGTCGAGACCCTGGCTACTACTCTTGGATGATTGGCGGTGACTTCCCGCTTGAAACCAAACAGTGGATGACAAGAATAAAGATGCGCGAGATCTATACAGTAAAAAATTAAAAGTGCGTTTCAATACACATCATAATACAATCACCATCCGTACCATCGCAGTCTTTGCGATGGTATGGTTGTGTAATGCCTTTTCGTCTGCTCAGGAGTTCAAGGCCAAATTCACCATAAACCACAATGCCGTACAGATAGCCGACCAAGGCATCTTCGACAAACTGAAGGAGACTTTGGAGGAGTTCTTCAACAACCGCCAATGGACAAACCTACAGTTCAAGGAGAACGAGCGTATTACCGCCAACTTCAACCTCACGGTAAAGAAATTCTCGCAAGAGGAAAACTCATGGGGATGTACTGCCACTATTCAGGCTATCCGACCCGTGTTTAACAGTTCTTATACAACGACATTCTATAACAACACCGATCAGAACTTCGATTTCCAGTTCTCGCAGTTTGACCAGATTGAGTTCAACGAAGAGAATATCGACAATCAGTTGACTGCTCTCCTTGCCTATTATGCCTACCTCCTTATCGGACTTGACCTTGACACCTTCGCACCAAACGGAGGAGAGGAGATATTGCAGAAATGTATGAACCTCACAAACAATGCCCAGAATCTCGACTATCCGGGATGGAAGGCTTTCGACAACTCCCGAAACCGATTCGCCATAATCAATGACTATCTCGACGGAGCTATGGCTCCTTTCCGTCAGTTGCAGTACAACTACTACCGCAAAGGACTTGACGAGATGGCAAACAACGTAGAGCGAGGTCGAACGGAGATAACAACAGCCATTCAGGAGAATCTGAAGAAGGCACACGAGGACCGCCCGCTTTCAATGCTTCCACAGATATGGACAGACTATAAGAAAGAGGAGATTGCCAACATATATAAAGGAAAAGGTACACAAAAGGAAAAGGAATCGGTGTATGACATTCTCTTTAGTATCAATGCCTCACAAAACAACACGTGGGAGAAGATAAAACAATAGTTCAATGCTTAAAGAATTACATATAAGGAACTTCGCTCTTATTGACAGTCTCGACATTGATTTTGAATCTGGTTTCTCTGTCATTACAGGTGAGACGGGTGCAGGTAAGAGTATCGTGCTCGGTGCCATCGGATTGCTCATGGGACAGCGTGCCGACACAAAGGCAATCAAGACCGGTGCTCAGAAATGCAGTATCGAAGCACATTTCAATCTCTCGGCATACGACATGAAGAAATGGTTTAATGAGAATGAAATTGACTTCGACGCCGATGACTGCATAATACGTCGCGAACTCACAGCATCGGGCAAGAGCCGTGGTTTCATCAACGATACACCTGCCAGCGTTCATCAAATGAAGGAACTTGGCGAGATGCTCATGGATGTTCATTCACAGCATCAGAACCTTCTGTTGCAAAAGGAAGACTTTCAACTGAACACCGTCGATATCATTGCCCGCAACACAAAAGAACGCGAGGCATACACAAAGGCATTCCACGAACTTCATACTGCCGAGAAGACTCTTGCCGAACTGAAAGAAAGCATCTCTGAGAACCAGAAGAATGAAGACTTCATGCGTTTCCAACTTGATGAACTGACAGCAGCCAACCTCGTGGCAGGCGAACAGGAAGAGCTGGAACAGGAACAGGATAGCGCATCACATACTGAAGAAATAAAATCAGCCCTATATACTGCCGACACGCTCCTGAATGGTGACAACAATGACATAATAAGCAATCTCAGGCAGGTTTGCGGTAGCATAGAGAGCATCACGAGCGTTTTCCCACAGGTGGAGGAATTGTCAGAAAGACTCGAAAGTGCATATATAGAAATCAAGGACATTGCATCCGACATCAATAGCGCACTTGATGATGTGGAGTTCGACCCTAATCGCCTCGAATACATCAATGACCGTCTCGACACGCTCTACTCACTCGAGAAGAAATATTCGAAGAGTACTGTAGAGGAGCTGATAGAGGAACGCGACCGCCTGCAACGTGCCATTGATGCCATTGACAATTCCGATGAGGAATTGAAGGAACAGACTGCCAAGGTCGCATCACTCAGAAAGGAAACCCTGCAACTTGCGGCAGCTCTCACCAAGACACGCGCCAAGGCAGCCAAGACTGTAGAGGAGGAAATTCACAAGCGTCTCACGGCACTCGGGATGCCTAACGTGCAGTTTGCCGTTGAGCTTACCTGCAACAAGTCCGATGATTCTTCACACCTAACCAAAGATGGTCAGGATAAAATAGCTTTCATGTTCTCAGCCAACAAGGGCATGGCATTGCGACCTGTTTCACAAGTGGCATCTGGAGGTGAGATTGCACGTGTAATGCTGTCGCTGAAGGCAATGATAAGCGGTGCGGTAAAGTTGCCAACCATCATCTTCGATGAGATTGATACCGGCGTAAGCGGTAAGATGGCAGAGAAGATGGCTGAGATAATGAAGGAGATGGGTGAGGCAAATCGTCAGGTAATAAGCATCACACATCTGCCACAGATTGCTTCCAAAGGCTCATGCCACTACAAGGTGGAAAAGCACGACACAGAAAGCGGCACAACTTCCCTCATGCGCCGTCTCAACGATGAAGAACGTGTTCAGGAGATTGCCCAGATGCTGAGCGGCGAGAACATCACCGAGGCAGCACTAACTAACGCAAGGGAATTGCTGAAAAGATAAACGAAAAAGGCAAATTGTAAATGACAAAATGAAAAAAATCACTATATTCATAACTCTTCTGCTCATGCCTTTCATGGCAATGGCACAATCAGCTGCCGTTAAGAAAGCGGCAAAGAGCATGTTCAAACTCACTACATTCGATGCAAACGGAAATCTTCTACATACCGGTTATGGTGCTTTCGTAGATGCTAACGGCACATGTCTTGCCACATGGGAGGCGTTCATAGGTGCCTCAAAGGCAAATATCATAGACGCACAAGGCAGAAAGTATGATGTAGATTGTCTGATCGGTGCAAACGAAATATACAATGTATCAAAGTTCAAGGTCGTGGTTCCCGAGGAAAAGAAAATGGCAATCACACCTATTGCCATTGCACAGACAAAGATTGAGGCTGGTAGCGATAGCTGGCTAATTGAATATGACATCAAGAATCCTGTCATCAAGAAATATCAGCCATCAAAGGTAGAGTCATTCCAAAACAACCTACCATATTATATCTATGAGCAGACGGCATCCGACGAACTTGCAGGTTCACCTTTCCTCAACAGCAATGGCGAACTACTCGGTCTTATGCAACCGGCAAAGAAACGCACGGATGTATATTGCCCAAGTGCTCAGTATGCAATGTCGATGACCGTTAGTGGCTTTACATCAAAGCAGGCAACAATGCGTCTTACACAGATGCGCGTTGCACTTCCTGATGATTTCGACCAAGCAGTCGTTGCACTGTTCATGAATCAGGGAAGCAATGCCAACGACAATATCCTAGGCATGGCGGATGAGTTCATCAGCAAATTCCCTACAGCATCAGAAGGCTATAACTCAAAGGCACTCTATCTGACAGACAAGGGACAGTTTGCCGAGGCTGCAAAAGTTATGGAAGAAGGTATTGAGAAATGCGAAAAGAAGGATGAGCCTCATTTCGACTACTCAAAACTCATCTTCAACAAACTGCTTTACAGCAATGACAGTACATTTACAGAATGGACTCTTGATAAAGCCATCGCCGAGGTTGATGCGGCAATGGGTGTTAATCCGTTGCCTGTATATAACCTTCACAAGGGTAAGATTCTCTACACAGCCAAGAGATACGACGAGGCATACAACATTTTCCTTGATGTGACAAAGACAAATATGAGGAGTGCGGAATGCTTCTACAATGCTTCTCTCTGTCTTCAGGCGAATAACGCCCCAAAAGAAAAAGTTATCGAAATGCTGGATAGTGCCGTTGCATGTTATCCACAGCCATACAAGGCGGATGCCGCTCCATACCTTATGATTCGTGGTAAATACCTTGACGATAATGGCATATACCGTAGGGCTGTTGCCGATTATAATGAATATGAGAAGCTTATGGGACAGATGCTGAACGGCAAGTTCTTCTACCTCAAGGAACAGGCAGAACTAAAGGCCAAACTGTATCAGCCAGCCCTTGATGATATTGACAAAGCTATCACCCTCGCTCCAAACGAGCAACTTTATTATGCCGAGAAGGCTATGCTTCAAGTTAGGGTAAACAAGATTGACGAGGGTATGGCTACTGCTCAACTATGTATGACCCGCTTCCCTGACTATGGTGACGCTCATGCTGTTTACGGTCTCGCGCAGATACTCAAGGGCAAGAAGAAAGAGGGCTTGGCAACTCTTGAAAAAGCAAAGGAGCTCGGTTCGGAAATGGCAGAGCCGCTTATAGAGAAATACTCAAAGTAATTTCAGGTTATTCTAAACTGAAAAAACATGGAAATCAAGAAATCTGAATTCAAGATAAGTTCGGCAAAGATATCTCAATGCCCCAAAGACAATCTCATGGAGTTTGCCTTCATAGGCAGAAGTAACGTGGGCAAGTCCAGTCTTATCAATATGCTTTGCAACCACAAGAACCTCGCAAAGACATCTGCAACTCCGGGCAAGACACTTCTCATAAACCATTTCCTTATAGAGTCGAAACCAGATAACCAATGGTATATCATAGACCTTCCAGGATATGGCTTTGCCAAGCGTTCTAAGAAAGTGCAGGATGATATAGAAAAGATGATTTCCACATATATTCTCCAACGTGAGCAATTGGCGAATGTATTCCTTCTCATTGATATCAGGCACGATCCTCAAAATATCGACCGTGAATTCATGGATTGGCTGGGCGAGAATGGTGTTCCTTTCTCTATCGTATTCACGAAAGCCGACAAACTCGGTCCTGTGAAGGCGCGTCAGAATGCAGAGAAGTATATGAAGACACTCCTTGATGTTTGGGAGGAACTTCCACCTTATTTTATTACATCATCCGAGAAGAAACAGGGCAGGGACGAGGTTCTTGACTATATTGAGCAGATTCTTAACTCTTCCTCCAACACCTAACATCCATCACCCAACACCCAAGAAAAAGTGCAACCATTACTTGACGTACAAAATATAAGCAAGCGTTTCGGAGAGAGAATCCTCTTCGAAAATATCTCTTTCTCCATAGGTGAAGGACAGCGTATCGGACTTATTGCTCAAAACGGTACAGGCAAAACAACACTCCTATCCATGCTCTGCGGTGAAGAGAGTTGCGATTCGGGTGATATTATCTTCAGAAACGGCATCCGCATTGGATTCCTTCATCAGGAACCTAAGTTCCCAGAAGGAGCAACGGTAATGGAGGCCTGTTTCTCAGGCGTAGATAAGGATGATGACGCACAACTGAAGGCAAAGCAGATTCTCACACAGCTACGGATTCGTGATTTCGACCAGCCAATGTCACAGCTAAGCGGCGGTCAACAGAAACGTGTGGCTCTTGCTCAGGCTCTTATCTCCAATCCAGACCTTCTCATTCTTGATGAGCCTACGAACCACCTTGACCTTGAAATGGTGGTATGGCTTGAAGGTTTCCTGACACGAGGAAACCGCACCTTGCTTATGGTTACACACGACCGATACTTTCTCGACAACGTATGTTCCGTAATCCTCGAACTCGACAACCACACAATCTATTCATATCGAGGTTCATATTCTTATTATCTTGAGAAGAGACAGGAACGTATAGATGCGATGCGTGCCAACATTGAGCATGCCAACAACCTCTACCGTCGTGAACTGGAATGGATGCGCCGACAACCACAGGCACGAGGTCACAAAGCGCGTTATCGTGAGGAGGCTTTCTATGAACTTGAAAAGGTTGCCAAACAACGAATAGAAGAACGACAGATACGTCTAAAGGCATCCACCGTATATATCGGCTCAAAAATTTTCGAATGTCAGTATGTATCAAAGTCATTCCCTGCAAGAGAAGGCGACCCAACATCCAAGGGAAAGACAATACTCGACAATTTCTATTACAACTTTGCCCGTTTCGAGAAGATGGGCATAGTGGGTAATAACGGTACTGGCAAATCAACATTCCTCAAGCTCCTTCTCGGACTTGAACCTGTAGATGCAGGTAAGTTTGATATCGGTGAGACGGTCAGATTCGGATATTTCTCTCAGGAAGGACTTCAGTTTGATGAGTCGCAGAAGGTGATAGATGTTATACGCGACATAGCCGACTACATAGACCTTGGACAAGGTCGTCACCTCACGGCTTCGCAGTTCCTTCAACATTTTCTCTTCACCCCAGAGCAGCAATACAACTATGTATATAAACTTTCGGGAGGCGAGAAGCGAAAACTCTATCTCTGCACCGTACTTATGAGGAATCCTAATTTCCTCGTTCTCGATGAGCCTACCAACGACCTCGACATCAAAACGCTCCAGATACTTGAGGAATACCTTCAGGACTTTCCCGGATGCGTTATCGTGGTCAGTCACGACCGCTACTTCATGGACAAGGTTGTGGATCATCTTCTCGTTTTCCAAGGCGAAGGCAAAATAAAGGACTTCCCTGGCAACTACACCCAATATCGTGAATGGCAGAAGTTACAGCCGAAGGACGAAGCCACAACACCTACTACCCAACAGTCAACCACGACAAAGAGCGGACCTCGCGATCCTAACGCAGCACCACAAAAGAGGAGGCTTACCTATAAGGAACGTCAGGAGTTCAACCAACTGGAAAAAGACATCGAAACACTTACTGCAGAGAAATCAGAAATCGAAAATGCTCTAAGTTCCGGCACAATTGATGTTGAAAAAATCACGGAACTAAGCAAGCGTCTCCCTATTCTCAACGAGGAACTTGACGAAAAGGAAATGCGCTGGCTTGAACTCTCGGAGTTTGCATAGCATTTTACCCATAACTCCGCCATACTTACCTATCATCAGGAAGTATGACGGAGTTATGTTTTCCGCATTATTATAACGTTCACTTACTTTTTGGCAATCGTGTCATTGGCAGTAACAGAAGCGGTATCTTCCACAACCGAGAACTCTGAAGCAGGTACGGTATCACCAAGTTCTTCATCATTCGGAGTATTATCCGAATTTCTTGAAATACACGAGCTTAGGCATACTGCAATAATAATATTGAAGAAAAAAGCCCAAGGGAATATATTACGATTCATCATTTTAATAATCTATAATTATAAAACATCTACAAGAAAAAAACGCCGGCACGATGTCAACATCGTTCCGGCGTCATCTCTTTTTTACCGTTCGGTAGTTATGCTTACTGTGCATTAGCAGTATCAACAGCAGCTGTATCAGCTGTATCAACAGCAGTTGTATCCTCAGCAGGAGCCTCGTTAGCTGCCTTGTTGTCACCACATGATGCGAAAGAGATTGCAGCCATAGCTACGAACATAAAAACTAATTTCTTCATTTTCTTTGCTTTTTTAAAACTGTAAAACAATCTTTGTTTATTAAAACACTGCAAAGGTAAGTATTTTTTCAATACCAACAACATTTTTTTACGATTTTTTTTACCCCGTTTTTGTAACTTTTTTGCAACCATTTGATTTTCTGATATTTACAAATTGCAAATAAACGTTAAAGTTTTACTTTAACCCCCAAAAAGTGGTTTTTTAACACTTTTACGGTGTTTGCGCACACATTTTTTCTTTCCATGAAAATACAGAATCTGCGAGCCGTTACACTACAAATAATCAAATTTCTTCTTAATTGTAATTTTTATTTCTTACCTTTGCAATCAAAATGGATTTTCTATTATATATAAGGTATAAATAATGATTGATACTTCCGCTTTTCAAGGAAAGACCGCAGCATATTACACATTAGGTTGTAAACTTAATTTTTCCGAGACATCCACCTTCGGACAGATGCTTCAGGATATGGGTGTGCGTACCGTTGAGAAAGGAGAGAAAGCCGATATCTGCCTTATCAACACCTGTTCGGTGACAGAAGTGGCAGATAGCAAATGCCGTCAGGCAATAAGAAAGATGGTGAAGCAGAACCCGGGAGCATTTGTTGTCGTAACCGGCTGTTATGCCCAGCTTGAAGCCGAGACGGTTGCAAAGATTGAAGGTGTAAGTCTTGTACTTGGAAGTAACGAGAAAGCAAATCTCATTGACTACCTCTCAAATGCATGGAGCGGTATAAATCATAAATCCGAAGATAATATAGCGGAATATCATGCGGTAAAGACAAAGGAGATAAAAACCTTCCAGCATTCATGCTCACGAGGTAACCGCACACGCTATTTCCTCAAGGTACAGGATGGCTGCAACTATTTCTGCACATACTGTACTATACCATTCGCACGCGGAAACTCACGCAATCCGAGCATCGAGAGTCTGGTAGAACAAGCACGAAAAGCAGCAGCCGAGGGTGGCAAGGAGATTGTCATCACAGGCGTAAACATAGGTGATTTCGGACAGACAACAGGAGAACGCTTCATTGATCTCGTAAAGGCACTTGACAGTATCGAGGAGATAAAGCGCTATCGCATTTCAAGCTTAGAGCCCGACCTTATAGACAAGGAGCTGATAGAATATTGTGCCAAGAGTCGTGCTTTCATGCCTCATTTCCACATACCCCTCCAAAGCGGTTCTGACTCGGTTCTGAAACTAATGCATCGCCATTATGATTCGGCCCTCTTTGCAGAGAAGATACGCCTCATCAAGCAACTTATGCCAGATGCATTCCTTGGCATAGACGTGATGGTGGGCACTCGTGGTGAGACTCCTGAGTATTTCGAGGAAACATACAACCTGCTTAACGAACTGCCAGTCACTCAGCTTCACGTATTCCCTTATTCTGAGCGCCCAGGCACGGCAGCCCTGAAGATTCCATACGTGGTAAGCGCACAGGACAAGAAACAGCGTAGCCAGCGATTGCTCGACCTTTCAGAGCAGAAGACACAAGACTTTTACGCAAAATACATAGGCACAGAAGCAGAGGTGCTATTTGAGAAAGCTCCTCGTGGCAAGGCTATGCATGGTTTTACGGCAAACTATATCCGTGTGGAACTTCCTGCAAGCAAGGCAAAAGAAGAATACGACAACGAGATAATGCGTGTCAAGCTCAAAGGATTCAATAGAGACAAGTCTGCTTTAATATGTGAGATGATATGAAAAGAGTTGCCATCGTCATACTCAACTGGAATGGCGCGCACATGATGCGCACATACCTCCCAACCGTCATCAAGAACACCCCAGAGGCAGAAATAATTATTGCCGACAATGCCTCAACAGATGATTCCCTGAAGATGTTGGCTGAGGATTTTCCTGACATCCGCACTATCATTCTTGATAGGAACTACGGTTTTGCAGAGGGATATAACCGAGCCTTGCAGCAAGTGGATAGCGAATATTACATTCTCTTGAACTCGGATGTTGACGTACCCGAAGGGTGGCTTACTCCCCTACTCTCTTTCATGGATTCTCACCCAGAGGCTTGCGCTTGTCAGCCTAAACTTCACGCCATCAAAGAAAGGGACAGATTTGAATATGCCGGTGCAGCTGGAGGTTTCCTTGACAAATACGGCTATCCTTTCTGTCGTGGAAGGATTTTTGAGACAGTAGAGAAAGACAACGGACAGTATGACGGCAATCACGAAATCCTCTGGGCAACAGGAGCTTGCATGATGATTCGCTCAAAGGACTATTGGGCTGTCGGCGGACTTGATGGCCGTTTCTTTGCCCATAGCGAGGAGATAGATCTCTGTTGGCGACTGCGCCTTATGGGCAGGAAGATATTCTGCATTAGCGACAGTATTGCATATCATCTTGGTGGTGGTACTCTGCCCAAGGGGAATCCTCGCAAGACATTCCTGAATTTCCGCAACAACCTCACGATGCTCTACAAGAACCTACCCGACAATGAGCTATCCCATGTTATGCGCGTGCGTTTTTTCCTCGACTGGCTTGCCGCATTCCAAATGCTTATTCTCGGAAGGAGTTGGGGAGATTTCAAGGCTGTATATAAAGCAAGAAAGGAGTTTTCCCGTTGGAAGCATGACTTCGATTCTGACAGAAAGAGGATACAGGCAAGCAAGAAGACCGATGATATCCCAGAACGCATCTCGAAGAGCATTCTATGGCAATACTATGCCAAGGGGAAGAAAACCTTTATTAATTTATAAATGAATAATGAACAAGTCCGACCGCTATAACCATATTCTTGACTATTTCCGTCAACAGCCACGCCCTACCACAGAATTGGAGTTCCAGACAACATACCAACTTCTTGTGGCTGTGGTACTCTCAGCGCAATGTACAGACAAGCGCGTGAATATGGTTACTCCATCGCTCTTTCACGATTACCCAACAGTAGAGGATATGGCAAATGCCGACGAGACGGAGATATTCGAGTATATCAAAAGCATCTCCTATCCTAATGCTAAGGCACATCACCTCATAGAGGCAGCACGCATAATCGTAAATGAATATAACGGAGATATTCCTTCGGATATGGATTTACTGCTCCGACTCCCCGGTGTTGGAAGAAAGACCGCCAACGTGATACAAGCGGTTGCATTCGGCAAAGCTGCTATGGCTGTTGATACTCATATCTACCGTGTATCACATCGCTTGGGCTTAGTGCGAAAGGCCGACAACAATCCATACAAAGTAGAGTTAGAACTAAAGAAACATATCCCGGAAGAGGACATCCCCGATGCTCACCATTGGCTACTTCTTCATGGTAGATATATCTGCACAAGCCTCAAACCTAAATGCGACAAATGCCCGTTTGATGAAATTTGCCCAAAACTATTAGAGAACAGCAAACTGAAATAACCACCAATAATTTGTTTGGGAAATTTGATGCCACCAATCCCTTTCAATTCCCATATGATTCCCAAGCAAATCCCATGCAAGTCCCATTTTCTCCAAATCATTGGAACGGACTTGGAACGGTTTTATAACGGTATTACAACGGACTTACTGTTATGGCATAAACCGACACAAGAGAACTTTTTTTTAGAATTAAACGTCAAACACGTACACGGGGGTAAAAATCAGGGCATAAAGAACTGTTAATCAGACAGTTTAGGGGCGTGTACGTGTTTGGCAAACACATACACAAGTCATACACACCACATACACACAGAGCGTGACGACCCGTGTACGTGTTGTGTATATGTTAGACAAGCACGTACACGCTTTTAACTTCTTGACCTTCAGTATAGTTAGAGGTCATTTTTCCGAGCGTGTACGTGTTTAGCGTTTAATTCTAAAAAAACTATCATAATTCAGCACTTAACTCTACACTCTACACCAGAGGTTATATAAACGAATGATTTACAGAAAGTTATAGTGATGTAGAGTTGGTGTAAAGTTCGACCGATCTCTACACCTCTGCAATCAGTTGTATTTCAACAAATTGAACACCGTTCGGTGTAGAGGTGTAGAGTTTTCCTAATAAATCTTCTTTTGGGAAAATCTATAAAGTTTGGAGTAACGAGAGCTTTATGGAATATCAACGATTACAGACAAGTTCCACGAACTCTAAACACTAACCTCTAACCAATAGATTTCTTCCCTCTCCAACGCAGGCATAGCATGGTGAGGTCATCGCTTTGCTCATAGTCATCAACGAATCGTCTGATAGCATCGACAACACCATCAGCCATATCCATCATAGGTACATCCTTCAGCAGATCTACCATAGCGAGCGTAGAAGCATCACCAAAGAGAGCCTTCTGACTATTCTCAGCCTCAGTTACACCATCGGTATAAAGGAACAAAGCATCACCTTCAGAGAGTTGAATCTCTTCTGATTTATATTCAAAGTCGCCAAGCACACCTGTAGGAAGATTTACCTCTGGATGCATAAAGGAGGTATTGCCCTCATGAATCCAGATAGGAGGATTATGACCTGCATTACAAAACTCTACCCTACCCGTCTGCATATCAAGCACACCGCAGAAGAGAGTACAGAACATATCCTCGTCATTACCCTCGGCAAGTCCGTTATTGATAGCCTCTACAATAATAGATGCACTTGTGCTGTAACGGGCAACATTGCGGAAGAGATGTCCGACAACAGTCATAAACAAAGATGCAGGAACACCCTTGCCTGAAACATCACCTATGAGGAAATAAAGCCTATCGTCACGCATAAGGAAATCGAAGATATCACCACCGACCTCCTTTGCTGCCCTCTGCATTCCATAGATATCAATATCCTCACGTCCGGGGAAGGCAGGGAACACCTTGAGAAGCATACCCTGCTGAATCTTTGCAGCGATATGGAGATCACGCTCCATATTGGCTTTCTTCTCGGTTGTGGCACGAAGGTCTTCAATATATCTGGCAAGTTCATGCTGCATAGAGACAAAGGAATCACGCAGATGCGCTATATCAGAATGTCCTTTCACCTTAGGCAACTGAGTATCGAATTTTCCCTGAGCGATAGCATCTGTAGCATCTGCTATCTTGCCAAGAGGGCGCAACTGCCAGTTTACGGTTATCACAATAGCCAGTATGATAACAAAGAACAGCAGAAGAAGCGTAAAGATAGATATGCCCGTCACAGCCTTGAGGAGCACGGTATCGTCACGCAAAGGCACATCGCATACCACTCGCCATCCTGTAGCCTTAACATAGGCATTTCCACTACGAAGCATGAATTCCTGAATGTTCGAATATACCTGCAACGCTACATTCTCACCATTGTTTTCAAAGTCCGCAGGATAGTTCTTTGCGTTTTTCATTATCCTGTCACTATCAGTATAATATACATAGATATCATTACCTGTAATGACAGAAACCTTTGCCCCACTCTCATGCCCGACTTCCCTGCGCGCAAGTTCATCAAGCCAATCGAGCCTAACATTGGCACAAAGTGAAGAATATATATTTCCGCGTGAGTTCTTCAATGGTGTGATAAAACTAACCACCAGCACCTTGGCGCTATCCTTTTCAACAAGATAAGGCTCACTCCACATACCTACCCCACTTGAATCTACCCGAGCCAGACATTTCTTAACAGCCTCTACCTCTGCAAGCTTATTTGTGGAAAGATAGACGGTATCAATCTGATCCATCTTACCAAGGCTGTCTCGGAAAATAGTGGAGTTATTCTCAGTCATGCGTTTCTGCAAAGCCACAAGCGCACCGGTCTTCATCACGTTCTCTATATGATTCAAACGGTTATCAATAGAGGCCGTAATCATCCTGCTCATATTGATCTGCCTGTTACCATTGGTCACAAGACTCACACCAAACGTGACACTACGGATAAACAGCCATCCCACTATAACCAATATGATTATAAGCACCATATTGATACGGAAGGAAAGAGATGAGAAAAGCCTGAATTTCTTATGTTTCTTATTCTTTTTCATGACTAAGCGATGAGTAAGAATGGATTTGTTATCAATATTTTCGGCACAAAGGTAATAAAAGTATTTTATTTCTGCAAAAAAAGCTCTCACAAATAGTGTAATATGAATAAAAAATGCCGCTTACGGTAAAAACCATAAGCGGCATTGGCAATATTTATTTCAAAGGGAGATTACTCGCCCTTCTCCATCTTAGCCTTGAGAGCAGCAAGTGCGTCGAAGTCACCAAGTGACTGAGCAGCAGCTACGTTCTGGATGCTTGCAGCATCTTCCTTCTTAGCTGTGTTACGTGGCTTGCGAGCTGGCTTCTTCTCTTCCTCGCGCTCAGCCTCGAATGTACGAGAGTGAGAGAGGATGATACGCTTTGTATCCTTAACGAACTCGATTACCTTGAACTCGAGCTCCTCACCAACCTGTGCGTCAGTACCATCTTCCTTAACGAGGTGCTTTGGTGTAGCGAAGCCCTCACCACCCTCGTTGAGAAGGATAACTGAACCACGCTCCATCTTCTCAGCAATCTTACCTGTGTGAACAGAACCAGGTGTGTAGATTGACTCGTAAGTATCCCAAGGATTCTCCTCGAGCTGCTTGTGACCGAGAGAGAGACGACGGTTCTCCTTGTCGATGTCAAGAACGACAACGTCGATAGGCTCACCTACGTGTGTGAACTCAGAAGGATGCTTAACCTTCTTTGTCCAAGAGAGGTCAGAGATATGGATAAGTCCGTCAACACCCTCCTCGAGCTCTACGAAGATACCGAAGTTAGTGAAGTTACGAACCTTAGCGTTGTGCTTAGAACCTACAGGGTACTTGTTCTCTATAGCCTCCCATGGGTCCTCCTTGAGCTGCTTGATACCGAGAGACATCTTGCGCTCGTCGCGGTCGAGTGTGAGGATAACTGCCTCAACCTCGTCACCAACGTGAAGGAACTCCTGTGCTGAACGGAGGTGCTGGCTCCAAGACATCTCTGATACGTGGATCAGACCCTCTACGCCAGGAGCAACCTCAACGAATGCACCGTAGTCAGCGATAACGACAACCTTACCCTTGATGTGGTCACCAACCTGAATGTTAGGGTCGAGAGCATCCCATGGGTGTGGGGTAAGCTGCTTGAGACCAAGAGCGATACGCTTCTTCTCCTCATCGAAGTCGATGATAACAACGTTGATCTTGTCGTCGAGAGCAACAACCTCATGTGGATCGCTTACACGGCCCCAAGAGAGGTCTGTGATGTGGATGAGTCCGTCAACACCACCGAGGTCAACGAATACACCGTAAGATGTGATATTCTTAACAGTACCCTCGAGAACCTGACCCTTCTCAAGCTTAGAGATGATCTCCTTGCGCTGAGCCTCGAGCTCTGCCTCGATGAGTGCCTTGTGAGAAACAACAACATTGCGGAACTCCTGATTGATCTTAACAATCTTGAACTCCATTGTCTTGCCTACGAATACGTCGTAGTCACGTATTGGATGTACGTCAATCTGGCTGCCAGGAAGGAATGCCTCGATGCCGAATACGTCAACGATCATACCACCCTTAGTGCGGCACTTGATGTAACCCTGAACGACCTCCTCATTATCAAGAGCAGCGTTAACACGCTCCCAAGACTTGCTGAGGCGAGCCTTCTTGTGAGAAAGGATCAGCTGACCCTTCTTGTCTTCCTGATTTTCAACGTAAACCTCTACAACGTCACCTACCTTGAGGTCTGGGTTGTAACGGAATTCGCTTGCTGCGATGATACCATCGCTCTTGTAACCGATGTTAACAATAACTTCCTTCTTGTCAACAGAAATTACTGTACCGTCGACTACCTGATGCTCAGACACCTTGTTAAGAGTTGAATCATAAGAGGCAGTCTGCTCCTCCTTTGATACTGTTGTGCTACCACCGTTCTCGAACTGCTCCCAGTCGAAATCTGCAAGTGGCTGTACATTTTTAAAGTTTGACATGTTAATTAATAAAAATAAAAAAGTGAATAATAACGCAAAGCGGTTTCCTCAACAGACCTGCCAAGCGCAAAATCGGGTGCAAAATTACAAAAATTCGGTGACATAACAAAATATCCGGCCGAAAAATTTGATTATACAAAGAAAAAAAGCTAAATTTGCACAGGCAAACTAAACTAAACAGTATGAAAAAGTTAACCATCCTATTCATTTCCCTCATTATGTCGGTATGTGGCACGAGCGCAAAAAAGCCAAAAACGATAACATTGAAATTCATTGAGACTACCGATGTACACGGCATGTTCTTTCCAATCAACTACACAACGGGCAAGACAGTTAATGGCTCTATGGCACGTGTAAGCTCATACGTGAAGACTCAACGCGCATCACATGGCAATAACGTGATTCTTCTCGACAACGGCGACATCCTCCAGGGACAGCCAACCAACTATTACTGGAACTACATCGACACTCAGGACGAGAACATAGCATCGAGCGTGGTGAACTATATGGGATATGATGCACAGGTATTCGGCAATCACGACATAGAAACCGGCCACAACTGTTACGACAAATGGAACCGTGAGGTGAAATGCCCTATCCTTGCAGCCAACATGATAAATACGGAGACTGGTCAGCCTTACACCCAGCCATATAAAATCATAATACGAGAAGGCGTGAAAATCGCGATCCTCGGCATGACTACCCCAGCCGTTCCAAACTGGCTGAGCGAAAACCTATGGAGCGGAATACGTTTTGAGGAAATGGTTTCATGTACCCGCAAATGGGTAAAGACGATAAAGGAGAAGGAGAATCCAGACCTTATCGTCGGACTTTTCCACTCAGGACTCAAAGGTGGCATAGAGAACGACGAATATGACGAGAACGGTACTCTTGCCGTTGCTCTCAGGATTCATGGTCTTGATATCATTTTCTATGGTCACGACCACCTATCATACAATGGTTTTGTTCGCCAGTACGAGGAAAAGACTGACGAGTATCCTTTCTATTTCATCACAAAGGACGGAGGTCCTTCTTCAGCCGTTTCTCTCTCAAAGACAGACTCTGTGCTTATCGTAAATCCGGGCAGCAACGCCCATAGCGTAGGCGAGGCTACCGTAACGCTGACTATGGAAAACGACAAAGTGGTAAGCAAGAAGATCAATGGTCAGCTCGTTTCCATGAAGTCAATGCCTATCGACGAGGATTACATGAACTTTTTCGCTGATGACATCAAAAGACTACAGGAATACACAACGAAAAAGATTGGTACCTTCGAGAGCTCAATCAACATGGAGGATGCCTTCTTCGGCCCTTCTGCCTTCATAGACTTCATCCTCAACACCCAGCAGAAGATAACAGGAGCTGATATTGCCTTCAATGGTCCGTTGGCTATGAACACGACGATAAATGCAGGTCCTGTGACAATGGCTGATATGTTCAACCTCTATAAATACGAGAACAAGCTCTACGTCATCAAGATGACAGGAACAGAGATAAAGAACTATCTTGAGATGAGCTATGCCCAATGGACTAATCAGATGAAGTCAAGCGACGACCATTTCCTGCTCTTTGCCGACAAACCAAACGAGCGCACAAACGGATTGAAGAACTTTTACGGAAACTTCGACTCTGCCAGCGGAATCGACTATACTGTGGATGTCACAAAGCCAGAAGGCCAGAAAGTAAACATCATCAAGATGAGCAATGGTCAGCCTTTCGGGGCAGACAACTGGTATAGGGTTGCCATCAACTCATATAGAGGTAGCGGCGGCGGAGAACTCCTCACCAAAGGTGCCGGGATTCCAAAGGAAGAGCTCAAATCAAGAATTCTCTCCCAAACAGAACTCGACCAACGCCATTATCTCACAGAAGAAATCAAGAAGCAAGGCTCTGTGAACCCAAAGCCAAACAACAACTGGCGATTCATTCCAGAAGACCTTGTAGCTCCAGCAATACAAAGAGACAGGGATTTGCTGTTCAACAAGAAGAAGTAATAACACCTGCGGTCATTTTGACCTTGACCACTTTGACCACATCTTGGCAACTCCCTTCTTACTCCCAAGCTACTCTTATGCTGCTCTTATTTGAAATGGGAGTTAGAAGGGATTTGCATAGGAATTACTTGGGACTTGAAGCAAAGGCATCTGGAATACAAGTGCAAACTTTTTCTTGAATTTCCTGTCACACCGTCACATTGCCTGAGTATCAATCAATTAGGTGTGACAGAAGCATGCTTTTCCTGTCACGCTCCTATAACACATACATATCCTTGTGACGGCAATGTGACATGAAAGAAGCCCTCCTGTCACGCATAACTTACTGATTCACAACAAGTATGACGGTGTGACAGGAAAAACGCAAAAAACTTTTTTTGTAAAGCAGCAAAGAAAAACCACATCGCTAAACCACATTTTTAATGCGTTTCTTTTTCGATGTAAGGATGTTGCAGCTCCAATCCAACTCCAATTCACCTCCAATTCATGTCCAATCCAAATCCAATACAGAATTGGTGGTTTATAGCCTTTATAATGAAACTGCTTTTTGCAAGTGCTTTAAGAGAGCCCGTTGCAGGTCCGTTTCTCCTTCGCTTCTAATCCGTTTCAAGTCCGTTCTGTAGAATAGGCGAAAAATGGGAGCTAAATAGGAGTTACAAAGGAGGTACACAGGAGCTGGAGTTTATATATCTCTGTATCTTTACATCTCAACATTTCAGAATCTGCAAAGGGTTGCGAAGATTTTTATATGATTTTCAGCTACAATCCGTTGGCTATTTGCGAAATTATTCATAACTTTGCAACCAGAAGAAACGCTGCCACGGTCGATAAGTTGCTCAGCGGATGTTTTGGCAGAAGCATCTAGTGCTGTCGCCTTATAAAGCAACTTATCTTTTTCAACTTATTCTCATATCAGCGGAATCGGACAGCTGTTGAGTTTGCCATTCGGCGTCTTATTTTCATTTATCCTTTTATCTGGTTGATTTGATAATTTGCTATTCTTGTTTGGCAAATCTTCAAGATTATTGCTTATAATCACAGATTTATTGGCATTTATTTGGGGATTACAATTTCTTTTAGTAACTTTGCAGCCAAAGAAAGACAGATAGTCCACTTTAGTCTGGGGATTGTCCCGAACTCCTAGAGCACTATTTGTCTATTCTTTACAAAACACCATAAACGAAGGTGGAATTGCCAAGTGCATCGCTCGCTTCAGAGCCACTTATTGGTAGTTTCGCCTTTGTACTTTTTATATAAATGCAACTCCCAAGGTTTCACGACTAAATGTAGGGCTTCCTTGCGTAGGAGTGGTGTTTGTACTAACCTTCCCACTTTCATCTGCGTTTTCTCTTTTATCCTAATTATATTGAAAACAATACAGGATTTTTCCCTTATCCAACATTTTTCTGCTGCAATTACTTGGTTGTTTGCGAAATTATTCATACCTTTGCAGCAGAATAGAATTGTTTGAGGTCATTGCCACAGGATCTTTGCTGGTTTCAACACCACCACGGGTAGGCGCTTCAATCAGTTCTATTTTCTTTTTAGGACACGTTTGTGTTCTTTTATTGTTGTCTTATCCCTACGTTTTGCAGATTTAACTATATTTTCTTGCACAGATAAAAATTTATTATTACCTTTACAGCAGAATCAAGGCTCTTAATTTGGTTTCTCACGTCAGCGGAATTGGACTGCTGTTGAACTAACCAATTAAGAACCTTGTTTTTTTAGCCGTTTTGCAGATTTAACTATAAGATTCTTGCACAGATAATAAATTATTTGTACCTTTGCAGCAAGAAAAAATACTTTGAGGATTCAGGCCGTTTTCTGTAGTCTCGGATGTATTGGCTACTGATTATCTAAACCTTGAACCTCATCCGAAGGTTCAGACTCGACGCTGAAACGAGTCCAAAGTAATTCTTTTCAAAACACCACAAACGAAGGTGGAATTGCCAAGTGCACTTTCGAGTGTGAGGGTTAGGCCTCCCTCTTCAATAGCATACATATATAATAAGACGTTGTTGGTTATCCAGATCAGTAGTATCGGACAGCTGTTGAGTTAGCCATTCGGCGTCTTATTTTCATTTGTCTTTTATCTTGTATATTTGATAATTTGCTATTCTTGTTTTGGCAAATCATCAAGATTATTGCTTATAATCACAGATTTATTGGCGTTCATTTTGGTGATTACAAATTCTTTTAGTAACTTTGCACTCAGAAAAGATTGCAGAGGAGTACTGCCCGCACTTGCCGGGAGCACAGGAAAGTCAGTGGTCTTTTTCTTTTTCATAACTATATAGCAAACAGATAAAGGGATTTCGCTTGACAGTAAAAGCACCCTGTCAGTCTTCGGATTTGAGGAAGGAGTCTTTAAAGTTCCTCTTGGCGAATCCCTATTTTGTTTTTTCTAAAAGAGAGCTCAGAAGATAAGTCTAACGTAGGGTCGGAAAGGGCACCGACCTCTTCCAAATTATTGGAAGGCAGTATGAGGGATTGCCCGTCCTCACGTATGGCTTATCTTCTTTTATATTGTGAAACTTCACTCAACTAAGTATTTTTCGTTGGCAGCAACTTGGTGGTTTGCGAAATTATCCAGCACCTTGCGCCACCCAAAAAGATTAGCAGCTAATTTAAGTTTGGAATTTGTTCCTGATCATCGCTATAAAATACCACTCCAACGATACGCCCTACGATAGCCATTATTTTCTGCCTCCTTAACCGTCCAAGCATAGAAGTCACCATTTCCATATATTTTGGTCGTATCATATTGTTGGTCAAACGGAAGATGATATATTTTTTCACCATTTTTTGATATATTGCATTTTATTCGAGGGAATGCCTCTAATTTCCAACATCTTAGTTGCACATTCAAATATTTAGCAAAATTATTAGCCATATCAGATAATTCTGTATTTGTGATAAAAACAGGAACAACACGTTTTGACGACACTTTGTTCTTTATTTCATACATTTTTGCGGAACCATAAAGTTGCGCAATATGTTTCTCGTGTATTTCTTTGTGCTGAGACCAATATTTACATTGGATAATATAAACATTAGCCCCATCTTCTGCAATAATGTCAATACCCAAATCCTCCAATCCTTTTTCTATTCCATGCTGTATAACAGAAACAATCCCATTTGCTTCCCTTAACTTATATCCGCAATAGAGTTCATAATCACGTCCTATTTGCCAATCTGATTTATTGTTACTATCCACATATTTGTCAAGAGCAAGTTGATTTCTATCACTTTCAGATAAAGATTCATATTCATCCTTTGATAAATAGTTGTGTGTTTTGTCATATTCCTCACCATATTGCTGAAGATTATCATATGTTATTTCTTTTAGGTCGTTTATATTATCAACATATGTTTCCAACTCCGGAAAACTACTCAGTAGATACTCGTATTTGTACAACATCTCTCGATATTGTTGTAAATACACCTTACATTCCTCATTAACTTTTTTCTTTATTTCAGCTGCGGTACTATAAGACGGTCGGTTTTTCAAAGTCAACCATTCAGCCTCATTTTTAAAAACATAAGTCTCAATATCAGCATACATTTCAGCAGAAAAAGAAGAAATATTAGAAGAATCCAAAATATCTCTCATTTTTTGAGTTCTTATGTCATATTCCTCTTTCAACTCTTGCTCTTTTATATTGTATTCTTTTTCCAATGCATCAAGCTGAGTTTTAAATTTTCTTTCGTATTGATTTACAATTTGCACTCGAAACCTCTCTGTGGCACGCTCTTTTTCAACGCAATCAAATCTTGCTTTATTTGCAAATCGTCTTTCTTTTTCTATTGCGTCATTATATCGTGAAGACGATTTGTTATATTTATAGCACAATACAAATACAACGAATACTAATCCTATTATAATCAAATACGGTATCATATTATTGTTATGATTTAATGTGAATTTATGGCAACTTATTTGGATATTCTACTAATTTTGCATATCTTTGCAACGGAATCCCCCGAAGTCCCTGAGTAGCAATATTCAAAATTCGGGGTTTAATTTTTTTATATGGTATTGTTTAGGTGTAGCTATTTGTTTTACATAGCATCAAATTCTTCCTGCATATAGTTCATCTGCTATCTCGTGGGAATCGCGATTACCGCCCCAATCACCAGAGAAACAATCGAATATATGCATATCCTCTTTCTCCTTTTTCTTGACATTTGGAGCATAGGACATAAGAATCTTGGCAAAAGCAGTTAGCTGCTCCTGTAATGCCTTGCGATCCAATTTGATAGAATCTGGAACTTCTATTGTAAATGTCATTGCTGCCATAGTCGCATTATATTAATTTGTTTCTGCGTGCAAAAATACTCATTCTTTCGCACTTTACCAAACATTTCTGTGATTATTTCTAATTTTATTTAGCGGTATCAGGTATTAGATTTCACAATTCATTCTATCTCTCCCTATCACCTCCACTATAAAAAAAGCCAAACTCGGTGAAAGTCCGTTCCTGAATGGGATTTACATAGGACTTGCACCGAGTTTTGCTATGTTTTACTACGGAGATAATATTCTCTTTCTTTTACTTCACACCTCTCTTGTCAAGAGCCTCTGAATACTTTGCAGCATTGGCAAGATGCTCTTTGTATGTCTTAGCGAAATTATGAGTACCAGAGAAATCCTCCTTGGCACACATATAGAGATAGTCGTGATGCACGAGATTGAGCACAGCATCAATGCCCGCAACGCTTGGAATACGGATAGGACCTGGAGGAAGTCCCTCATTACGATATGTGTTATAAGGACTTTCCACGCTCAGTAGCTTGGTATAGATACGACGAAGTTCAAACTGCTGAAGAGCGAACTTGATAGTAGGATCTGCCTGTAATGGCATGTTCTGCTTCAGACGGTTGTAGTACATACCGGCAATCATAGGCTTCTCGCCATTATTGGCCGTCTCCTCATCTATGATACTTGCAAGAGTAATAACTTCAACAGGATTGAGCTGAAGCTTATCAGCCTTTGCCTTACGCTCGCTATTCCAGAAACGGTCGCTCTCTTTCTTCATACGGTCGAGGAACTTTTCTATAGGAGTATCCCAATACACCTCGTAGGTGTTAGGTACGAACATTGATATGATTTTGGCTGTGTCAAGACCGTATTTCTCGCATACGGTCTCATCAGATATAGCCTTGAGGAAATCATCATTTCGGAACATCATAACCTTGCCAAGTTCCTGAGCAAGACGGGCCTTGGTACGAACACTCGGCATAACGAGTTTAAGAGGTTCCTGACGACCATTTCGAAGGTTACGGAAGAACTGCAGGGCACTCATATCATCATCAAGGAGATAGCGACCAGTACGGATCTTATCCACATAACCCATGTGACGAGCCATAGTACGTACAGCACACACGCCCATAGGAGTAGCTATCTCAGAGAGTTTAACACTAACCGAATCCATATCATCATCGTCATCAATGTAGAGATATGAAACGCCATCGTTCTTTGCAATACCAGCAAAGAGGAAATAACAAACAATACCTATTACCACAACCAAACATCCTATCGCGGATGTAAGGTATGCTGTTTTTATCTTTTTCATAATGCTTCGTTTAACCAATTATCTATCAACATTCGGGCAATGGAGAGTTTCTCCGGTATCTCAGGCAAATCATCCTTGCGAAACCACCCGCCCTTTGTGAGTTCCTCTTCCTGAATCTTTATCTCACCTGATACATAGTCGGCATTAAAGCCTACCATAAGTCCGCAAGGATAAGGCCAGGGCTGAGAGCCGAAATAACGCACATTGGCAATCTTCAGTCCTACTTCCTCTGAAACCTCACGGCATACAGCCTCTTCAAGAGTCTCGCCTGTCTCAACGAATCCGGCAACCAACCCATAGTGCTTACTGCGGAAATTCTTGGCACGAACCAAAAGTACCTCATCATCTCCTTTATGAATAAGGACTATGACTGCTGTGGCAAGCTGTGGCCAAACCTCCTTTCCACAACCGGTACAGCGCTTTGATATGTCCGTCTCCATCTTCATAGGAGCTCCGCAAACGCCACAGAACTTCGTGTTCTGATCCCAATAAAGAATTTCGTGACACTTGCCCGCTTTCAGATAGAGTTCACGAGTAAGCTTATAGTAAGACTGGCGGAGAGGGCACATTTCATACCCCTCAAGAGATGTTATTGGATTATCAACCCTCACCGTCTTCACAAGCGTACCATCATCCATAGGGGTGATGTTATGCACATTATTCCATGCTTTCAAGACAACAGGCGGTTCATCACCCATGGGAACTGTAAACTTCCCCTCATCTGTCTTCTGAAGCAGAAGATCGTCTTGACAGAAAATAAACCAAAGTTTCATACACACTATAATTTATCCGAGTGCGTCTCCACACTTATTGGATGGTGGGTGACAAGTGGTGTATAGTTTTAATCGCTACTAACCGACAACACCCAACACCTACCAACCATTTGCGGGTGCAAAGTTACAACAATAAATTAAGAATGAAGAATTTTTTAAGGCGAAAACTCTATCGAGTCTGTAAGTTTACTTCTTTTTTATTCAACAAGAAACATGGGAGCAAAGGAAAGAAACAAGTAAAAAAAAGGAATGTTTTTCCAATCAAAAACAGTCAACGTAGAAGTGATGAATCCAGACCTTTTTCAATATATTTTTCAAGATGAAAATCCAATAAAGATCACTTGAATTTTTCATTGGCAAAACATCTTAAAGGAATCTTCACTTCCTCTTTGTTACGAGCATAAAAGACATGGGGTATTTACGAGTATTTTTTGATGCATATATATAAAACAAGAAACGTCCTCACTTCACAGTGCGAACGTTCCAATCTCAATAGGTATTAGCTTCTTTAAGGTAAAAAGATTGTATTCAGGATAACGCTTGCAAAGTTAATGGTTTTTTATTTACTTTGCAAATTTTTTACAACTTTTTTTTGAGAAAAATCAATATTTTTACAAAATTGCACTATTTTTAGCCGATTCTCCCGCTATTTTATACAAATTTGAACTATTATTTGTTATTATGCGTAACACTTTCTAAAATTTACGAATATGCAATATTAAATATATCATTACAGAAAAGTAGCTATTCTGTAAATGCAATATTATTTCCCGTTCAAATGGTACGAATCTGCATCTTTGAGTACCGGAAACTTTTTCCTAAAACTATTAAGTTCTTCAATTCGGATCTCGTATGTAGCACTTGCGATTTTACCTTCAGGACAGGAAGCTACCACCCGCCCATACGCGTCTATCATTTCCGTACCTCCGCAATACTTGCACACAGGGTCTTCTCCCACCCTATTGACAGCAGCTACAAAACATTGATTTTCCACAGCTCTTGCCTGTAGCAAAATGTGCCAAGGTTTGATACGTGAAGCCGGCCATGAAGCAACGTAAAGAGCACAATCATAAAGGCAGCCAGAAACGTCCTCTGATGAAGCATCGCCACAACTATCTATTTTGTTACGGGAGAAAACGGGGAAACGAAGGTCGTAACAAACTTGCAAGAGAAATTTCACTCCTCGCCATTTCACAATTTTTCTTTCCTCGCCAGCAGAATAATGAAGTTGTTCTTTGCCGTAAGAGAAAAGATGCCGCTTGTCATAATACTCAACTTTTCCATCAGGATAAGCCTCAGTTGGAGGCATGACGAAATAGAATCTGTTACGTTTCGTCCCATCCTCTGCCTTAACCGAAAGACTTCCAGCAACAGCCGCATTCATCCTTGCAGCCATCTGTTTCATCCAAGCCAAAGATGAAGTGTCTTCATCAACGGCATTAAAACCCGTACTCCACATTTCAGGAAGCACATATAAATCAGACAAAGGCGCAGCAAGGATTGCTGCCTCGCTGCGCCTTTGGTTTTCAGCAGGATCAGCCCAAGCTATATCCTGTTGCAATAGAGTTATCTTCATAAAGACACACGTTATAACGTCACTACACTCTTCAGTTTATTGAGTGATATAACCTCATTGGTCTTATCCATATCACTTGTACGGAATACAAGCACGCCTTTCTCATGGAGAAGGAATGTGTAGATATACGAAATAGCGATACCCGAATTAGAAAGAATCTTCAGGGTTTCGGCTGCAGCACCAGGCTTATCGTCAACATAAAGTGCGAATACATCTGTTAACTGCAGGTTTATCCCTTCTTCCTTCAGAAGGAGATAGGCCTTTGACGGATTATCACAAATAACACGGAAGATACCATATTCTTGCGTGTCAGCTACAGTTGAGGCAATAATCTGAATACCAGCCTTGCTGAGCAAATCGAGAACCTTGATAAGCGTACCGCTCTTATTCTCTATGAATATTGAAAGTTGTCTAATAGTCATAATACTACTACTTTTTTTATTGATAAACAGTTCTCTTGTCTACTACTCTGACCGCCTTGCCCTCACTTACAGGAAGAGTTCCCTTAGGCACAAGCTTAACATGAGGAGTGAGCAGAATCTCATCCTTGAGAGCACGGGTAACATCCTTCTGGAGCTTCTGCAAACGTTGATAGTCATCAGTAAAGAGTTCCTCAAGCTCAACCTCAACGGTCATATTGTCATTATCTGCATCAGTAGTGAGAGTGATGAGATAGTTGCTTGCCAGTTCCTTGAACTGCATAAGAATCTTCTCTATCTGAATTGGGAAGATATTTACACCACGGAGCACCATCATATCGTCAGAACGTCCCTTCATACGGTCAAGGCGCACGTGATTACGTCCGCAAGGACATGTACGGCCAAGCACACGGGTAAGGTCGCGAGTACGATAACGCAGCAGAGGCATAGCCTCACGGTTTAGGGTTGTGAGCACAAGCTCGCCAATCTCGCCATCAGGAACAGGCTCAAGAGTCTCTGGATCTACAATCTCCACGATATAGTAGTCCTCCCAGAAGTGAAGGCCATTCTGCTCCTTACACTCGAAGGCAACACCAGGACCACACATCTCAGACATACCGAATGAGTTGTATGCCTTTACGCCCATCATATTCTCGATACGCTTACGCTGTTCCTCAGAATGAGGCTCTGCACCGATAACAAGCACCTTCAGTTTAGTATCACGACGAGGATCAACACCCTGCTCTACCATTACCTCATGAAGACGGGTAACATATGAAGGCACAGCATGGATGGCTGTTGTTCCGAAGTCCTTGATGAACTTTATCTGACGGAGAGAGTTACCAGCTGCTGCAGGAACGGTAAGCGCTCCAAGACGCTCTGCTCCCAACTGGAAGCCGAGACCACCAGTGAACATACCATAACCGGAAGAGTTCTGGAACACATCATCAGGTCTCAAGCCGACCATATGCAGACAACGGGCAACGGCATTAGCCCATTCGTCAATATCCTTCTGTGTATGTAGAATAACCGTAGGATTACCAGTCGTACCACTTGAAGAGTGAAGTCGTGTACATTTACTAAGAGGTACGCACGCGAGACCGAATGGATAGTTGTCGCGCAAGTCCTGCTTTGTTGTGAAAGGAAGTTTGCGGACATCATCCAGAGTCTTGATATCATCAGGCGTGATTCCTGCCTCTGCAAACTTCTTCTTATAAACTTCATTTGTATAGCAATGCTTGACCGTTGCTTTCAAGCGCTCAAGCTGCAATGCCTCAATCTCCTGTCGGGAGAGACATTCTTTGTCAGGATGTAAGTATTCGCTTTTGTCTAACATTTTATTTAGGTTTATACAAAAATTAGATTTCCAAATGATTCTTTTAACGAAACAAAAAGTGCAGATATGCCCATCAAGACTAGTACACTTTTTCATTTTGGTAGTGCAAAGATAATAAAACCAATTGTAATATTTATCATTAAAGTAATATTTTTTAGAAAAATTTGCCATTCTGATTATTATTTTATATCTTTGCACGCGAAAAATCTAAACAAACATAACATTTTTCAACAAAACGGTATAAAAAACATGAGTCACTTTTACAAAATGGCAGTTGGAGTGCTGCTATGCCTTTTCCCTTTTAACTATGCAACAGCACAGGAACAGAAGGAAGAGAGCAAGACCAAGGAATTTCTATCTGACGTATTGGATAGAATAGTAGTTCATGGCTACGCTCAAGCTGGCTATACATACCAGGATAGGGACAGAGGCGGAGAGAAAGCCAATACTTTTGATATGAAGCGCACCCTGTTCTTTGCACATGCTGCCATAACCGACCGCTGGTTCTTCTTGTTCATGCACGATTTCAACTCTCAAGTACAGGAATACTATACTGACTACCGAATCACCGACAACAAGGCACTCACCGTGCGCTTCGGACAGTTCAAGAACGCCTGCACATACGAGAACAAGCTCTCTCCTACCGACATGGAGGCTATCGACGTGTATTCAGAAGGTGTTACATACCTCTCCGGCTGCGGCTCCGACCCATTGCTCGGTGTTCAGTACGGTCGTGACCTCGGTGCTGCCATTTTGGGCGAGTTTGCCAATGGCAAGGTGAAATACGAAGTTGATGTAATGAACGGTCAGGGTATCAACAAGAAAGACGGTAACAACGCGAAGGATGTTATCGGACGCTTGGAGGTAAGTCCAGTTGAAGGTCTCAACCTTATCGCAACAGGTCAGTTAGGTAAAGGTCATGCTATTGCGAAATCAATCTACAACCCTGAAATCGAGGTTGGACAGGACTATAAGCGTAACCGTTACAGCATTGGTTTCGACTATAAGTCAAAGCCATTCAACGTACACGGAGAGTATCTTGAGGGTAAGGACGGTAATGTTCTCAGCCGTGGTTGCTACATCACTGGTTGCGTGCCATTGGTTCCAAAGAAATTTGATCTTGTAGGTTCTTACGACTACTTCAATTTCAACAAGACACTTGGAATGGATCAGCACAAAGCTATCTTCGGCATACAGTGGTGGTACTTCAAAAGATGCCGTTTCCAAGTGCAGTATGTCTATAAGAGCGCATACACAGCAGGAGGCGAGTTCATCAAGAAGGATAACAACGCACTTATGTGCCAGATGCAGGTTAGATTCAACTAATCTCCTAATTCTAAACGCTAAACTCTAAACAAAAAAATAATGCTAATCAAAGTAATTCTTACCGTCATCTTCCTGTTGGTGACTATCGGTGTGGGAATATATTCCCGCAAACAGGCAAAAAGCGTTGACGGCTTCGTGCTTGGCGGTCGCTCCGTGGGTCCTTGGCTCACAGCCTTTGCCTTTGGTACAAGCTATTTCTCAGCTGTTGTATTCGTTGGCTATGCCGGACAATTCGGCTGGAAATACGGTCTCTCCGCTTCATGGATCGGTATCGGCAACGCAATCATCGGTTCTCTTCTGGCTTGGATGGTTCTTGGCAAACGCACAAAACTAATGACTCAGCACATCCAAAGCCGTACAATGCCTGATTTTTTCGGAACACGTTTCTCAAGCGAAGGACTGCGCATCGTAGCTTCTATCATCGCCTTCGTATTCCTTATCCCATATACAGCAGGTGTATATATGGGTATATCAAAACTCTTTGAGATGGGATTTGGCATACCATATTCATATTGCGCTATGATAATGGCAACTCTCACAGCCGTTTATGTCATACTTGGAGGCTATAAGGCAACAGCTATTAACGACTTCATTCAGGGCATCATCATGCTCTTCGGAATCACTACGGTTATCTATGTGGTGCTCCACAATCAGGGAGGACTTACAGAGGCTATAAACAAGATGGCTGCACAGGTGCCTACCGCACACGATCTCGAAGACAAGAGCGGACTATTCTCCTCTTTCCAGTTAGGCGATTTCGCATCATGGTTCGGTCCTAATCCGTTAAGTCTGCTTGGTGTTGTGGTGCTCACCTCACTCGGCACATGGGGATTGCCACAGATGGTAGGTAAGTTCTACTCCATCACCGACGAGAGCGCTATCAAGCGCGGAACCATTATCTCAACAATCTTCGCCCTCATCGTTTCCGGCGGTTGCTATTTCATCGGAAGTTTCGGCCGACTCTATCCAGAGCCTGCTTTCTCTCCAGAGAAGCATAAATACGCATACGACTCTATCGTTCCTTCTATGCTTGAAACCCTACCCGACGTGCTTATCGCCCTCGTAGTGCTTCTCGTACTCTCTGCATCAATGTCAACATTGGCAAGTCTTGTACTCACATCTTCTTCTACAATGACTCTCGACCTTATCTATCGTGACAAGAAATCAACCGATGACGAGGTAAAGGGCGGAGAGATTGATGATGAGGTAGCCGAGAAGATAGAGAGACGCAAAGTTGTGATAATGCGAGTTCTCATCGTGTTCTTCATTGCCCTTTCACTCATGATTGCCCTCAACCCACCACAGTTCATTGCACAGCTCATGGGTATCTCTTGGGGTGCTCTTGCAGGAGCCTTCCTCGCTCCATTCATGCTCGGGTTGTACTGGAGAGGCGTTACAACAGCCAGCGTATGGGCTTGCTTTGTATGGGGTGTAGGTCTCACCGTTGTCAATATGATGCTCAGCAACTCATTGCTCAACCCAATCGACTGCGGTGCCGTTGCTATGGTAGGCGGTTTCATCGTAGTGGCAGTCGTCAGCCTCTTCACAAAGAAGATGGACACCAACACCGTTGACAGCATCTTCAAGTGCTACGACAAGTAAGCATTCACAAATACATTCGAAAACAAAAAGCTGGGGTAACGATTCGTTACCCCAGCTTTTTTGTTTGCCGTTTCAATTACTCTGTAATCTTGATTGCCACAGCATGTATTTGCTGCCAACCGGCACGGTCGGTAAGGCGAACCATGAAATGATAATCGCCTGTGTCTATATCAGAAGGAATGGCAATATCATGACGTGCAGTAAATGATTTCTGCCCTGAAGGGATAGTAAAATCCAGATTAAACACCCAAGGTTTAACCGGTTGTTTCTGAGCTTCCATAGGACACTCCACAGACGATGTACTATGCGTGTGATGGTCGAAGTTCTGATGAATCTCGATGTTGTATGAACCAAGCTCCGTATCATCCGTAAACAAACTATTGAACGGAATAACGTCACCTCTTTTATACACCTCGCAATCCGTAGGAACAGCAACGATATCCTTGGTATTGATGACAGGCTTGCTCATATCTTTTGTGTCATCGTCATCAGAGCTGCTGCACGCACTGAGTGCGCACAGCAGCATTAGAGATAAATATTTCTTGTTCAATTTCATATACTTTACACTTTCTACTTTACTCTACTCGTGATGATGCTCGTGCTCGTCCTCATCATCTCCGTCATCCTCAACAAGCTCAAGGTGACTCTCAGCAACGGTTTGCTGACCGCTATTATCTGTCACAACGAAGTGAAGATTATACTCGCCTAATGGGGCATTCTCTGGTATGTCGATATGCTCGTGGAACTCAGTATTACGTACACCGATATATTTGCCATCGGTATATGCCTTCTCAATCTTCATCGTACCACCGTTCTCCTGATGAATCTCGATGTTAATGCTCTTGATAAGTCCTTCGGCAACAACGTCTGCCTCAAGATGCAAATCATGTCCAGGATGAGCGTGCTTGCTATTATCGTGACCGACCTCCGTCAATGTAACGACTGGCTTTGCAGGCAATTCATCTTCATCGTCGTCATTGTCACAAGATGTGAAACCAAGAGAAACAACACACAAGAGAGCGAGCATAAGGCTCATATATTTAAGATTTTTCATTTTTGCTAAAAAAATTATCGGCCTCTCCCCCCGCCCTCCCCCGTAGGGAGGGAGCCGGAATGCGAAAGGCATGTTAATTGTTAATTAAAATTCCCACCCAACCATCAGCGAGATATTTCGTCCCGGTTCTGGCACGTCAATCAAGCGATAATAGCTGGTATGGTCGTAATAGCGACGGTCAAGCAAGTTGTCTGCATGAAACGTCAGGTTAAGTTTTGAGTTTCCCATTTGAAACTCCTTTCCTGCCGAGAGATTCAAAGTCCAATACCCATCGGTAGGCTTTTCGGGCGGAACAATCTCATTCTGAGCACCAACAATATGGGCACTAAGACCTACAAATCCCTTGCCCTTGTGGTCGAAAGTATATTTTACGCCAGTATCAACAGCCCAAGGAGTGCTGAACGGCAGAGTATATCCCTTCTTCTCGCCCGATTGTTGACGGGCATAGAGATACTCTCCCTGAGCATTAGCCTCGAAATTATCAGCGAAATGCCATGTAACCTGCGCTTCCAAGCCCCAACGCAACACTTCGGCCTGCATATAGTTATACAACTGCAAGCCCTCGACATACTGCGCCGTAGGATTTAGATAGATGTAGTTCGGGAAGTAGTTCAGATATGGTTCTACCTGAACCTCAAACACATCATTTCCCCACAAGACGGTAGCATCAACCTGATACGACTCCTCGGGATCTAACTTCGCATTACCACGCTCATAGCGGAATATGTGGTAGTTAATACCGTCAGCACCTAATTCCTTTGGAATAGGCACACGGAAGCTCTTACCCACATTCGCCTTCAGCACCCATAGTCCTATGCTGTAATTGATACCAGCCGACCATGTTAGGCTGTTGAAGTTGCCTCGGAAATCAGCCGAACGCTCCTTATATATAGAGTCTGTACCAACTGGCGTCTTGAACCAATCCTGATAGCTACGGATATGAGTACTAACATGATCATAACGAAGTCCGGCATTCAGGATGAAGTTATCGGTTATAGTATAGCGATCCATCACATAACCACCAACGCTAAGCGTCTCGAAGTCTGGAATGATAAATCCCCAGCCACTACGGCGGTTATACTGGTATTCACCGCTAACGCCACCACGCAACTCATGCTTGTCAATAGCTTGGCGCAATCCGACACCAGCAGTATAGGTACTCTTGTTGAAACGGCGCTCCAGAGAACTCTTAGGCGCTGGCATATAACCGTGACTTACCGGCTCCGAACATTCCTCACGCAGATTATTCTGATACGCAAGGTTCAGTTCAAGGGTCGTCTGGTCATTCTGCCAAGTGCTGTGACTCATCACTTTCAGATGATTCACCCATTGATACGGAAGGTCAATGTCGCGACGTGAGTGGTCATAGTCGATGTCCGACAATCGAACCTCCAATCCATGGGCGTTGGCAAAGAAACCACTCTTAGAGTAGCTGTCCGACACACGTATATCTGTATGGAAATTATAGCCAGCATAACCCAATGTCACGCTGCCATCACGCTCACAACCAGCCGTATTGCGCAGACGCTGATCCTTCAGTTTTATCCAATATGAATAATACTGAATACTATCAGTCGGCACTTTGTAGTCGGCATAGTCAATAAACGTAGCATGTGCACGATAGAACCAGTTACCCTTTCTACCGCCAACCTTAGCCGACAAACCGATCTGCTCGTTGTTGGAGCGTCCGAAGAGTTGCACACTACCGCTGAACGGTTCAGTAGGCACATGATTAGTGTAAAGTCCGAGCACACCGCCTATGGCATCACTACCATAGAGCAATGCCGCAGGACCTTTCACTACCTCTGCCCTATCTATTGCAAACTGATCTATCTCCAAGCCGTGATCATCGCCCCATTGCTGTCCTTCATGCTTGATACCATCTTCTGAAATCACAAGACGGTTGAAGCCCAGGCCACGGATAACGGGTTTTGACTGCCCACTACCTATCGCCATAGCCTTAACACCCGGAATCGCTTCCAGCGTCTGCATCAAGCTACCTGAGAAATTCTGCTGAAGGAACTCATGACTGACCTGCACCTCTGACTGAGACGAGCGCATCTGATATTCGTGATGCTGCTGTCCGGTCACAGTTACGGCATTAAGCGAGATAGTCGTGTCGGCTGGTGCTGATGTCATCAACATAGCAGCCAACATCATGTTTATCATACGCTTTGTCTGTTTGAATTGTATGTAGAAAATAAATGCTGCTTTGGGGAATGTAAATTCTTCTTTTTTAGAAAGTAAATTATCAATAAATTATATTCAGTAAATTACATTACGACTATTTCTTCTTGAATTTTTAAGATTCAAGAATTTACTGATTTAATTTACTCCCAATTTACTTTCCAACAGAGAATTTACTTTCCCAAGCCTCCGCGCAAGCGGAAATTTCTTTTACTCAGAATGAAATTCAAACAGTTGGAGGAGCACGAAGTGTTGGGATGCCCAAGGCTTCAAGGCGAACGTCACATTGAGGCTGGGCGAAATGAAAAACAAAAGTTCTATTGTAAAAAACAACTGCAAGGGCTGCCTCTGCCAAGAAAGTAAGCATAAGGAACTGACAGAGCACACAATCATCCATAGACATTGACAACTGTGTCAAGTGCCCGTGACAATGATGATCTACACATTCCTTGCAGTCAAGGATATTATCCTGTACTTGTTCATGAACGTGAAGCGACGACAGGATTAGCATTGGCACAAATACTGCCAATAGCAACCATGAAGCAATATGTCGTTTCCTGTTTACGTTCATTTGAGATCAAAAAAAGCAATTTGCGGGTGCAAAATTATAAAGAAAAATGCTATTCTCCTACATTTTCATGCGTTTTTTCCTACATTTGTACTTTTTTAACGTGAGAAAAAATGGAATAATGAACACTAAATGTGCTAAAAAATCTTATAGTAATTCAATATCCCCATCAACAAATCCAATACCAACAGCTTTCTTACTGCGAAGTAATGGAGCATACTTTCCTTCTTTCAAATATCTCTTCACAAGAATCTTCGCTTCTTCAAGTGCGTCTTCCCATGACTTGTCATTCTTCCATAGTAATGGATAATCACGATTGTTAAAAACCTCATCACAAGCCCAATCTTCAACAGCTTCATCAAATGATGGAGAACCTATAATCTCAACAGCGTATACATTATTACCTTTTTCATAGAGGTTAAAACAAAAAGCCTCTATATTAGCAGGTAATTCAACAGACAAAGCTGCATCCACCCATTTCTCAAAGTCCTTATATTCCAAATTCGTCAGATACGTTTCTCCCATATCTGTCCGGGGTTCTTTCATCTTAGATGTACACGACGAATTTAGCTGGATAAACCCCAGAGCAAAAATTATGTATTGTATAAACTTCTTCATAAATACGTGATTATTACTTCGACTGTAATTCTGATTCTTCCTTGAACACCTCCATATTTAGCAGATACTCCTGCGCCTTCTTGTCCTTGAGTTTAAGGATGTTTTCACGAAGAAAGTTGGCCAATCCCTTATCGTAGTAGTATGAAAAATGCTCATAACAATATAATAACGTTTTCTCGACTTTCTTGTTTTCTCGATGATCATAGATCCATTGCAAAACGGCCTGCGGATTGTATTTTACAAAACGATACAACTCCCAATAAGCATATTTTGCTTTATACGAACAGTCACATCCATAATCGCTTTTACATAAATGCTTATAACAACTTGCCAGCTCGCAAGCTTTTTCTGGCTGTGACAAAGCAAGTGTTATTATATCCAATGTTGGGGTTGCAATTTCTTTTGAGGCAGTTCTTCCAATCTTTGTTATCTTGTCGGAGATTGAAAATATCATCTTTAGGGTGTCAGTCTTAAATAAAACGCCCTCCAATAGAATCTTATCGTCACCTTGACACCTAATATTCCATAATGAGGAGTTTATCCCAATAGTATCCATACCCATAAACATAGTTTGTCGTCCATTTTCTGCAATACGACAATTTCGAGAAGCTAATCCAAAGAAGCCACTTTGGTCAAGTCGTTTACCATATTTATCCAAAAGAACAGCCTCTATCCATCATACTTTCGGCAGAAGAACATAAGGTAGTTATCCTTATATTTCTTGATAGACACAATCTTTTCCCCCTCAATTGAATCTGAAGTCAAAGCATAGTATTGTTCCTTTGTTAATTCCAAGCCCCTATTCTCAAAATTCAGAGAATCAGGAAATGGCACATCAAGCAATGAATCTGCTACAATCCTCATATTGGCGAGGAACGGAATCTTACTATCTGGAGTACACGAATAGTTGAGCTGAGCAATACTCAGCACAAGCATTATGTATAGGATGAATTTCTTCATAGATTCGGGTTATGATATTTCCGACTGCAAAAATAGCAATAATCCGTCAGCTATGCAAGTTTTAAGCACAAAAAAATCTCCCCACCGTATGCCAACGTCTTGACTTGGTGGGGAGAGGATGAATATATTAGATCGTTGCAACTATTTCTTTGGGCAATGTCTTACATGCTTCTTGCAAGCCTTACAGGTGCCGCGATGATGCTTGTGATGCATATGATGTTTGTCATGCATATGGTGCTTGTGATGCATGTGATGCTTATGATCCATGTGATGCTTATGATGCATGTGACCAGCAGGCTTATGCGGCTTTACCATCTTTGGCTTTGGAGGAGGAGCTACCTTAACGGTCTTGGTGGTAGTGGTCGTGACAACCTTAGTACCATTCGGCTTCATCGTAGTGGTTGTTACCGTTGTCGTTGTAGGCCGACTTACCTTACGCTCCATACGAGGCTTCGGGTTGTAAACTGACTTTGGAGTTGCCTTTGCCATACATGTGCTTGTTCCAATAACTGCGATTGCTATCAAGCTAAATATATTCTTTTTCATAACTGTATTCTTTTAATGTCGTCATCAGAACTATCTCTGATTTCTGAGGGCAAAATTACTGCGAAATATTTGATTTTCAAAGGTTCTTTCCCTAATCTGGCGAGATTTTTCCCTAATGAATGGTAGGAAAAACACTATGGGTGTAAAAAATACACAGCAGCGACGAGCTTTGTAACTTATTGTAAATAAACGCATTTGCAAATATGCAACACAAACTGCACCATATCACAATGTAGCATTGCTCTATTGCGCAATTGTAAAAAATGTTGCGTGTTATAAATAATAAAGTTTATGAAATATTTTTTCTTGCACAATCTGAAAAAACATATTAACTTTGCACTCAAGAAATGGAAATAAGTGTAAGATTTATATTTTAAATGTGACATACATAGACAGTCACAACATTGTGTAAACAACATTTGAATTAGGGGGAACTCATAGGTAATGAGCTAAGGTAATCAAAAGATTGTATTAACGGGTATAACAAAAGACGAAAAGACGGTAAGAAAACTAAGAAATGGTTGATTAAATTAGGGGACAAAGTACAAGGTCAATGTCAGCGCTAGTTGATGTTGACCTTGTTCTTTGTATGGTTACCTTACCCCCTCTCCCTATTTTTCCTAACAATTATATGTTAGATTCATCAACAACACACAAGAAAGAGACGGTGTGGGTTGAAAACACAGCGTCAACTAGTGAATCATGAAACCATCATTTTTCAATACATGTTAGATATCACCCCCCAACAGGAGACGCAGAATGGCACCTAACATATAACCGTGAGAAAAAACAGAGACAGACACACACCCTGTTCTTAACCTCAAAATAATAATATAATATTATATTATTATTTTGGATATAGATACCATACCCCCTGTCCCTGTTTTATCTAACAGTTAAATGTTAGATTGAGGGCGATCCCAATCTCCTTCCGAAAATATCAACCTGTATATCAACACATTACAAGCGCGCAACAAACTTTTTTTGAATCTAAAATGTTTTTCTCACGCATTTCTTTCCGTTCCGAAGAAATTTGTTGTAACTTTGCACTCGTCAAACCGAAGGACGTGCGAGATGCTACGCACGTTGTCACTCGGGAATTGGGTGATAGGTGTAGCGGTATCCAAGTAGTAGGTCCGTTGTAATACCGTTATAAGTCCGTTGTAAATCCGTTCCCAAGCCCTAATCCGGAAAGGGCGTTGAAGCGGTGAAACGAACAAACAAAAAGAAGGCTCACACGAATGCAAGCCTCCCAAGTATCAAATCTCAAATGTAAAATTCCGAATTATGAAACAAGCAAGAATGAAACCTACATCAATGCATCAAACTCATAGTCCTTCCTTGTGCGGTAGCCAAGTCCAGTCATCCCGGCAAGTACCTCGCCTTGCTCATTCCTCACCCTGATGTCGCAGTAAGGCAGTTTGTGATGGTCAAGAACCTCGGTAGCCTCGGCAATGATCTTCTCGCCAAGCTGAGCAGATTTCATGAAAGAAATGCTTGTATTCACACCAAGAGTGAGGGTGCCGTGACTGTTGCATACCCCTGCAAAGGCAAGGTCAGCCAATGTGTAAATCACACCTCCCTGACAAACACCGGCCGCGTTAAGATGACGCTCCTCAACCGTGAGTTCGGCACGCGCATAACCTTCACGAACCTCAACGAGCCGCGCCCCAATGCCACTTGCAAAGCGGTCAGAGCTATTTAAACGTTCTAAGAGAGTCATTTATTTCTGCGCCTTAGCAAATTCCTCGATTCGCTCCTTGAACATGCCTTCCTGCTCCTTCTGGAAGAAAGAAGTGCAGACACGAACGCCCTGCTGGGTAGAGCCCATAGTGTCGAGAGGATAAACCGCGATGCCATAGTACATGAGCTCCTTGGTAAGAGCGAGGTCTGTCATTCCAGGATACTGAACGGTGAAATAGAAACCATCGGCAAGAGGAGCACCCATATCGTTGTCATACACAAGATAGAAGCCATTTGCCAGAAGCACGTCCTTCATGAACTTTGCCCTGCGACCATACTCCTTAACATCGTCGAGGAAGTTATAGCTACCGTTGCAAGCAGTCTCCATAAGAGCAGCCATAGCGTGCTGAACGCTGTGAGTAGTGCCACTTGAGAGCGTGTACATCAGTCGGTTGCAGAGGAAGTTACCAAACTCACCCACTCCGAAGTTCTTCTTCAAAGGCTCATAAACCCTGTGATAGAGCTTATTGCTGATGCAGGTGACGCCGATACGCTGACCGGCATAAGAGAATGCCTTTGAACCTGACACCCACAGCACATAGTTATCGGTATATTTGCCAACAGTAGCCTGATAAGGAGCCTGATACGGATGAGAGAGGTCGCGACGGAAGTCCATAGCGAAGTATGCCAGATCCTCAAGCACAATGACGTCATGCTTGTCAGCAAGTTCGCCAATGCCTTTCAGTTCTTCCTCGGTGAAGCATACCCAAGACGGATTATTAGGATTAGAATACACGATGCTATTGATATTGCCTGCGGACATTATCTCATCGAGTTTCTTGATAAGAGCCTCACCACGATAGCCGTGGATATCGAGACCTACGTGCTTCAATCCGATTACATCGCACTGGGTTGTCTGTACAGGGAAGCCCGGCTGAATGAGCAGCACAGTGTCCTTCTTAGTGTCAGCCATAGCGTGACGGATGGCAAGGAATGTTGCGAATGTGCCCTGCATACTACCAGTAGTAGGGATGCAGCAGAGAGGGTCGATATCAAGTCCGATGAAAGCCTTGCAGAACTCTGATGCTGCCTTCTTGATGCGAGGAATACCACCGTTAGGAGGGTACTGAGTAGCGCATCCGTTAGCCAATGCCTCCTGCTCTGCCTTCAGGGCAATGTCAGAAGGCTTGAGACCTGGAACACCCATCTCAAGATGAATAACCTGCTGTCCAGTCTTCTCCTCAAGAAGCCTTGACAGCGCCTGAATATCGCGAATGGTCGCTTGTGAAAAATCACCGAGCGCCATGCTCTCCATAGCCTCGGTGACGATAGTTCTATTTAACATATAAAGAGCCAAAGCCCCCTAGCCCCCCAAGGGGGAACTTTTTAGATAGTATATCTAAATCAAAGGGCGTATTATTATATTGTTATCAGAAAACCCACTATCCCCACAAGCGTTTATCGCACTATAATAGGATTCCCCCTTGGGGGGCTAGGGGGCTGTCTTAATTCTTAAACACTCTCTTATCGTTTACGTGCTTAGCCTTACCAATTGAGCGCTGAATGCTTCCCGGCTCCTTGATGTGGATGTTTGGCTTGATGCCTACCATTGACACGATGCGGTCGTAGAGAGGCTTGATGAATGGCATCTGCTTTGATGGGTTTGGAGAGAAGTATTCCGTGCGAAGCTCAACATCAAGGTCGAAGGTGTCCTCGTTGTTCTTACGGTCAACGGTGATGAAATACTGAGGAGTGAAGGCTGGGAACTCAGTAAGACAAGTCTCAATCTGACTTGGGAATACGTTCACGCCACGGATGATCATCATATCGTCAGAACGGCCAAGGATACGATCCATACGAACAGCGGTACGTCCGCACTTACATGGCTCGTAGATGAGACGGGTAAGGTCACGGGTACGATAGCGAAGGATTGGCATTGCCTCCTTTGTGAGTGATGTGAAGACAAGCTCACCGAACTCACCCGGCTCACATGGCTCAAGAGTGTCAGGATTGATGATCTCTGGGTAATACATATCCTCCCAAAGGTGGGTACCATCCTGATATTCACACTCACCACCAACGCCAGGACCGCTCATCTCTGTGAGACCATAGATATCCATAGCCTTGATATGAAGTTTTTCCTCAAGTTCCTTACGCATACCTTCTGTCCAAGGCTCAGCACCGAAGAAACCAACACGGAGTTTCATATCGTCGATAGAAATACCATCGGTATTCTCAAGTACCTCAGCAAGGTGAAGGGCGTATGAAGGAGTACAGCAGAGAACAGAAGAGCCGAGGTCCTTCATGAGCATGATCTGCTTGCTTGAGTTTCCGGCAGATGTAGGCAACTGCACAGCACCGAGATGTCCGGCTGCATCGTGAGCACCAAGACCGCCTGTGAAGAGTCCGTAACCATAGCTTACCTGCACGATATCACCCTTTGTAACGCCACCAGCAGCAAACACACGAGCTGCGCCTTCTGCCCAACGCTCAAGGTCGCCCTTGGTGTAAGTGCCGACAACAGGCTTACCTGTCGTACCGCTTGAAGCATGAACACGGGTAATCTGCTCCATAGGAACAGCATTCAATCCGAATGGATATTCGTCACGAAGGTCGTGCTTGGTTGTGAATGGAAGCTTATGGATATCCTGCACGCCCTTGATGTCCTCAGGCTTGATGCCCATCTTATCCATTTTCTTACGGTAGAACGGTACGTTCTCGTAACATCTTTTCACTGTAGCCACGAGTCTCTCAGACTGTAGCTTGGTCATGGACTCGCGGTCCATGCACTCCATTTCTGGGTTTAGTATCATAAAATGCCTAACCAAGCCTTCCCGAAAGGAAGGATGTTTTATACAATAAAACCTTCAGGAAGGCTTGGCTAAATAAATTTATTAGTATAATGTTTCTTTTAATTTGCAAGACTATCTAACACCCTTCCCTTTGGGATGGGAAGGCTTGGTTAGGCTTTACTTATTTCTTACTCCTTCA
>CADCHG010000030.1:0-32370 GCA_902801155.1 uncultured Prevotellaceae bacterium | reverse complement strand
GCGTCACGGTCTACCACGCCGGCACGAAGCTGCTCGACGGTAAGGATTTCGATGTAAGGAGCAGCCATACCAAGAAGCACCATATTGGCACCGCGAGGATTGCCCGCATCCTTTGCTACTGTATCAATATCGAGCTTTGCCACAGAAGGGAGGCTGTCAAGCTCTGCCTGAAGAGCATCCTCATCAGGATAGTTAGGGATATTGACAAATGGCTTACTTGAAGTCACAACCGTACCCTTCTTTGAGAGATAAGGCATATAACGGAGAGCCTCCATTGGTTCCATAGAGATGACAACGTCTGCACCTCCAAGTGAGATAAGGTCTGAATAGATAGGCTCGGTACTGAGACGAAGATTTGACTGCACGTCACCACCTCTCTGACTCATTCCGTGAACCTCTGCCTGCTTCAGATACAAGCCAGCCTTGGTTGCAGCCTCACCTATGATTGTAGCGATAGAGAGGATACCTTGTCCTCCCACACCGCAGAGAATAATGTCTTTTTTCATAAATTAAGCCCCCTATCCCCCCAAGGGGGAATTTTTTATATAGTATTATCGCTTATAGGAGGCTGGTTTAGCGATTTTATTGAATATTTTGTCTAATACTTCAGGCAAGTTTCGGAATATTTCATCATTGGAAAACCTCATAATCTCAAACCCCATCTTTTCAAGATCCTCGGTTCTGAGATAATCCTTGATTTTCTGTTCCTCTTGCGAATGGTAGCCACCATCGATCTCAATAATAAGATTACGCTTGACACAGATGAAATCCGCGATATAACATCCTATGATATGCTGTCGTCGGAAATGAAGCCCTAAGTGATTTCCCGATAAATGATACCAGAGATTCTGTTCAGCTTCCGTCTGATTATACCGATTCTTATAGGCATATCGTTTCAACAAATCATAATACAAAGGATTTGCAGTATTCCAATGGCGATTTACGTTGTTATCTCCCATAAGACTCGTTTCAAGCGTTTATCTTACTATAAAAATCACTCCCCCTTGGGGGGCTGGGGGGCTTTTTCTTTTGCCTTCTGCCTTGCCTTACGACTAGCCGTCTGAATGCACTCTCTTCTTGGAATAATGACACTTACGCCCTCATAAGCCAACTCCTTGCGAATAAGTTCCGTGATAGCAGGAATATTCTTAGGAAGCGGTGTCACAACGTGAAGATGCTCAGGATCCATACCAAGACCGAGACAGATAGCCTCAAACTTATTGGTACCAGCACTATCCTGACCACCAGTCATACCAGTTGTGAGGTTATCAGAAATGATTACAGTGATAGGAGAATTATCGTTTATGGCATCAAGCAAGCCTGTCATACCAGAATGGGTGAATGTAGAGTCACCGATGATGGCGATTGAAGGACGAAGACCTGCATCGGCTGCACCCTTAGCCATAGTAATAGAAGCACCCATATCCACGCAAGAAGCAAGAGCCTTGAATGGAGGCAAAGCACCGAGAGTATAGCAACCAATATCACCGAATACGCGGGCATCCTCAAACTCATCAATAATCTGACGCAATGCAGCATAAACATCTCTATGACCACAACCCTGACAAAGCTGTGGAGGACGTGCTGCAAGGTTCTTTGCAGGAGCAAAACCCTCTGGCAGATTAACACCGAGTGCCTTTGCCACGCTATCAGGAGTAAGCTCACCATAGCGAGGGAGGTCACCAGTATAGCGTCCCTTGATAGGAGCAACATCACCGATGATACGACGTGCTTCCTCCTCTACAACTGGCTGACCATCCTCAACAACGAGGATTTCGTCACACTCCTTTGCGAGCTGCATAACCTTCTCTGCAGGCAATGGATATTGTGAAATCTTGAGGATATTTGCATTGTCACCTACAGCCTCCTTAACATAGTTGTAACCGATACCACAAGCAATAACACCAAGTTTCTTATCAGCGATTGTCTCTACCTTATTATATACAGACTTCTCAGAAGCCTCTACCATAGCAGGCTGCTTATCGATAAGGGCAGCATACTTTTTCTTTGCAATACCAGGAAGAAGAACCCACTGGTCTGTAGAAGCGTTCATCTTGTTCTCATCGAGAAGATCACCAGTCTCAACACCTGCACGGCTATGAGCCAGACGGGTAACGATACGCAGAACAACAGGTTCCTTGATAGCCTCAGAATACTCAAAGGCTGTTTTCATCATATCGTATGCCTCCTGCTGATTAGAAGGCTCGAAAGCAGGAATCATAGCAAACTTTGCATAGAAACGTGAATCCTGCTCATTCTGACTTGAATGCATTGAAGGGTCGTCGGCAGCAAGCACGATAAGACCGCCATTAACACCTGTGATAGCAGAATTGACAAAAGCATCGGCACAAACATTCATACCTACATGCTTCATACATACCAATGCACGCTTACCTGCATACGACATTCCAAGAGCTGCCTCCATTGCAGTCTTCTCATTTGTACACCAACGACTATGCACACCACGTTTCTTCGCAATATCATTGCCTTGAATAAATTCTGTGATCTCAGTACTTGGAGTACCAGGATAAGCATACACGCCACTAAGTCCAGCATGGATAGCTCCCAAGGCAATAGCCTCGTCGCCGAGCAACAATTTTTTACTCATTATTTTGTTTTAGGTAATATTATTTATACAATTAGCATGCAAAGATAGTAAAAAAAATCCGTTTTTAGTAACAAATCCCTATTTTTTTAACTCTCTTAACATAAAATCGTAACTACGGAACCTATGATTCTATCTTTTTGTTTTTTAAGACACTCAGAATGAATTGAACACGAAAAAGCGGTACCCAAATGGGCACCGCCTTTATCCTATACATTAATAATCATCCTCATCAAAACTACCAAAGCCATCGTAATACATATACTTTGACTGGACTTCAATTGGGGTCTCGCCATCACCTGTACCACCAGTCCCACCACCGAACTCCATGCTATCAGCAGAAAGCGTATCCATAATCGCAGGCAGGACAGATTTCTCCACCACAATGGAAGGTTTTATATATATCTTTTTCATATCTTTTCCTTTTTTAAGTTATTACTTAGCCATATACTTCTTGCCGTCCTTGCGAACGACAATGCCCTTATAGCCATTGCCCACCTTCTGACCTGAGAGGTTATACATAAACGCATCAGTATCAGTTTCAGCATCAATATTATTGATGCCAGTAGTTTCAGAGTCACAGAAAACAAACTGCAACTCATCCTTAGCAAGTACCAAAGAGGCTTCACCCGCATCAAGATAGCACTTGCCTGCAGGAACCATTATATTAGAATTCACCAAATACAGACCACATACGCCATCTCTTGTTCCTATAACAAAGGCATTTTTGCCAGAAGTGAGAGGAGTGTCGAAAAGTACAGGCTTGAGATAATTCTTGCCAATAGCCCCCCCAACAAGAGCCCCATTTACATTATATGCCGTTTTCTCCGCACCTTTTACGAATACCGCAGTACCAGCAGGGATTACTTTATCATCAATTGTCTTGAGTAAAACCGAATTCTTATTTATCTGTATTGCTGTATAAGCCTTTACATCTTCACCTTTAAGATATACATCTGTGAACGCGGTATAGGAAGCCCATCCTGCAGCATTTGTCTTGATCGGACTATGCTCAGAGATGATAGCAGCAGGATCCCAATCACCAGCAAAATTCACAAGAGAAGCCTTAGTGATTGAAGTCGTATTAGCATCATATGCAGCACCTGTACCATAAGCAGCAAATCGACGAGAATCCAAATCAGCTATATTATGCCCCCAGTATTCAGAACTTGGATCTACAGCAAATTTAGTAAGAACGAAAAGAGCCGCTGGAGAATTTTGCCAACCACGAGCAAGATAGTATGTATCCTTCTGAGAACCCGCAGCAGTAACCAGGCAATTAGCAAATACATAACCATTTTCTGATGAGTAAGTAGAAGGAGCGGCTATGCATCCGCCACTTTGCGTATGCTCAGTTGCAATAACATTCAATGTAACGCTATTGAAGAGAACATTACCTGAGCCGCAGATGAAATCAACGGCACCTTCAATCTTACCACCCTCAAAGTAAGCGATCATACCTTCAGCACCATTGCTGTAATATGTATCCTGTTGGCCCTTGAGATATACATTCTTGCAGATAGTCTTTGTTCCACGATCCCAGAAGGCAACGCCACGCTCTGCCTTTGCTTTAGGATCATAAGGAGCATAGCATTGGATTGTAAGGTCCTGCAAATAGAGACCTGTACTTGAGTTCTTCAAAGTTGCAGTGTTGTCAAGTCCCTCCTTGGCTGGACTATTCATGATAATAACACCATCTCTTGACTCACCGATGATAGCAATGTTATTTCCTTTAATCTCTGTATTTATACCAGAACCAAGATCGTATGTGCCATTGGGCAGATAGATAGTTACATTACCACCCATAGCATTTGCCTCGCTGATAGCATCCCTTAACTGAGACACATTATCAGCAGCAACGTTGAACGTCTTTGTAGCCTCGTCATACTCAGGACTTTCCCATTCCTCTGCAAAGAAGTATGGACAGTACATACCAAGGTCAAACAGAATAACAGCAGGCTCAGTTCCCTTATATACATACGTAACATAATTGTCGTATGAAGAACCCACGCCCAAAGCGTCAACGCCAAATGTATTAGTCTCTATAACAGTTTTCGTGCCATCATCAACGCTTACAGTAGCCTGATCCGACGCATCACATGCACCAATATAGAACTTAACAGGGCGATCTACGAGAACCTTTAGCTTTACTTTTTTATAACCATATTTATTTTGTCGTCCAGAACCATCATCATGATAGGAGCCTTCTAAGAACTGCACATTCGCAGGCAAGCCTTCTTCCGGAAGAACAACCGTATAATATCGAGAACGGAAATCTATCTTGAACGGCTCAAATGCAATAGTATGTTTAACAGAAATTCCATGGATATAAGTATCACCACTTGACTGAATTCCCAAAGTCAAGGTTGTTTCTCCACCTGTATAATTGAACGTTACAGACTCTCCATCTTTTTCCTTAGCAACAGGAGATGTAGTCGCATCTATCACCTTAGAGCCATTAAGCAATGTAAAAGTGGCATTGGCTCCATAACAACATCGTTTTATTGTGATAGCAGCATTACCGGCAACCTTAAGTTTAATCACATCGCCATTTTTAAACGCCCATCCATGCTGCCCGTCATGCCAATAACCTGAGCCTGATATATCAATGGATTCATGATCCTCCGAATACCAATATCGCTGTGTAAAGTCATAGTTATAAGAGGAAGCCATTGTCGGCTCCTCAACAAGAGTAGCCTTAGCGTAAAGTTCCAAGTCGCTGTTAACTACAAAGGAACTATTGACTTTCTCCGCATATTCCCCTGCGCTCTTGAACCACCCACGAAATTTACAGCCTACAGGAACAGTCACATCAGACTCATTGTATTTGAAATTAAGAGTAGAACCCTCCGTCACAGTTTCCGTGCCAATAGTTTTTCCATCAGTATCATAGTATGTAACCTTTACATTAGAAGGCAACTCATAATCTCCAATTCTCTTTATACTAAAATAAGGATAATACACATTACCTAATTTATCTTTAGACGTAGCAATAGACAATTCACAATCTGACTCAACGACAAACTGTCCTGTTGCAATCTTTGTTTTATCGATGAAAAACTTATCTCCATTGGCGCTCTGACTATTTACAACTGCAATTTGCTTTTCACCAGCATAGACATAGATTTTACCACCATAATCGGTAATGCCAAGTCCGATTTCGTATTTTCCAGGAATTACACGCACTTTTATCTCACCTGCATAGATTCCATATTGATTACCATGATATTTCATCCCTGAGATACATGCCATATAGCTTGCCGGCTTACTTGTAGCCAAAGTAGGCACACCATCAGCAGCCCCAGTAACATACGAATCGTTACCCTCTGTAATAACATTTGCCCAAGGCAGAGTAAAGTCAAGATCAAAATCCTTGAATTCTGCCCACGACATCGTAGTTCCAATAGCCAATAGGAACAACGTCAATAATGTTCTTATTCTTTTCTGCATATTGCTTGTTGTTTATGTTAATACTATCGAAGATAAAGCCTATATAATTCCTAATCAGAAATAAGTTTATTATATATTTCTAACTGATAAAAGGGATTCCGATGCAAAGATACAAATCTTTTTTCTTTTCTCCAAATTTTTATTGCGATTTAATCGTAAAAATATTCCACAAGAAAAATTCACCTCTACATTCAAAAAAACGGCACCCTTACGAGTGCCGTTTATTTTGTCTATATCTAAATAGCTCAAGTATTTACTATTCTTCCTCATCATCCCAGATGTCACCATCCTTAGCATTGATGGAATAGTTAGAAGCATCATCAATTTCACCCTTAACAGAAACAGTTTCCATAAGAGTCTTGAGGAGAGTTGCCTCAACAACGATTGAAGGCTTGATATATTTCTTATTCATATTTGTATTATATAGAGAATTTACTTTCAAGTTTACTTCACATACTTCTTGCCATCGTTACCGATAACAACACCCTTGTAGTTCTTATCAACCTTCTGACCAGAGAGGTTATAGAATACTGTAGGAGTCTCTGTCTCAGCACCAGCAAAAAGACTCTCAATACCTGTAGCCTCGGAGCCATCAGCGAATTCTATCTTCAAAAACTTTGCACGTCCTTTTTTTGCCTGTCCTTGTGGATTATAGAGGTATGCCTTGCCTGCAGGAACCGTGATATCATCGTTCACGTAGTAGAAGCCAGCATCTTCATTCTCACCTTTGGTAGCTATAACATAAGCACAACTTTCATAAGTAAGGTCAGCATCCTTATCACAACCCACAGTGAGGTTATTTTCTTTAGGAACATCAGACGTACCATTAACAATAGTAGCATATACTCCATCGTATTCACTACCATGAATGAACACACCCTCTCCGTAACCGAATCTATTAACCTTAGTAAGTACTACTTTACCATATTCTCCTTCGTCAGGATAAACAGCAGTAGCCACATATGCAGTTGCTGTTGACGGCAACTTTACAACATAACCCTGAATGAGGGATGTGAACGAAGCCCAACCCTTACAATTAAGTTGTATCATTGGAAGAATAGAGCTGAACGCATTCTGTACAACTTCTATCTGGTAGAAATGAACATCACCCGTAGCCTTGATTACTACATAACCTTGCGCAGCATCTGCAGCGGTTGCTTGATATACTTTCTCCTGAGTATTAACAGCGACATTACCTATTGTATAATTATACTTGGTCTGACATGTAACAGTAACTACGTCTTTTGCACGACGAACTGGCACCTTAATCTTACAACCACTCGTAAGCTGAGCATATTTAACTTTACCAGACCCTATGACTTGGAATGTGCCACCAGTTGCATCAACTTCAAGCTTAAGGCTTGTAGGATCATCTTCAGAATGTACATAGCCTTTATTGTTATCGAAATTGGTCTCATCATAAATGCCACTTGGCGATCCAGTCTTCCAATTCCAGACTGCAGTACGCTTAGGAACTGAAGTTTCCTCACCCTGAGCCCACAAAACACTTGTTCCAATCACTAACAGAAACAAGGTAATAAGTGTTTTTAAATGTTTCATTTTCTTTATTGTTTTTAGTTATTTTTCCATTATTTCTTCCCAAATCAATGTAATCCTGACAGAATCATTTTTTACACTCTTCGGGATATTGAGAGCAAAAGTAGGAAAAAATATCAACAAATGCAAATTTTCTGAGCGTTTTTATATAAATATGACAAAAAAATCACATAAATCAATAAAAATTGTACAAAAATGAATATAAACTATTCCTTTTCGATATCACAATTGTGTTTTTGCGCTCAATACACTTAATTCAAAGTTTCTCCACAGAAAATAGCAGATAAGTTCCTAACAGTCACACGTTACACAATGCACAATACGCAATTCCGTTCAAACACAACAACATTGCATTTTCACCCTTGTTTCTCCGTCATTATTCCGCAGATACTCCATACATACTCCATAGTTTCGATGGAGTAACGATGGACTTGCGATGGAGTAACGATGGAGTATCTACGGACTTACAACGGTCCTGAAACGGACCTACTTCTTCATCTTATGCTTTATGACAAAATAGACGATTGCTATGAGAACAAGCGCAATGATGCCATATTTGATATACTCGCCATACTCAAGAATCTTACCCTCAAGCTGATCTTCAGGCACAACGCTGTAGAGATACCATCCAAGACCGGCGAGAATACAGTTCCAAACTCCTGCTCCTATCGTAGTGAAGAGAATGAAGCTGCCAAAATTCATCCTTGCAAGTCCGGCAGGAATACTGATGAGATGACGGATACCAGGAATAAGACGGCCTGTTATTGTTGCCACTTTACCATGATCATCGAAATACCTCTCGCTCTTTTCCACCTTCTCCTGATTAAGAAGACACATCTTACCCCATTTGCTATTAGCAAAGCTATAGATGACAGGACGACCGAGATACTTGCCCGCGAGATAGTTGATTGTTGCACCACAGTCAGCACCGATAGTGGCAAACAATATCACGAGCCATACATTAAGACTTCCACCAGCAGCATGATATGCGGCAGGCGATACTACGAGTTCTGATGGTACCGGTATCACGGTACTCTCCAACAACATCAAGAAGAAAATCGTTGGGTAATTCAGATTTGATAGAAGTGATGAGAACATACATTAAAACACGGCCCCTCACCCGCCCTACGGGCACCCTCTCCCCAAGGGGCGAGGGATGAGTTACCATTATTCGTTATTGAGAATATACTATTTTAATTGTTGTTTTTTTTATAATTTCTAACCTTTTGTCTCTCTAAGAGTAACTTTTCCCTCGCCCCTTGGGGAGAGGGTGTCCGTAGGACGGGTGAGGGGCTGTGGCTATTGCTTCCTCTCCCACTCCACCCACTCTTTCATGGGCAGTTCCTTCGGGAAATGTGTAGAGAAGATTGTCATTGTATCTGTGGGATTTGTCTCTATTGCTTTTGCCAAGGCTTCAAGATATTCCTCACGATGATTTGTCTTCATAGCGGCGTATGCAAGGCGTTCAAAGCCCGAATCCATCTCAACGCCACATTCGGCAAGGATTCTCTTAGTTTCAGAGAGTACCTGATAGCCAACCTCGTAGGCACTTGCATCTACGAACATACAACCGATCTTGATATATGTCTGCGGATCATTATCGGTCTTTGTAAGGGCTTGGTTGAAATAATCGTATGCCCCTTGCATATCATGCTGTTCGAGTTTTATTCCACCACGAAGCAACAGCACTTTATACTCTGCTATTCCGCACATTTCAAGTCTGTCGGCATAGAACATCGCATCACCTTCCTTGCCCTGTGCTGCAGCTATATAGGCAGCCTGACGGTATATCTCCATCCTAACGACCTCTGGAACAGAACCGTCAAGGTCATCTCGCTCTTGTTCAAGTGCATAGATAGCTTCCTGAATATGCTCTTCTGCATTCGGATAGTCCTCCATTGCGAAAAGCACAGATGCGAGCAAGACCTCCCCCTGCACATCGTATGGCACAAGTGTGAGATAATGATTGAAAGCTTCCATCGCCCCTTCATTATCGCCAAGTGCAAAAAGACAGTTTCCTTTGCTGAGATAGACCTCCGGGAGGTTAGGTTGTATAGCCTCTGCATATTCCGCACTTTGGAGAGCATCATACGTAAGGCCGAGATGATACTGACATTGAGCCAACTGAAGCCATGCCATGAGCGAATAGGCATCTACATCGATGCTCCTGTCCCAATATTCTATTGCCTCAGAATACTGTTCTCTGGCAGTCAGAATCCTCGCCTTTGCCTCCAGATAGTCACCCTCCTCATAATAAGCCTCGTCTGACACCCTTGAGAGCCAGTAGTCGGCATAGTCCCATTGGCGGTAGTCGCACATAAGGAGAGTGACGTCAAGGACATAGTCATTGAAGACATCAGAAGGAGAACATTCCTCTTCTTCCTCATCATCGTCATCATCAAATGCCGGACCTAAATCTTCTGTATCGTCAGAAGTATCTTCCCCAGAATCGTCTGGACATTCCGGACATTTCTCTATGAGCAACTGCTGAGCCTCATCAGCCTTTTCACGACAGAGCAGGATCTCGGCCTTGAGATAGACAGCATCAACTATTTCCGCATCAACGAGCAGTCGGGAAATGTTCTCAGCCTCTTCTAGCCTATCACTCATGATAGCTGTTCGGGCTTTGAACACCAATCCTTTCTCATTGTCAGGAAACAGCGAAAGAAGATAGTCAACCACCTTTCCCGCCATCGGCTCGTCACCCTTCACATGGAAGTACTCGGCAACGTCCACAAGATCATCAGCGTCGAAGTATTCCCCGGCGCCATGTTCAATAGCCTCCTGTACCTTCGCAAGGAGAGTCTTGAACTCATTAGATCTTATGTAACGTTGAAAATCGGAAGGAATCAATTTTACTTGCTACTCTTTAGTCCCACCGTCTTATTGAACACAAGATGCTCGGCTGTTGAATCGGTATCAACATTATAATAGCCGATACGCTGGAACTGGAGATAGTCGAGAGGCTTGGCATTGGTAAGCCACTTCTCAACGTATGCAGTCTTTATCTCAAGAGAGTTAGGGTTGATGAAATGACGCATATCCTCAATGTCGATACGCTCCTTGCCGAGGCTCTTAGAGTAGTCTGCAACTTCATCTCGTGGGTTCTCTACCATCCACAAGCGGTCATAGTTCCTGACCTCAGCCTCTACGCAATGGTCAACGCTTACCCAATGGATAGTCTTACCCTTGATCTTCATATTCGCATTAGCCTCACCTGTCTTTGTCTCAGGGATATACTCTGCATGAATCTCAACGATATTACCATCAGCATCCTTAACGATACATTCCTCTGGATTCTCTGAGCACTTGATGATATAGGCATTCTTCAAGCGAACCTCCTTGCCAGGACCAAGACGGAAGAACTTCTTCGGAGCATCCTCCATGAAGTCGTCACGCTCAATCCAAAGGTTGCGAGAGAATGTTATCTCGTGCGTACCGCTATTCTCATCCTCTGGGTTATTGATAGCCGTAAGCTCCTCTGTCTTGCCTTCCGGATAGTTGGTAATGACGAGCTTGACAGGATCAATAACAGCACTTACACGAGTAGCACGAGTGTTAAGATCCTCACGGATAGCGCTTTCCATAAGAGCCATCTCGTTAAGGGCATCGAATGTAGTATAACCGATCTTGTCAATAAACTTCAATATACCCTCTGGAGAGTAGCCTCTGCGACGGAAGCCGCATATTGTAGGCATACGAGGATCATCCCAACCGGCAACAACACCTTCCTTCACGAGCATAAGCAGATTACGCTTTGAAAGAAGGATATGTGTGAGATTGAGCTTATTGAACTCTGTCTGACGTGGACGATTATCATCCAATGGTTTATCATCGCCAGCCACTTCCTTTGCCCAGTCAACGAACAGGTCATAGAGTGGACGATGGCTAACGAATTCTAATGTGCAGAGTGAGTGTGTCACGCCCTCCCAGTAGTCACATTGTCCGTGGGTATAGTCGTACATAGGATAAGCGTTCCACTTGTTGCCTGTACGCCAATGAGGCATATTGAGCACACGATACATGATAGGATCGCGGAAGTGCATATTAGGGCTTGCCATATCAATCTTGGCACGAAGCACCATCTTGCCAGGCTCCATACGTCCTGAGTTCATCTCCTCGAAGAGAGCAAGGCTCTCCTCTACCGGACGATCACGATATGGTGAATTCTGACCTGGCTGGGTAGGAGTACCCTTCTGAGCGGCAATCTGCTCAGCTGTCTGCTCGTCAACGTATGCCTTACCACGCTTGATAAGCTCTACGGCGAGATCCCAAAGCTTCTGGAAGTAGTCAGAGGCATACAGGATATTGCCCCACTTGAAGCCGAGCCACTCAATGTCGCGCTTGATAGCCTCAACATACTCAGTATCCTCTTTCTGAGGGTTTGTATCATCCATACGAAGGTTACAAACACCACCATATTTCTGCGCGATGCCGAAATCGAGCGCTATTGCCTTGGCATGACCGATATGCAGATAGCCGTTAGGCTCTGGTGGGAAACGAGTCTGCAAACGACCTCCGTTCTTGCCCTCAGCAAGGTCTTTTTCAACTTTCTGCTCTATGAAATTGAGGCTCTTCTTCTCCTCCTCATTCTTGATTTCTTCTGCCATATATTGTTGTTGTTTTATTTCCTTATTATACACTACGGATTGCTAATTTACTGCAAAATTACTAACTTTTCCCGAAATAATGAAATTTTAACCTAATATTTAATCTTCAATACCGTTTTTTTTCCTAACTTTGCACTCGAAAATCGGAGACGGGCACCGCTCTACGAGCGACAAGCCCTATTTTCTTCGTGCGAGGATGCTTCGCACGTTGCACTCGGAAAGCCCCCTCACCAGCCATGTGGGCAGGTGAGGGGCCGTCACTTAAATTTACCAAAAGATGAAGCTATCTCACATATTAGCAACTCTTACCATAGTTTTTCTATTCCCAATAGGTACTTCCGCAAAACACCTGATATTCAACGAGGGAACAAGATATTCACGTCTTGCACTTGAATCCAGAACACACGATTTCTACGGCAACCTCAGGCCTATGGGATTTCCTGTCTTCGTTATGGATGGCTCGATGGATATGGACACACAGCTTTCCAGCAAAAGCGAGACTACCTTCGACTACGTGCCAGGACTCGTGGCCAGAGCTACTATGGAGGCTGTTGACCTTTACAAGCAGGAGGCATGGGCACGCAGCATATTCTACAGCGTGGAATGGTATGCCAACCTGTATTACAACAAGGTGCCAAGCGAGGGTGGAAGCCTTGACAACCTCAACTCGGCAAAGATATACTTCCCCATCTATGAACTTACGAAGGAAGGAGGTCTCTATGCCCCTTTCTGCAATGATTCCACTCTCATAAAGGCAAAGCTTGCCATTGATGCTGCCGTGAAAGGCCTTCAAGCACACATTGAGAAATATACGATAAAGGACTCGCAGTTTAAGGATGCCCGTGGCGGTATGTGGCATAAGAAGAGCTACCCCAACCAGATGTGGCTTGACGGACAGTATATGGGACCTGCCCTTATGGCACAGCTCATCAACTACGGACGCAACGTAACAGGAAGCGCAGAGAGCGACTGGGACTTTATTACCAATCAGTTCAAAATCACTTGGAATCACCTATGGGACAAGGACAAGCGCCTTCTCTATCATGCATTCTCAGCCACTCCTACTGACACGCTATCCTCATGCTGGGCTGATCCGGAGACTGGCCGTAGCAAGGAGTTCTGGGCAAGAGCCGAGGGGTGGTATTTCCTCGCCCTCGTTGATGTGCTTGCGGAAATGCAGAAAGCCAAGGTGACGGAATCTGACAACTACACCGTTCTACGTCAGTATCTTAACGAGCTTGCACAAGGTATTGCGCAGTATCAGGAACAGAAAACCGGCTGTTGGTATCAGCTTATCGACAAGGGCGCCGGCTATAATGCATCTTCATACAAGGGCGTTGAAATGGCAACAAAGCACAACTATCTCGAATCGTCAGCCTCCGCACTCTTCATAGCAGCATACTATAAAGGTATGCGCCTTGGACTTCTCGACAACGACTACAAAGCCATGTGCGATAAGGCATATCGAGGTTTTATCGAGACATTCGTGGTAGATGACCATTCCCCGTTTGGCGGTATCGACATCATAGGCAGTTGCCGTTCGGCAGGTCTTGGAGGAATGGACAAGCGCGACGGCTCAGGTGCTTATTACCTGCTCGGTTCTGACGTAAGTGTGGTGACGGAGCGTGATATGCAAACCGAAGGCAAGGCTCTCGGCGCTTTCATCCTCGCAGCAATAGAGTATGAAAGAGCACATCCGCAGGAGTAATCCCTTGATTTTTCAAGTGTTGCTTTGTTGCTTTGTTGCTTTCGCCCTCATTTCTATTGATGGCTAAAGGCTAATGGCTAAAGACTTTTGCCTTTTGACTTTCGTCTTTTTTGCCTTTGTACAAAATTGATACTTACGTTTTTCATGGCTTCCTTTTAAGGAATTTTTCTGGCACATTGCTTGGCAAAGTGCCGTGTTTTTCTTGGTAAGGAGAGGAAGAGAAGAGCAGCAGAAGAGCAACACTGGACCATCTCACGTATGCAAAGATAGGCATTTTTACGCAAACCGTCAAATATTTTGCATCATTTTAACACGCTTTAACACAAAAAGCAACAAAGCAACAAAGCAACATACGAAAAAACATGACCACCTAGAAAAATTTATCCTTATTGATTTACGCGCGAACCTTATTATATAAGAAATATAATTGATACCTTGTTGCATAGCCTGTTGCTTTGTTGCTTTGTTGTTTTCGCGCTATAATTCTTCATTCTGAATTATAGTTCATCGGAAATGTTTGCAATCCTAGCCTTATGCAGCTTTAATATATTTTAACGCAAGTTTTGCATAAAAATAGAAAAGTAGGGGGAAAAGTAAAAATTGACATGACAAAAAATTACATAAAAATGCAAGTTGGGAATTTTAGCCTTCATGCAAGAAAATTCAGACTGGCAAGTTTTGTTTGTCAACAGAAATAATATTCATTAAAAAGCGGTTCGTTGTGAAACGAGCCGTTTTTTTAGTGCCGAAAGCAACAAAGCAACAAAGCAACACTTGAAAAATCAAGGGATACGTGCGCAACGGGGAGGATGAGGCAGAACCGAACGGGAGGGGGACATATACATATCACACCTCAATTCTGAACGTTGTGCCCTTCCCTACTTCTGATTTCAGGACATAGATTTTGCCGTGATGATATTCCTCAACGATGCGCTTGGCAAGTGAGAGACCGAGTCCCCAGCCACGCGTCTTTGTGGTGAAGCCCGGACGGAACACATTCTTGATATTCTTCTTCTCTATTCCCTTGCCAGTATCAGTAACGTCAATGATGACACGCTGAGAGACAAACGCCTTGATTGTGATAGTTCCGCCACCCTCCATGGCATCAACGGCATTCTTGCAGAGATTTTCAAGTACCCATTCAAAGAGAGAGGGATTTACCATGACATGAGCATCACAAGCAGAGGACTCATCTATAATCTTGACTTTCTGCGAAGTACGCCTGTCCATATAGTCCACCACATGACGAAGCATCTCTGCCAATGGAGTATCGACAGGTTCGGGGATAGAGCCAATTTTTGAGAAACGCTCGGCGATAAGTTGCAGACGCTTCACATCCTTGTCCATTTCAGGGATAAGCTCATCATTAGGATATGTCTCGCGCAGGATTTCCGTCCAAGCCATCAATGAGGATATAGGGGTGCCCAACTGATGAGCCGTTTCCTTTGACAATCCCACCCACACCTTGTTCTGCTCGGCTTTCTTTGAGGTAAGGAGGGCAAAGATGGCAATCACGACAAAGATGAGGACAATACCCAACTGCACGTAAGGATAGAATGACAGTCGGGTAATCATGACCGACTCGTCGTAGCTCACGTGGATGGTCTCTGCGTCTGTCCCCAGCGATATCTTTATATCACGACCAGAAGCACGCATTCTTGCAGCCATCTTTGAGGCAACAGCCATGCTGTCGTCATAGTTCTCAGCATCGATTTCCACGTTGCGGAAAGTCTGCACGTTACCATGTTCATCGGTCACTATGACAGGGATAGTGTTGTTCTCGTTGATAACCTTCAACACAAGGTTCAGGTCGGTATTCTCTTCCGCGGTACTTAGAGAACGCATAGCCTCTGCCCATACCTCCATACGGTTACGCTCCTCTATGGCAAGGTCACGTACAAGGATATGAGACACAACGAGCGAAGCCGCTGCGATTATCACAGCGGCCAAGACAAGCACTATCTTAATCCTACTAATAGAAGCCCACCCAGGCCCTCCCAAGGGGAGGGATGCGATATACATCTTATGGCTGAAAAAGTGTGACTTCATACTTTATATAATATACCTTGAAAAGAATAAATACTATAAAACATCCTTCCCTTGGGGAAGGCTTGGTTAGGATAAGAATTTCTCAAACTCCTCCTTCGGCAACGGATGCGAGTAGTAATATCCCTGTACCGTATCTATACCCATTCTCTTTACCCTGTATAGCTGCTCCGATGTCTCCACGCCCTCGGCGGTGACTTCCATACCAAGACTGCGGACGAGTCGCACACAGGCAGCCATTACCTGCGCCTGACGCGGATTATCCAATCCCCTGACAAATGCCATATCGAACTTCACAATATCCAACGGCAAGAGCTGGAACATGCTGAGTGAGGAATAACCAGTACCGAAATCATCAAGCTCAATCTTCACTCCCTTCTCCTGACATTCACGCAAGACCTTGGCCAATCTGTCTATCTGTTCGCTGAACAGACTTTCCGTCACCTCAAGGTGCATACTCTCAGGCGAGAGATTATTGTCTTTGAGAGGCTTGAACCATTTACGCATGAAATTATTCTGCAAGAGCTCTGAGCGTGAACAATTCACAGATATCGGCACTATATGAAGGCCTTTCTCCTGCCATTTCCGCTGATTCTGACAAGTACATTTCCATGCGTAGAAATCAACCTCAGAAATAAAACCTGTCTGCTCAAAGACAGGAATGAACTCAGCAGGAGACAGGAAACCGAACTCAGGATGCGTCCAACGAACAAGAGCCTCAGCACCTACAAGGCGACCTGTACGGGAATCATGCTTTGGCTGATAGTAAATATGGAATTCGCCATGCTTCAACGCATTCACCATCGACCTCTCTATGGCTACACGACGGTCATAGTACTTCTGCATATTGTCATCAAACCATGCATAATTCTGGCCATACACATGCTTTACAGTATCAAGAGCCATAAGGGCATGACGACAATGCTCCCTAACAGGGATGTCGTGCCTTATATCGCGCTTCACACCAAACTTAAGAACAGCCACACCCTCTTCCGGTAACGGAAGCGTTAGTGCCCCTTTGTTTTTCCTCCTCGTCTCCATATAGCGCTCGGAACTTGGAGCTATCACCACGAACTGGTTATCGTCATAACGTCCGAAGATATAGTTTTCCACCTGTGCCCTACGCAGCAAGGCCACATTCTGTAATAGAAGTTCATTGGCAACCTTTGTTCCATAGCGCTCTTTCACGAGCGTGAAGTCCTGAATATCAGAGATGGCGAGAGTGAATTCCACGTCAGGATTCTCACGCAGAACCCTCTGTGCATGATGGAAGAAAGCCTGTCGAGTGAATATTCCCGTAAGGTCGTCGTACTCCACTTCCCTCAGCGTAGAAGCAGACTCCCTTAAACGGATGATATTACCGATACGCTTTAAAACAATATTCCTCTTATATGGTTTGATGACAAAATCCGTAGCCCCCAATTCGAGGCATCTTTCCTCCTCTTCCACATCATTACTACCCGTAGCAACAATCACAGGAATTTCTTTTAGGAGATCGTCTTCCTTCACAACCTTCAGGAACTCATATCCGTTCATAACAGGCATCTGCACGTCAAGAACGATGAGTGAAATATTGCGATAATGCTCTTGGAGGACTTCAAGGCCCTCCTTACCATTCTCTGCCTGGAACACATAATATCGGTCTTCCAGCATAGCACAGAGCATATCGCGATTCAATTCGTTATCCTCAACAATGAGGATTGACCGGCGTCCTGATTCATTTGACATAAACGACCCTCCAAGTTATTATTTAGCTATTCTCTTTCTGAATGCTATCTGTCACAAGCCTATATGCATTCTCCAGATTCTCCAAAAGCGTTTCATCCACAGTTCCGTCACATCGGCGCAACTGCTCAGTAAGGGCAGATGCAGCTTTCCAAAGTTCTGTAAAAGAAAGATTTGCAGCAACGCCCTTCAACGTATGTACGGCACGGAAAGCCACCTCGTAGTCTTCCGAAGCGATAGCATCACGCAGTTGCTGCATTGACGAATCAGACGGAAATTTCAGCACAAACTTCTCCACGAGTCTGTCAGTCATAAGTCTTGCCTTGACTTCCGCATAGTCTCCATGTAAACTTTTATATAACTCTTCTAAATTCATAGACTCAACTTCTTTGTCTCTGTATAGAGCATTATCCATGAAATGGTAACGCTTGCCACATCTGCAAGTGCCATACTCCACCAAACTCCTGTCACGCCAATCAAATGCGGAAGGATTACAAGCATTGGTATGAGGAATAGCAACTGTCGCGTCAAGGATATAATCATTGAGGCACGTGGGCGTCTTATCGTCTGAAAGAAAGACACAGCAACCATCTGACTACCCACGAACGGGAAGGTGCAGAGTCCTATAATCAATGCCGTAGCACCTATTTCTATCATCTGCTTGTCTGTAGTAAAAATAGACATCAGCCCATCTGCAAAGATGGAAATAAATCCATAGCCAATACACATGATAATAAAAGCATTAAAGATGGATTGCATCAGAACACCTCGTACTCGAATGTAATTCTGTTTTGCTATATTTATGCTTGTTATTATCTGCATTGCAAGTCCAAGACCTGAAATAAGCGATATCAGCACCTGGGTTATTCGCTGTACGATGGCATAGGAACCAAGATACATATCTCTTTGTTCACCTGCTACTTCAATAAGCGAGAGGTTAATCATAAGAGCCACCACACATCCACACGCATTAATGGCAAAAGGTGACACTCCAATCGACAATATCTCTTTGATAAGGCTGAAATCAACGCAGAACCCTCGTTTTGTGAAATGCAAGAAAGCTTTCTTATTAGAAAATACCTTTATGTATAATATCCAAGAGACGCTCTCGCACATGATTGATGCCAAGGCAACTCCCTTCATTCCCCATTTGAAAACGAACACAAAGATTACAGACAGAATGACGTTACCAGTAATACCTCCTATCTGCAGCATCATCTGCACCTTCGGCCTACCCTGTATATGAAGAAGTCGTCCCATGCTCTGCATTGAGAATAACACAACAGTAGAAACAAGCATAATCCGCATATACACAAGGGCATACGGAAGTGTCACGTCCGATGCGCCACAAAGTCGAAGTATATCTTCAAGGAATATTTCAAGCACTGCCGTTAACAGAGCTCCAAAACTTACAAGCAATATGACGGAATTGCCGAAAGTCTTCAATGCCTGTTCCTGATTGTTCTCGGCATAAAGCATAGCAATTTTCGAAGCTGTGCCGGTATTGACAAGAGAAGCAAAGGCTGAAATGAGAATTATGATAGGGAAAGTACACGCCAAGGCGGCAAAAGCATCAATTCCCACCCCTATACCGAGAATAATTATTTCGAATATATTTAAAACAGCATTAGCCGACATCGCAATCATAGCCGGTGGAGTAAACTTTCTCAAAAGCTTACCTATCGGCATTGTTAGCATGCTATTTACTCGTGTATTGTCCATTTAATTCCTTTACTGTTTTTACACTTGTGCAGCTTGGTGAGTTTTGCTGATAATATACGATTTATTCACAATTATAGATATATCAGCATATTGTCACGCTATTCCCTTCCTTCCTCTTACTCTCATAGCAGAGTTTGTCAGCCTTGGAATAGGCAAGAGCTTTCACTTCATCTATATTGCCCTTAAAATAGTGCGCTCCCATACTGAAGGTTATCTTGATATCACCAAGTTCTGGAATCTCAATAGCATTCACCCTGTCTTCCAGAGCCTTTATCTCCTTCCTGATATCTTCCTCTTCCTTGATTCCATCTACGAAAACAAAGAACTCATCACCTCCCAAACGGGCAACAGAAGAATTTCTGATACCACACAGGCTCTGACCGAACGCCTTTAGCACCAAGTCGCCAGTCATGTGACCGCAAGCATCATTAATAGCCTTGAAGTCATCAATATCCACGACACAGAGGTAACCCTCTCCATCGGGATTGAACAATTCATGTATTCTCTTTTTCAAACCATAACGATTCAGCACCCCCGTAAGCACATCATGCTCTGAGACGTAAATCAAATGGTTGAGATATGCTTCTTCTACTTGTATCATATTAACTTATAGCGGCTTTCTTAAACACCAGCTCAAACCTTGAGCCTTTTCCCAATTCACTCTTAACTACGATTTTTCCATGCATATTCTCGACGAGACGACGGCATAGGGAAAGACCTATGCCGGCTCCTGCCGTACTGCTGCTTTCCTTGTAGTATCTGTCGAAGATGAATTCATGCTTCTCCTTCGGAATACCGATACCCGTATCCTCCAGGAATATCACTACGTTATCTTCCATACATTGCCATCCCATCGTTATACTGCCTTCTTTCGTGAACTTGACAGCATTATTGACAAGGTTCGACATAACCTGCATCATACTGCTACGGTTCAAATCCACATATACATCCTCGGGACCTCGCACTATATTGTATTCCAAGTGTTCCGGAATCACCACGTTGTATGTTGCATATAGTTCCTCAACGATATCCTTCACCTTTCTTGTCTTCAAGGACATCTGCATCTCCTCACCCTCATTATTGCTTTTCAGCACATCGTTGAGCAAGCGGAGCAACTGTTCTGTATTATCGGCTATGATTTGTGAATAGCTCTTCAACTCCTCCTCGGACGTCTCACTTCCAGTCTGTGCAAGAATCTGGGAGAAACCGGTTATGATATTCACAGGAGTACGGATTTCATGTCCCATGGCGGCAAGGAAACTCGCCTTCAGTTTACTTTCCTCCTCAAGGTCGAATGCCATCTTCCTCTCCTTCTCCTTCTGACGAGCACCATCAATGATAGTTAGGATACCCATTACATTGTCGTCAGAAGTCTTTCCTTTCTTTTCCCACGGTTCCTTTTCCCTGCAGATAAGAACACTTAGCGAGTGTACCTCATGAGACACCGGCATCGTAATGTTGAAGTCAACGTAGATACCTGTCTCATCAGCATTCTCCATAGCCTTAGTCAGTTCCTTCCTACTATTCCTTGACATGCATCTTAGCACCACATCAACGGGAATCCTACGCTCACGAAGGTTGTTCTTCTTGAAGAAACGATGGCCGAAAACCAGTTTACCTTTATATATATACCACAGATACGACTGTGTAGAAAACAGAATCTCATGAACATTCTCCATATACCTATCAGCCTCACGACCGTTTTCGAGATACTGCATCTTCTGGAAGTTATCATCAATAAACCTCCATAAAGTCAGTACCACCGTCAACAGTATCAGGTAGATAATTCCTATGTAGTAATATTCATTCATCTAATTACGTACGATTTCGAATGTGCATTTTTATGCAAAGCCCAACGAGCTACGCATGTTCAAATTTGTCAGCCCTCTTGAATATCAGGTTGAAGGTACTTCCCTTACCCAATTCGCTCTCAACCGTAATCTTTGCACCCATACATTCGGCAAGTTCCTTACACAAAGCAAGTCCCAGACCTGCACCTTGCGAGAAGTGGTCAATCTTATAGAATCGGGTAAATATCATATTATGATACTGAGGATCAATACCGATACCCTGATCCTTTACCGAGAGTATAACCTCATCGTCGGTCACAGTACGGATAACAGTAACCGTAGAACCCATTGGCGAGAACTTGGCTGCATTGTCAAAGAGGTTTATCATGATTCTACGCAACAGATTCCTATCTGCCCGTATAGGCACATCCTCTCCGGTTTCTATAACCTCAATCTTCAATCCAAAGAGATTCAAGCTTTCTTCTTCCCTCATTGTCGCAACTTCAGGAGTACAATCCGAATATCGCAGATCCTCAAACTGAACGGTGATACCGCTATTGTCAATCAGGGTTACGGTCAGCATATCCTCAATCATCTTCATCAGCAGGACATTATTCTTGCTGATTTCACGCTCGAAATATGCTATTTCCTCCTGCGTAAGAGTCTGCCTCATATTTGCAAGCAACTCCGAAATACCGACAATGGCATTGAGGGGAGTCCTTATCTCATGGCTCATACATGAAATGAAATCATCCTTCTCCTTGGCATTTGCAAGCATACGGTTTGTGTCAAGTTCCATTGCCTCACGCTTCTTCAGCTGGTCAATCATCACAGTAGAACCTCTACGTACGAGCCCCTGTGGTGTCTGCTCAACCATCATGCTCAACTCATACCAATGAGGGTCTCGCCCTTCAAACGAGCCGTACATCTGTATGACATGGTTTCCCGGCTCCTCAGTTTGGAAGAACTCCTCTACCCTGTGCTTGTAAAAGGCACTTGCAGTAACCAGGTTCCTCATTTCCTCAATCGGAATGACTGCATCAAGCGCCTTAGAATCAAATTGCAGAACAGAGAACATCCCGTCCTTCAGTTCCCACACATGCGTCTGAGTCTTATCGAGCAGCAGTTGCGTAAGAGCCTTCATACGGATGCTATGTGTAGCCGTTTCCCGCAGTTTCTCTGCCATCTTGTTATGCTCCAATATACGCCTGTATGTCTTATACAATGTATATACGGCAATACAAATCAAGACAGCAAAGAGTATCACACCAAAGGCAACCCTCCAGTGCAATAAATCTGCAATATGAAGTACAACATTTATCATTTACGAGAATTCAGACTTCTCTTGAGTGTCTTTATAAGTTTATCCACCTCTATAGGCTTTGAAAGATGTGCATTCATTCCTGCTTCGAGGGCTTCACGCTTGTCTTCCTCGAAAGCATTGGCTGTCATTGCCAATATCGTGATGTTTGCCTTTTCCCTATCTTCCATCTTACGGATTATGCGGGTAGCCTCATAGCCATTCATCCTTGGCATCTGAATATCCATAAGCACGAGGTCATAATATCCCGCAGTTGCCTTGTCTATCATTTCTACACATTTAAGGCCATCCTCTGCACGCTCCACCACGAAATCCACATCACGAAGAATCTCCATCGCAATCTCCGCATTCAGGTCACTATCCTCAACAAGAAGGATTCGCTTTCCCCTGAAATCCACGCCTGAAATATTCGCCATATCAACATTGACGACATCCGATTTCTTCGCTATGCGATGCTTGGTACGGACCTTGAATGTTGTTCCCTTGCCAAGCTCGCTCTCAACCTCTATGGTTCCGCCCATAAGATCAAGGAGATTCTTGACAATAGGCATACCAAGTCCTGTTCCCTCCACCTTTATATCCGTGGTGGTATGCTCACGTGAGAACTCCTCAAACAGATGTGGAAGATAGTCAGCAGACATTCCCTGACCATTGTCTTTCACGACAGTCTCAATTATGACATTGCCCTCCTCTTCACATGGCAACTCACGGATGTATAGCTCCACCCTACCACCCGAAGGTGTGTATTTATAGGCATTGCTGAGAAGGTTCAACACCACATCACGCATCTTTATAGGGTCACAGTAAAGATATTCATGCTCTACATCCAGGGAATGGCAGAAGGTTATTCCCTTATGCGCCATCATATCAACGAAAACTGAGCAGAACATATCATACATCTGTTCTACGCCCCATGCCTGAATATCTACATCCAAATGTCCTTTCTCAATACGTGACATTTCCAGGACATTATTGATAAGACCTAACAGCAAGGCACTTGATTCCTTCAGTTTCTTCAGATAGTCATGACGACGTTCTGGCTCGTCCTGATGCTTCTCAAGCAGGCCTGTGAAACCGATTATTGCATTCATCGGAGTACGGATGTCATGACTCATATTCAAGAGGAAGGAACTCTTTGCGCGGTTTGCCTCCACCGCAGCTGACTTTGCCTCTTCCAGAGCATTAAGCTGTCTCAATTCCTTTTCTTTCTGTTCGTTGACATCTACAGTCGTCCAAACCACTTCCGTACAATAGCCGTCATCACCACGTTTGCCGGCAACAAAAGAACCTATAACCCAACCACAGGCGCTACACTCAAACTCTTGTTTGATTATCGGCTGAGTCTTCAGTTGCTCACGCACCCAATCAAGGTTAGTAAACGCAAGCATGTCTTCCTTCCACTCAGGCTTGACCAGTTTCTCGCAAAACTCCATGAATCCCTCACGCGCATCACCCTCATTTCCGAGCACGTTACGAACTTTCTCATTCACGGTACTGACATGCATGAGCCTGCCATTCTGCATGTTTATGCGATATATGGAAGTACACGACTTTGACACGAACTTCACGACTTCATAAGCCCTCTGAAGTTCTGCCCCCATACGAGCCATAGCCCCTTGCTGCTCCTTTTCCTTGAGCACAAAATGAGTAATATCCGAACAATAGCCGCTAAAGACATGGCCCTTACCCTCAACTCTGCCAGAACCGGTACAACGAAGATAGCGATCGCCCAGAACTGGATGTTCCCAAAGATAGGTTGTCTCCTCAACGTTGCCTGACATCATCCTTTCAACAGATGCAAACAAAGATTCCCTGCCCTCCGGCTTAACCCTGTTAAACCAGAAGTCATACATCTCCTCAGGAGACATGGCAGAAACATCACTAACGCCCAAAAGATCGGCCATTTTGGCATTAAGATGCATTCGATGGGGCTGTCCTTCTATATTCTCAACAGACCACATGCCCAATCCTGCACCTGCCATGATGCGTTTCATTTCTTCAAATTGCAGTTCATAGGACATAAGTGTATCAGAGCTGTTATTGAATTGGTCAATAGGCATTTGGTTGCAAATTAAATATAATTAGTTATAGGTACTTTTTTTCTGGAGTGTAAGGTCTGAGGACTTTAGTTTTTGCCCTCGCGACTGTCGGCATTTGCCTAGGCGATTGCAAAAGTAATCAAAAAAAAAGAAATTTCCAAATTTACGGCAAAATAATTCAAGCTATTGATAAAAAAATATTATAAAAGCGAGAATACCACTATCAAATAATCGGCATTCATCAGATGACGGATGCCGATTCTATTATTTAGCGAACGCGAGTTTCACGATTTTTTTTCCGAATGTTGAGCTTTTGCAAAAAGCCACAATCACTATAGTATTCCCAAGTACCTCCTATGTACCTCCGTTATAACTCCCTTATGAAAAAGCTGAAGAACCGCTCTAAGAACTATAGGATGAACGAAGGAAGAGCGAAGGATGAACGAAGGAAGAACGGTCTATCTTACGATATATTTCTTACCGCCTTTGACCACAATTCCCTTTGCGGTAGAATTCACTTTCTGTCCCAAAAGATTAAACGTAGCCTCTGATGCGGAATGATTTTCTGCGACAAATTTCACACCAGTAATCTCTTCTTCAGAAATCACAGAATAATTTGTCGAGCCCCATATTGTCGAACCTGCGAAAGTCTTCACATCATCCTTGACAATCTCTGTCGGTATTTTTGTATAGCTGTATGGAATATAGCACTCTCCAAAGCTAATCGGTTTTGAGAATACTTCAACCGTAACATTATCATCTGTCCAGATAACAGAAGTTGCATCTTGCTGAGTAAAAATCTTCTTTACTCCCTTTTCGAAATAGTTTCCTTCTATAAGGAATTCGGAATTCTTTCGCGGATTGATGCAAGCTGTTGAGTTTCCCGCACAATGGAAGTAGTTGTTCAGCATGTGGAAACGTCCATAACGTGCCATTGGCATACGTGCACGGCACTTAGCGCCCCATGAATTGAACGCGAAGGTGATTGACAGCTTGTCATCATCCTCAACCTTACTATCCGAACTTCCTACAAGATTGGTATTCTGATGCATAAGAGAACGGTCGGTGTATGAGAAATCATTCCAACTTGCAGTAATCATATCCGACTCATTTGAGATATCGAAATTTCCGTCAATACCATCAATGAACTCGCAATGATCCACCCAAACGTTACTTGAATACTGCACAGACAAAAGGTCATATCCTCCACAATCAATGGAACCTGGTCCTACGAAGGACAGGTTACGGAAGATAATGTTCTTACAACGCTTCACACAGAAGATTCCGGCCTCACGATAGTTTTCATTACCATATTTCTCATAAAGAGCCTTACGTGTAAGATATTCGGCTTCCTCATCAACATTCACCCCATTTGGAAGTGTGCCTCCTGTACCCTTGTTCGTTGAAGCGCTCTCCACATCAGCCTCCTTGAGAATGGCAAGGACATCGGGAGTTACATACCACTCTGTTACGAGACGGGCATTATTAATACCGAGAATCGTCTTGTTGTTACATCCAGTTCCTGAGCCCTGATTCTGAATCGTAATGTATTTCTTAATTACGAAGTCACCCTTAGAGCCATCAAGAATAACGATGTCATTATCCTTGATAGCATTCTTGATAACATCATCCTTATATACTTTATCCGCAGTAAGAACCTTAACCTTCTTGCCACTTGCGGGATCATTAAGAAGAGCCATAGCATCTTCATAGGTATAGGCTCCACCGCCCATAACTTTTTCTATGGACGGATTGGAATCTGTACGAGAATCGCATGTCGCAAAGCCGAATGCCTGTAATTGATCATACTCTGAATGAGTGAAATCTGATTGTGCTTTTAGTGAGATCGGAACAATAGTTGCAATAGCCAGCAGAGAAGCTGGCAGAATTTTGTATGAGATAACCTTCATATTAAGTATTCATGTTTTATGACTTATTCCTTGCTTTCGTATGTAAAAACGCCACGGAACATAGACTTTCATCTGTGCACGCACACGTTTCAACTGCAAAGATAGCAGTTTTTTCCCATATGTGCAAGAAAACATGAATAAAATTCAATAAAAAAAGCAAATCATCAGTCAAATATCAATCCACCTTTAGAGAAATCATCCGAGCCATTGATAGGATCATCAACAATTATCGGACCTGGCGGAACCTCATCGTCGCCTTCCAAATCTCCGGCTCCAGGTGTTACTATTGCGGAATTATGGTTTGAGAGAGTCTGGAGCAGCTCCTCTTCAACGAGGAACTGCTCACAGATTGGTCTAAAATATATTCTTTTCATTTCCTGATTTTAACAACCTCCTTCTTCTTTTTATTTTACTACGTACTTCTTTCCATTAACTACATATATACCCTTTGAGAGTCCCTCAAGGCTATGTGTATTGCTACGTACCTTTACTCCGTTAACTCCATATACATCAGAGCTTTCAAGGATAATGCCGTTCTCTTGCAACAGTTCCTCTATAGATGTTGTCTCGCCTTCAGATTCGCTGAAGCTCATAGTTGTAAGAGGCTTTGCATTAGCAACATCGATACACCTGATATAAGCGCGGAACGGCTTAGCCTTAACAGAGTTCTTCACCCTTGCAAGAGTACCGCTATTGCTCATCACGTAAGAACCAGCAGGAAGTACCTCATCCTTGAAGTTACCCTCAAAGACATAAGGATACTCATCGTAATATGTGTAACCACTCTTATGTTCAAACGACTTGCCATTTGAACCAACTGCCAAATAAGGTTTTTCCAAATACCTGTCTTGATCCTTACGGAAAGGTGCATTAAACTTTATCTTTGTCACATATGCCATATCAGTTCTACCCTACCTTTTTTATATCCCTGATTAATAACCTGCTTCAGGAGTACAACAGAAGTGCCTTCACCGAAGTTCTCTTCCAACTGTTTCCTGTTCATACTGAATGGCAGACAGATAGAACTCCATGTATTAGCCTTGAAGGAACGTTGAATCTCCACAGGAACGCTGAACATATTGTTTATACCTTCTGGTAATTTAGGGTTATAATTGAGTTCATCCTTATATACGACAGGTGTTGTGGTAACAGCAGCCCCGTACATTGGATTTACATCATAATCCAATCTTGCATTATCAAACAATATCTTACCTTCCTCAAAGTTATATCCGGCATAACCGATCTTGGTATCATTAGAGAATACGTAATATGTCTGTCCAGGAACTACGTTGAACGAATAACGTACAATGCCCTTTGACATTATCATATATCCGCCATCACCAGTCTCTATGACCTTCTGCTTCCAGCCCTGATTCTCCCAACGGCTAAGAAGAAGTTTGAAGCGATCATAGTTACTATTCTTCAAACCAAGAAGTGCATTCTTCAGACGTTGATTATATGTACCTTCCTCTTCCTCAATAAACTGAGCGCGACGACGACCTTCCTTGAAGAAGTTATCATTCTCAGAAATCTTACTATTAGTATCATACTGCACACTTGGCACACACGCACCTCTTTCGTTTGTGATATATACAGGGCGCCAATGAATCTGGTCAGAATAGTCATTGTTTATATTTGACTTATCAAGATTACCATTCTGAAGCACATAAACGGTAAGCACACCAGGTTTTTCAGCTTCAAACTTCAAGTATGAACCACGGCAAGGAAGAGTCCAAGGTCTCACATTCCTTACAGATTTCATTACGTCAAATCTACCATCATCACTACCATAGCTTTCACTCTTGGCATTCTGCTTGCCTTGTGAGTATGTATTGAAGCCATCAACAGGACTGAGATCATTGCCTTCTTTAAACACATTACCCTTTGTCCATCCATCAGTAGCAACATCATCGTCAGTAAGGTCATCAACCTCAGTTCCAGCGTATGAATTTTCAGTATATGCCCAACCGCCAAGTGACATTGTAATAGCATCAGAACCATCATTTGCCTTGACAGTTTGTTTGTATGCTATATCATAAGTGGAATTCTCTTCTGCGTGTCTTGTCTTAGGAGCCTTAGTTACGCGAATCTGATATGCAGTAGAGAGACTTCCATCATGAATATTGTCAAATATGAGTTCTGCCTTAATGGTTGCATAACCAGCAATACCTTTTATTGTCACATTTCCATTTTGGTCAACTGTGGCAACATGAGGAGCAGAACTGCTGAAACGAATATACGGATTTCCATTTGCGTTGCCCTTTGAAAAATCAGAAACACTCAGCGCATCCGAACCTGCCTTTGTCACAAGGAGTTGCGGGAAAGCAACACTTGGTATTGTATTGTTCTCTATGTTAACATCAACATATTTTACACTTGCCTTGTCTGGGAAACCAAAAATATTACGATGATCCGGGGTGTAAGAAACATACATTAAACCATACTGTGAAAGCATTATGTCTGAAATCCATAAAATATTATTATTACTTGGGACATTATAATGATTCTTATATACTCTAAAACCACAATCTCTATCCATACCTGTACGTTTATATGCCTCCAGGATGCTATAATCCTCCTTGCCATTGCCACCACCATACAGACTAACGCCTCTTGTATAGAAGTCGCCAACAGCAGCAGAATATGGATAAAGGTCATAATGATCCAAAGGGTACTTCACATCATCATCAGGCTTTGCCACAAAATACAAGTGCTCAGTATCTTCCACTTTTGGAATATATACAGCAGCATCTCTTGTAAGTCCGATGCGCCCATTCTTCACGTCAACGTAAATCTCACCTGAACTGCTTTGAAATGTCAGTCCCTCCGTAGAAGCAATAGTCAAACCGTTTGAAGTAAGTGTTTTCTTATCATCATCAACCGGGCGCTCATTGCCATTAGCATACTTTCTCTTTATTAATCTATATATTCCATTACCCTCAGATGCCCAATTCGTGGCATCAAGTGCTTCGCCAGATGCCCCATAAGCCTTCAAAGCATTTGCGAAATGCCATTCCGTAGGAGTTGTAGAATATCCTTTCGCATTAATTATAGCCTTAATCTGATCCTGTGTAAGAGCTACAGAATATATAGAAATATCATCGTATGCGAGGGCTGCATCCTCATAATACTGCTTCTCAAAGAAAAGACCATGAGGAGTGAAACCGCCAAGAACCAAATTACGAATATACCTTGCACGTCCAGGATAATCGCCATCCTGATCAAAGAACTGCATATCACCAAGAGTTCGAGTATCAAGTTCACCAGTCTTCTCACCATCAAGATACATGGTCACCTTCTTCAAATCTTCCTCAGCAACGTATGTCACATAGTGCCAACGCTTATCGTCATAGAACTTATGCATACGCTGATCCTGTGTATGCGCATAGTTTCCAACACCAAAGAGACTGCGCTTCGGATTATCAACTAAGCTCTCTGTTTCACCATAGAAGAACTTGTTGATTTTATCCACCTTGACTTTATTACTGTTCTCGTCGAGTATGTAATTACCCTCTGAGTCTTTTAGGTAATATGAGTTAGGCATATATGAATACACCCATCCGTTACATGAGATGTCGAACATGAAACGAGGCTCCTGACCTTCCTCCATATTTCCAGCATCAGCTTTTCTGAAACGCTCATTACTGAACATACAGAACATAGAACCACGCTCAAGCGGCAACTCATAATCAACAGCAACAGCACCATTAACCCAGAAGCCTATAGTAACAGACTTTGGACCATCAGCTTCATTAATTTTGCCGAATTCAGCCTGCTGTTCGTCTGTAAGAATGTATCTGAGGAAATTCTCAGACTTACTTGCAGTATATTCATTAGGATTATCTGCGAGATTCTGATAGTAGTTTCCGAAAACATCATCCTTTAGGATTCTACCATTACCACCATAATTATAGAACTTACCCTGCTCAGATGTTGTAGGCTCAGTAATTGGAGCACCTTCACCAGAGAGCAAATTGCTATTCTCCACATTTTCAAAATCAAGATGGAAGATACGATTCTTTGTCAAGTCTTGTGATGCATTTTCTGCGAATATAGGCTGAGGATTACAGATTCCAGCCGTAACATGTGAGGAATTAATCGTTATAGTGTAAGGATTAGCAGTAAAACCGCTACTCCACTTCGAGAATGTCCATCCCCAAGTAGGAATAGCCAGATACTGCACCTTGTCATTCATTCCTGTCTTAGTATAACGTGGAAGCGCATAGCCTTCTTCAGTATATATGGTAGCATAACAGTTTTGCGGATTATTTGCAGTATTTCGTCCTGTATAAGAAGGATCTGAATAATCAAGTTTTGTCAAGCCCACAGCTGGATGCGCCACGAGATCCCAAATATTGGTATGATCCTCTGTCAGGCATACATATACATCCTGAGCAGCACCTTCATATTTTGTATATTGATAAGGATAAACGTAAGTTCTTGTAACCTGCTGACCATTTTCGGTAAATGTTCTCTTCATAACAGCATATACACGAACAACTCCGTCATAGTTTGAAACCTTTACACTAACATCAGCACCTACAGAACCGTCAGCAAACATATCAACAAGGAACTCATTCCACATTTCCTCGGTGAGATGATATAACGTATTTACACCATTACTTCCTATTGGGCCAACCTTATATATTTCAGTAATATCCACATTATCAGCAATAGACTGCTCATTATGAGACTTACGACTATAAGCCGTAGGACTACAATCCATATACATAAGTTCTCTGCATCCGCCACCTTCAAGTACATGATCGAATACAGACATAGCCCAGTTATACTTACGTATAGCACCTTCACTCCACTTTCTGCTCTGCTTGAAAGTAAACTCACGCTGAGTATTGATAGGAACACGATAGCTCATGGAGTACACCTGACGAGCCTGTATATCCTTACCCTCAAATTTATAGTTGCGGTCGAAAACCTTCATCTCAGAGAGCACCACAGTACCAGTCTCACCAAATGGAATCTTTATGGCATTAAGATGATAATATGCCAAATTCTTCAATTGCTCATTATCCTTGAAATCAAGTTCAAGCACGCCATGCTCATTGATAGTCTGAACAACCTCAACAAGATTACCTGCATCATTTCTATTAAAGAGGAATCTAACTCTTTTTCCAGCATCACCCTTTATTCTGATTCCATTACAAGATGTCAAATCGGCATAATAAAGCCTATTCACATCACCCGTACCAATAACAGTAGCGCCTTCACTATAATATCTTCCTGGGACAAATGTCGTAATAGTAGGGTTTTGTTCTACAATAGTAGAACCAGGATTCACTCCATTCCATTTGTGGAACTTAATAGCAGAATTGGGTTCGCCATTAAAATCTATGCCTTCTGCCCACGTATTAATAGTGCCTAATAACATTACCATCAAGAGGGCAACAATTCTGATTTTGCTGCAATTGTTTCTCATATTCTATTCCTAAATTGTTCAGTCCGATTCTATGGAGAAATAAGTACTGAGGGGTTAATATTTAAGTGTAATTTTTATTGTGTATTTCCTACTCCCTTATAGGGAGATGGTATTACTTGTTGGCAAAGTTACAATTTTTTTATGAAAAAAACAACAATTATCGCGATTTTAACATTTGAAATTTTCACAAAGGGTAAATATTATATGAATATTGACTTTTTATCGACGCAAAACGTGAAAACACAGAGATTTATCCCTACGCCATCAACTTTAATTTGTTCGCAAGTTCATAAGGCTAAAGCAAGTCAACTTTCCATTTTCCATTGTCCATTTTCAATTTTCACTTGCTTAAACGTGAGTTCGACGAATTCAAGACTGCGAGGGCTGAAAGCCCGACACCTAATAGGGCAGTCCGTAAGGGCTGTTATTCTATAGATGCGTGATTAAAGG
>CADCHG010000029.1:7262-38858 GCA_902801155.1 uncultured Prevotellaceae bacterium | reverse complement strand
GGATCAGTTTATGATAGAAAGGAATTATGCAAAAGCGTATATGGGATACTTCACCAGAATATTAGCGAAGATAGCCTCGTTCACTATCTTGCAATACATAAACTTAATAAATGGGAAACCTATAGGAAGGGTTAAGCATGCGTTGATTTAATTCCGCCAACGGGTAATTCAATATATTATAAACCTTTTAAAAATTTTAGATTATGGCGGTAAAAACATTAAACGATGGATTCATGCAGGATATGGCAACTGCAGAAGCATGGAAGAGTTTGTCTGGTTCTTTCAACTGGGATGAAATCATGTTGGAGAAGTATCAAGACAAGGTTGATTGGAGCGAGATTTCAAAAAACGAAAACATCCGTTGGACAATCCCTATGATCAAGAAGTTCCAAAAAAGGATTAATTGGGATAAGTTGTCGGAGTATATATCAAAAGATAGTCTCACGGAAAGTATGATAGAGGTGTTCCAAGATCACTGGAACTGGCATGAATTGTCAGACAATCGTAGTATTACTCTAACTCATGGATTGTTGGATAAGTATGCCGACAAATGGGATTGGGAGATGATTATTAATAGATATGACGACATCTTCTATAGAGTAGGTATTGATTTCTATGAGAAATACAAGAGCTATATTCCTGTTGGTAAACTTCTGAACACCAATTTGTGGGAGGGGATTGTTGAGCAACAGAAGATTCTGCTGATTGATGAAATTACGGCATAGCTCTTTCCAGGTTTGTTAGACTGATTGTCTTTGCCTCTCTGCGTTTGCAATGAAAACGAATGTACTGGCATATACGCAAAGAAGGAAGCCGAATGACTTCCTTCTTTGTTGTGATCCGCTTGGGGTTCGAACCCAAGACCCCCACATTAAAAGTGTGATGCTCTACCGACTGAGCTAGCGGATCTCCGTTTTCAGCACTCATTTTCTGAATGCGGGTGCAAAGGTACAAAATAAAATTGAAAATTAAAAATTGATAATTGATATTTGGATATCTATTAACAAAAATTAACTTACTCTATACCTCCTGTTCTGTTTCCTGTTTGTTGGTAGGAGCATCTGCTTCTACTTCTGTCGGTTCCGGCTGTTCATCCGTTGTTGTCAGTTCTTCCTTGGTGACATAGCGTTGCCAGTATGCCATGATGAGGGTGGTGAGAGGAAGGGCTACAATGAGTCCGATGAATCCGAGGAGTGCGCCCCATACGGAGAGCGATAGAAGGAGGATGGCTGGGTTGAGTCCCATCTGCTTGCCCATGATCTTTGGCGTTACCACCATATCTATGATGACCTGCACTACGGCGAAGACGAGGAGGGCGAGGCCGAAGACTACCCAGAAACTCTGTCCGGTGTCGAGGGCTTTGAGTCCTGCAAGGAATGCTGTTGGTATGAGGGCGAAGGTGTGGAGGTATGGCACGAGGTCGAGGATGCCGATGAGGATGCCGAGACCGATAGCCATTGGGAAACCGATGATGGTGAAGCCGATGCAGAAGAGTATGCCCATGGTGAGGGCTACGAGGCATTGTCCGCGCACGTATGCGTTGAGGGCGTTGCCGGCATCCTGTGCCAGTTCCTGCCAGAAGTGATGGGTGGACTTAGGGAAGATGCGTATCCAGTTCTTGGTGAGATACTCGTAGTCGAGCAGGATGAAGAACATATAGAGGAGCACGATACATGATGCTGCGATGCTCACGACAACGCTCCATGTGTGTCCGATGAAGCTGAATACCTTTGGCATGGTGTCCTTGAGCGTCTGTGAGAAATCGTCGCTCTTGAGGTATTTCTCGATTTCGGCTGAGTGGTTGTTTACCCATGCTGTTACAGCCTCAGGTATGTTGTCGATATGAGCTGCCTGATGCAGATAGGTGGTAGCGAGTCGGGTGAAGGTGGAGAACTGCTCAATCATCGGCGGGATGATGAGGTATATGACGCCCGAGAGTATGGCTATGACGGCAAGCATCGCAATGATGATGCTTATAGCCCTCACCTTGACATGAAGCCGTTTCTCGATGAAGATAACGACGGGATACATGAGGTATGCCAGTACCCATGCGATGAAGAATGGCAGGAGTACCGCGCTCAAGTAGTTGAGCACGAAGAGCGATAGGATGACGATTCCGCCAATGACTATCCAGCGGATGAATCGGTCGAAGGTGATTTTCTTTTCTAACACGACTATTTTATTTACTATTTATCTATTTACTATTTACTATTTATGTACTATTTTTATTTGATTTACTATTTAGCTATTTACTATGTACTATTTATGTACTATTTTTATTTATTTACTATTTTGCTATTTAACGTGAGTTCGACGAATTCCTCTATTCGTATGTCATTGAATATCATGTGGTTGAAAGAGCTCTGAAGGAGCGGCACCTAAAAGGGCAGTCCGTGTTATTAGAGGGATGAGGTCTGAAGGACCGACACCTAAAGTCTTCAGATGTCGCACTTACAGCGCTCCTTTAATCACGTATCTACCGAATAACAGCCCTTACGGACTGCCCTATTAGGTGTCGGGCTTTCAGCCCTCGCAGTCTTGAATTTCGTCGAACTGACGTTATTTAGCTATTTACTATGTACTATTTATGTACTATTTTTATTTGATTTACTATTTAGCTATTTGCCATTTCGCTATTGATTAACGATAAATAGTACATAGACTAAATCGTAAATAAATAGTACATAGTAAATAGCTAAATAGTAAATTGAGAGGGTGAGGGGCCTTTTCTACTCAAACAGCTTTGAGACATAGCCTTTGACACGTGCCTGTTCCTTGCGGTAGCATTCGCGGCAGAGGGGTTCATATTCCATTTTCTCGCCTAAAAGGACCTGACCGTCAACATCGACCTTGCGATGGCTGACGTATGCGTTACGTCCGCATCGGATGCAGATGGCATGTACCTTTAGAACATCGTCGGCGATGGAAAGAAGTTGCGGCATTGCTCCGAAGGGCTTGCATTGGTAGTCCATGTCGAGACCTGCAACGATGACACGAATGCCGCGAGAGGCGAGGGTATCGCATACGCTGATGATTCCATCGTCGAAGAACTGGGCTTCGTCGATTCCGACCACATCAACCTCACCTGCCTTTTCGAGAATCTCGGCAGCAGTCTTGACCGGCGTGGAAGGGATGGCGTTGTGGTCATGGCTCACCACGTTCTCCTCAGAATACCGGGTGTCCATTGCCGGCTTGAAAATGATAAGTCGCTGTTGTGCAAATCGTGCACGTTTCATTCTACGGATGAGTTCCTCGGTCTTGCCTGAGAACATAGAGCCGCACACCACTTCAATTCTTCCGGGTTGGTGTGACTCCCCTGTTAGGTTTTGTGTCATATTGGATACAAAAGTAATTAATACTTTTAAAAAAAGCAAAGAATTGGGATTATTTTTTGCAAATTGAGGAAAAAACACTATCTTTGTGTTTGAAAATATACACGAATATATATTTGTGCTTGTTTATGGGTATATTATACTTGGTGCCCACTCCTGTGGGAAATATGGAAGATATGACGTTTCGTGCCATCCGTCTCCTGAAGGAAGCGGACGTGATTCTCTGTGAGGACACACGCACTTCGGGCATCCTTCTGAAGCATTTCGAGATTGAGGGCAAGAAACTCATGGCGCATCATAAGTTCAATGAGCATGGTGCATCGGCTGGTGTCGTGGAACGGTTGAAGGCTGGGCAGACTATCTGTCTCATTACCGATGCCGGTACTCCGGGTATCAGCGATCCGGGTTTCTTCCTCGTAAGAGAGGCTGCTGCTGCCGGTATTACGGTACAGACATTGCCGGGAGCTACGGCTTTCACTCCTGCCCTGGTGTCAAGCGGATTGCCTTGCGACAGGTTCTGCTTCGAGGGCTTCCTTCCTCAGAAGAAAGGACGTCAGACACGTTTGGAGGAACTGAAGGAGGAGGTTCGCACCATGATTTTCTATGAGTCACCCCGACGGTTGGTGAAGACCTTGGAGCAATTCTGCGAGGTGTTCGGCGAGGACCGTCAGGTGAGTGTGTGTCGCGAGATCTCGAAGATGTATGAGGAAAGCGTGCGAGGTACTCTTGCTGAGGTGGCACAACATTTCCGCGAGACAGAGCCGAAGGGCGAGATAGTGGTCGTTCTTCAGGGTATTGATGCCGACATTCTCAAGGAGAGGAAGAAGGCGGAGAAGAAGGCGGCGAGATTTCGTAGTGAATGAATAATTAATAATTGATAATGAATAAATGAAAAGTGAAAAATGAACAATACAAGTTACGCCTGAACGTTGGGATGTAATACGTATTTTATTATTTTCATTTTATTCATGATTCGGAATTCAGAATTGCCTGGAAGGCAACACTATGAGTAACCGAGGTGCATAATCGACGAAGGAGAGGATGCCCTCGGATAGAAAGCGGAAACCATCATTATCAGCCTGGAAGGCTGTACCTGATTGGCTTTACACTACCTTTACTCGCAAGGCTCAACAGCATGACAGTTGCGAGGTACTGTCTTCCAGACAGAAGAAGGTTTTCTGGTTTATCCCCGCACATCCTCGTTGCACTCGTATGTACGGGGTTACTAAAAGTACTGTCTTCCAGACAAATTAAAACTTGCGGATCTGATTTTATCATTTTTCATTTTATAATTTAACTTGATGTTGCGAAAGTTTTTATCCATATTGGCGGTTGTGATGCTTCTGGCTTCGTGTCAGGAGAAGGGAAATGCGCCTGTTGTGGATAAAGACAATTCGGTGCGTGACTCTCTCCAACAGGTTATAGATTTCAAGGACCGGGAGATAAATGATATCCTCGGCACGATGAATGAGATTCAGGAGGGATTCAGGCTGATTAATGCTGCCGAGGGTAGGATGTCGGTCATAAAGAGCGGTGAGGCTACGAATAAGACTGAAATGATAAGGGAGAATATCCGTAGCATCTCCGAGATGATGGAGCATAATCGTGAACTTATTGCCAAACTCCGTCAGCAAGTGCGTGAGAGTAGTGTACGTAGTGATGAGTTCAAGACGGTGATTGATAATCTTGTTCAGCAACTGGAGGATAATGATGCTAACTTACAGAAACTTCAGACGGAGCTTCAGGAGAAGGATATCCATATTGCAGAGCTTGACCAGACGGTTGCGAATCTCAATACAAGCATCACTTCGCTGAAAGAGGAGACGGCAAGCAAGGCGGCTACCATTGTTGCACAGGACAAGCAGATTAACACGGCTTGGTATGTGTTCGGAACCAAGAAGGAACTGCAGAGCCAGAATATCTACGAGAAGGGTAGGGTACTGCAATCTAACTTCAACAAGAACTATTTTACAAAGATAGATATCAGAATTGTAAAAGAGATAAAACTCTATTCAAAGTCGGTGAAGATAATGACTGCGCATCCGGCAAACAGTTATCAGTTGATACAGGATGCAAACAAGCAGTATGTGCTTAGAATAAACAATCCACAGAACTTCTGGAGTACGAGTAAGTATCTGGTGGTGTTGGTGAAGTAAAGAAAGACCCCTTCATGCCCTTCGGGCATCCCGCCACATACTCCGATATTATATCAACGTCGGACTTCCCCCGTGATGGGGAAGAGGCTGGCGCAGTAAGGGAAAACAATAACAGAAAATGACTGACGAGGAATATATGCGTAAGGCTCTTGCTGAGGCAGAGCAGGCAGCAAAGGAAGATGAGATTCCTATTGGTGCCGTTCTTGTGTGTCGTGGAAGGATAATAGCCAGGACGCATAACCTAACAGAGACTCTGTGTGATGTTACGGCTCATGCAGAGATGCAGGCTATCACGGCAGGTGCTAATGCCCTTGGTGGCAAGTATTTGACGGATTGCACGCTTTATGTCACGGTAGAGCCTTGTCCTATGTGTGCTGGAGCTATAGGCTGGGCGCAGATTCCCCGAATAGTATATGGTGCGCCCGATGAGAAGCGAGGCTACCGCAAGATTGCCCCTAATGCCTTGCATCCAAAGGCAGAGGTCGTTAGCGGTGTGCTTGAGGATGAATGTCGGGAGTTGATGCAGGAGTTTTTTAGGAAGAAGAGGTGAGACCTCTCCCCCCGCCCTCTCCCGTAGAGAGGGAGCTGCCCCCCTTACCCCCACAGGGGGAGTAGTTACAATTTTTAGATTATGGAGAAGGACATCATACAAATAAAGATGGAGCTACAATATAAATGTAACTCCATCTTTTCGCTTTATTATATGTTACCTCCATCGCCTTCCGGCTCCCTCTCTACGGGAGAGGGCGAGGGGAGAGGTCGTTAATTATGCACCAGCGTACCAATCTCCTCACCTGCGATAACCTTCTTGAGGTTGCCGAGGATATCCATGTTGAAGACGTAGATAGGGAGGTTGTTTTGCATACACATAGCGGTTGCTGTTATGTCCATAACCTTCAAGCCCTTTGCGATTACATCCTGATAGGTAATGTCGTGGAACTTTGTAGCTGTTGGGTCCTTCTCAGGGTCGGCTGTGTAGATGCCGTCAACACGTGTTCCCTTGAGCATTACGTCTGCCTCGATCTCAATGCCGCGGAGAGAAGAGCCTGTGTCGGTAGTGAAATAAGGTGAACCTGTACCGGCACTCATGATAACAACCTCGCCATTCTCCATAGCCTCGATAGCTTTCCATTTAGAATAGAACTCGCCGATAGGCTCCATGCGGATAGCTGTGAGAACGCGGTTCTTCTGGCCAATAGCACCTAATGCGCTTGAGAGTGCGAGTGAGTTGATGACTGTTGCGCACATGCCCATCTGGTCGCCCTTTACGCGGTCAAAGCCCTTGCCTGCACCTGTGAGACCACGGAAGATGTTACCGCCACCGATGACGATGCCAATCTGTACACCCATAGATGCTATTTCCTTGATCTGTTCTGCGTACTGGTTGAGGCGCTCAACATTGATACCTTGCTTCTGATCACCTGCAAGACTCTCGCCTGAGAGTTTGAGGAGTATTCTCTTGAATCTCATTTCTTAAATGTTTTTTTATTGTTGTTTGTTATTTGTTCCGTTTGTTTCTTCAAGGCAGTATTTCACTTCCTTGAACTCGTATTCACTTATTGTTCCGTCGGTTCTCTCCAATCGCATTATACCGTTTGGAAGGACTTCCACAAGCCTTGCATCAAACTGGCCGTTGGCATCCTCGTAGTGGTGTATGCCTTCCTTGCGGAATAGGTGACGGTGATATTCGCTATGAATGGTCTTGCATTCTTTCCGTGTAGTCCATTCTTCATGCGCTATGTCGAGATAATGCTTGAAGCGTGTGATGATATCATTCAGAATGGCTTGGCGGTCGTATGTCTTTCCTGTAATCTGAGTAAGGGAAACTGGATTAGGCGCAGTTCCGTTGAACGTGTTCTGATTGATGTTTATTCCTGTTCCGATTACCATATCGCTCAGTTTGCCAGCACTGATATTGCCGTCGATGCGTGTCCCGCTTATCTTGCGCTCTTTCCAATAAATGTCGTTAGGCCATTTTATCGTGATGTCTTCGGAGTATGAGGAAAGGACATCATATAAAGATAGCGCGTGAGCCATAGATATGATATACTGCATATATGGATCAAGCCATGTAGGATGGATGAGTATGGAGAAAAGCAAGTTCTTGTCAGGCTCGCTTTCCCATGTGTTTGTTCCCATACCTCGGCCGGCTGTCTGATAGTCGGTTACGGCAACCGTCATTTCATCATTGCTGAACCTGTCGGCATTATCAAGAAGGTATATGTTGGTGGAATCGACTTCCTTCAGATGGATGATATTCATTACTCATTATTCATTTTACTGCCACGTTCCTGGCTTTTTCTTCTTATGATGTCTCATCACTTCCTGATATTGGAAGTGTGAAGTGACATCGAAGGCGTTCTCCTTATGGACTATCTGTGCTCCTGTTTCTGGTGTTCCTATTACGCTGATTGTGTCGTAGCGTATCTGACAATAGCCCAGTCTGAAACATCTTATGTATGCAGCGGTAGCGCGAATGATATTGTTCTTTTTCTCTTCGTCTATGGCTTTGTCGGGATTGCCCCATACTTCCGAGCTACGTGTCTTGACTTCTACCACCAAAAGGATGCTGCTGTCTTGGTCGATAGCCACGATGTCGAGGTCGCGATGTCGGTCGTGCCAATCGCGATGCCGGATGTACCATCCTTTGTTCTTGAGGTAGAGAGCAGCTTGTTCTTCTCCCCATCTGCCGAGATCGTAGTGCTCTGCCATAGGCTCTTTTGTCGCTTTGATGTTTCTCTGCAGAGAAATCACATGCAAAAATAATGAATTTCTACTGAAATAAAGAAAATACGGTGATTTATTTTGATTGTTCATGAAAAAAACGTATCTTTGTAGTCGTTATATATATTAAGGAATAATTAAAAACAAAGACTATGGAAGTTAAAATAACAAACGAGAACTTCGAAGAACTCAAGAATGGTGAGCTACCTTTGGTTGTTGATTTCTGGGCAACATGGTGTGGACCTTGCAGAATGATTGCTCCGATTATAAGTCAGTTGGCTGAGGAGTATGAGGGTAAGATTGTTGTTGGCAAGTGTGATGTGGAAGAATGTGAAGATCTCGTTGCAGATCTTGGTATTCGCAATGTTCCTACCATTCTCTTCTTCAAGGGAGGCGAGGTTGTTGACAAACTCGTTGGTGCAGCAAACAAAACTAAGCTTGATGAGAAATTCTCTGCTATGCTATAATGGCATAGTAAAATAGCCTGAAAGGTTGAAAAAGTCTAAGGTCTGTAAGCAGACTTTAGACTTTTTTTTGCTTAATACATAATAAAAAGGAATGTCGGTGCGTTATTATTGTGTTATAAATCAATTCAAAGTTTAATTTTACTCCCGTGCCTATGAAGCATTTCTTTACTCTGGAAACTTCTTCCCCATCAGAGAAAACAATCAGCATAATCAAGCAGATTGCATATTCATGTCGTGCGATGAAAGTAGGTGGACAATATCAGGTGTTCTGCCTTAACTGAATATGCCCGTAATTAATTCCTAAAAGGTCAGATAAAGTTAGTTATAAGATATGACAATCGTTTCTCCATCTCTCCTTGCTGCTGATTTCTTGCATCTTGATAGCGAGATTGAGATGATTAATGACAGTGAGGCTCAATGGCTTCATCTGGATGTGATGGATGGTTCCTTCGTGCCTAACATTTCTTTCGGCTTCCCTGTTCTGGAGGCTGTAGCCAAGGCATGCACGAAGAAACTTGATGTTCACTATATGATAAACTCTCCTGCGAACTATATAGAGCAGACTGCTAAGCTCGGTGCTATGATGATGAACGTACACTATGAGGCTTGTCCTCATCTGCATCGTACTATTCAGGAGATTCATGATGCCGGTATGAAGGCTGGCGTTACTCTAAATCCTGCTACTCCCGTATGCGTTCTTGAGGATATCATCAAGGATGTGGATATGGTGCTGCTTATGAGTGTAAATCCAGGTTTTGGCGGTCAGAAGTTTATCAGGAATACTATTGACAAGGTTAAGCGACTTCGTGAACTTATCAGCAGGACAGGTTCATATGCTCTTATAGAGGTTGATGGTGGAGTTAATGGCGAGACAGGTCCACAGCTTGTAGAAGCTGGGGTGGATGTTCTTGTAGCAGGAAGCTATGTCTTTAAGTCAGAGGATCCTATTGCAACAATCAGTTCATTGAAGGCTTTGTAAGGAAAATAGAAAGTAATAGACATATAAACGCGAAGATATAAAGATTGGCTCTTTGTATCTTCGCGCTTGTTTTGTCTGTATAGGCGTTGCCTATATGAATTTATACCATTTCCAATTCAATAGAGTTCTGGCGTGCGAGCTTGCGCATGTTGATAAGGGCATAGCGCATACGTCCAAGAGAGGTGTTGATGCTTACGCCTGTTGTCTCGGCAATCTCCTTGAACGACATCTCCTGATAGTAACGCATGAAAACAACTTCACGCTGTGTAGCAGGAAGGAATTCCATGAGTTTCTTTACATCGCAGAGCACCTGCTTGTTCACGAAGTCAGCCTCCTTGCTTGTGTCAAGAAGATCCTCGCTTGAGATGTTAGATAGGTCGTTGGCCTCGTTAACGTCAATCAGGTTGAACTGCTTCTGACGTCTGTACCAGTCCATAATGGCATTATGGGCGATACGCATCATCCATGCAGTAAACTTACCCGTAGGGGTATAGCGGCCTTTCTGAAGGTACATGATAGCCTTCACAAAAGTCTCTTGGAAAATATCGTTGGCTGTGTCATTGTCATGCACAACAAATAGGATATATGTGAACAGTGCATCTTGTGTGCGCTGAAGCAACATATCGAAGGCGCGGTTATTACCCTCCATATAGCTGATGGCCAGTTCTTCGTTGGTCATCGTGTTGAGATTCTTCATTTTCTTACTGTTTAAAATTAAGTAAATGTTGTCTCTATAGGCTATTGGTTTTGTTAATAAATAAATGAATTGTTGTACATTCGACTGCAAATTTATATTTTTTTTATGAGAATCGCAAGTTTTTTTTCTTAAATATTGTAATTTGATACAAAAAAACCGCAAAAGTCGCGTTTTTGTGACTCTTGCGGTTAAGGTATGGTAGTAAAAAATACTTTTTTCTTACTTTACCTTGTTTACGATGGCTGTGAAAGCCTGTGGGTTGTTGACAGCGAGGTCAGCAAGCACCTTGCGGTTGATCTCGATACCAGCCTTGTGAAGAAGACCCATGAGAACAGAGTAGCTCAAACCCTCCTGACGGGCAGCAGCATTGATACGCTGAATCCAGAGAGCACGGAATGTGCGCTTCTTGTTCTTACGATCGCGATAAGCGTATGTAAGACCCTTTTCCCAAGTGTTCTTGGCTACTGTCCAAACATTCTTACGGGCACCAAAGTAACCCTTAGTAAGCTTCAAAATTCTCTTTCTCTTAGTACGAGAAGCAACATGATTTACTGAACGTGGCATAATTTTTTAACTTTTTCAAAAATGTTCGACAATAAGATTAACGGAGACACAACAGATCGCGAACCTGCTTTGTGTTAGTACCATCAACGATAGTAGAACCGAGAAGGTTTCTCTTCTGCTTCTTGGTCTTCTTAGTCAGAATGTGACTGTGAAACGCATGACGTCTCTTGATCTTACCTGTTCCGGTGAAAGAAAAACGCTTCTTTGCAGCGGAGTTTGTCTTAACTTTTGGCATTTTTTTTGTTTTGTTTAATTTGTTATTAATTAATGGTGGCAACGCATATACCCGGCGTTACGCACTCTCTTTTTCCTATTCTTCGTTTGAGTCCTGAAGCTTCTTGAGAACTTCCTCGCCACCTTTTATATTAGCGAAGAGACCACCGTTTGCAGGTGTCTCAGTCTCTGCTTCATTCAACTCTGCCTGTTGCTTGCTTGCCTCCTTGGCTTCTGCCTCACGACGCTCGCGGTCCATCTTCTGCTGGCTCTTCTTTGCCTGTGCAGCCTTCTTAGGGGCGAGGAAGAGGAACATCTTCTTTCCTTCGAGCTTAGGAAGCTGTTCTACCTTACCACACTCCTCAAGGTCGTTTGCGAAACGGAGAAGGAGAACCTCACCCTGTTCCTTGAAGAGGATAGAACGTCCACGGAAGAATACATAGGCACGAACCTTGTTGCCCTCCTCGAGGAATTCCTTGGCATGCTTGAGCTTGAACTGATAGTCATGGTCATCAGTCTGAGGTCCGAAACGTATTTCCTTCACTTCGACCTTAACCTGCTTCTGCTTCATCTCCTTAGCGCGCTTCTTCTGCTGGTAAAGGAACTTTGAGTAGTCGATGATACGGCAAACAGGTGGCTGTGCGTTTGGTGAAATCTCTACGAGGTCAACGCCTTTCTGACGTGCGATGTCTAAAGCCTGACGGGTTGGCATTACTGAAGAGCCGTCCTCATCTACGATACGTACCTCACGAACACGAATCTGCTCGTTTATGCGGTACTGCTGTTTGCTGTTTGCTTGTTTTTTGTCTGGTTTCATTCGACTGTTTAAAATGTTCTTTGCCAGCTTTTTTCTGGGCACACTTCGCCCATATATAATGCTAAGCGGGTGCAAAGGTACTTATTTTCTGTTGATTGACAAAATTTTTTCTGAGTTTTTTCTCAAAATAACATCAAATTTCCTTCGATTATTGATTTTTGGCGGTATTTAAACGTAAAGACGCAAAGACACTAAGTTTTTGTTCCTTTGTATCTTTGCGTCTTCGCTCTTGATATTTTCTGAAAAATCTTAGAAGTTATATCCCACACCTACGCCGAGGATGGTCTTGAACTGAAGTCTTTCAGCCTCATTACCATCCTTGTCTGCAATCATTACTCCATTGTAGTATTTCATAGATGTAGAGAATGTCATTTGCAGGCACTTGAAGAGCTGATAAGAAAGAGCCAAATCCCAATCTACGTCGAAGTTGCCAATGCAGCGGTTGTTGTCTCTGTATCTATAAAATGCAGGTTTCTCAGGATCATCCTTGTTGATGTCTATCTTCTTTCTGTCGCTTGCGTAAGGGGTGTATAGACCGAGTGTAGAGGTGATTTTCAAATCCTTTATAGAATAGTTTAGAGCACCTTTAACGGAGAAACCCAACTCGGCACGAGTATTCATGCTGAAGTCCTTCTCGTCTTTGTCATTATACTTCCATACGGCGTACTTCTCTTTCAGATTTTGCTCCAGACCTCCGTTCTCCAATGGATAGAGATCCCTATACTCTCTGTTCATGGCATCGCTTACCGCTACAGTTGTGAAACGGCCTGCGATAGGAGACATATAGACAGAGATAATGTCGTTTGGTTTCCAGTCTATACCGATAGATACATCTGTATATGCAGGAGCAAAGAACTTTGAAATAATAGGGTTTTTGTCGTTCTTGCCCTCGTAACTTCTACCGATAGCGAACTGTGTGTTGAAGCCGAGAAGGGCCGCAGCAAACCATTTTGGAGCGAACTCGTAACCTACTTTAGAGTTGAATTTGATACGGTCGCTTGATTTCTGAACCTTGTCGTCCTTCTGGTCGATGTATGACATACCATATTCCAAGTCAAGGTTGTTGTCCCAAGCAATCTTGTCCTTGTGATAGAGCAGACGCAGACGGCCGAATATCACACCGTTTATGTTGTCGTTACCGCCGGCAGCCCAGTTTGAAAGACTTGTAGCAGCAGCATTAAGACCTGTAACTCCAGAGAATTTCCAGATCTTATCGCCAGTATCCACTTCTTTCAAAGCTTTCTTTGCTTCGGCAGCAGCCTCTGCCTGAGTCTGTACCTTTTCCTTGTCCACTTCCTGTGCATTAGCCATCATTGCAGATGCCATCATGCAAGCGAAAAACATGATTTTCTTCATCTTTGTTATGGTATTTGTTGTCTTTTGTATCTTAATTAACGGCTGCAAATTTATACAATTTTTATGATACATCCAAATATTTCTTTTTTATTTTTCCTTTTGCTGCTGTTTTTTCGTCGATTTTTCGCATATCACCATAGGTGAATTAATTGTTCCTGATTAGAAAATGTAAGGAAAATCCTTCTTCCTCCGAACCAAACTCGATGAACCTCCGTTCTAAGTCCGTTCTATAATGGGACTTTCATCGAGTTTGGTTCCTTGGTAAAGGAGCGGCATATAGGAATTACATCGTTCCTAATACTTGGAACCTTTGAATGCCGCAATACGAATCACATGCCTTTAATCTCCGTGTCTAACCATTGGAGTTTTGTCTTGTAAGCCGTAATCATGCGTTCAACAGCCTCGTCAAATGTCATATCCTGATCCTCATTTACGGTACTATCCATTGGCCAGATAGTCTTGTCGGTTTCATTTGACTTCTTTATCTTGGCTGCAACCGTTCTGATATAATCGGGGATATTATCGAACTTGGACTTATGCATCGCCCATCTTTCCTTGACTATGGAAACAAAGACAGGGTCTTCGAATAGACGTCCATAGTAGATGAAATCTTTAATACTGTATGTTTCCGCTCTGCTTAGCATGAATGTTCCCCAGTCAAAGTCCCATACTGGACCGGCCGTTAGTTTTCCATTCCTGTCTTTGTGCATGAAAGAACTCTTAGGGTGGCCAGGTTCTCTGTTGTCGGCCAGTTCCTGTACGAACCACCAGTCAACGAAAGAATTCAAGTCCAAATAGTCCGCATATTTACGATTTGCCAACCAGTCTTTTGCATACAAATTTGATTCCATTTCGTTGATGTAGCCTTCGAACCAAGCCATCTGCTCTGGCTGTAGAACGTCCTCATCAGGTTCTTGGAACTGATATGGCATATTTGCTATGGCAGAATGGAATTTGTTCACCTCGTCGAAATTAGTATCCAGTTCTACCAAATATCCGCCAGTAATTGCATCTCCTTCAATGTCAGTAGCTTCCATCTCGGTAATATTCACTCAATCTTTGCCTGCTCTGATTTGCTCGCAGAGATAGTAATTGCCTATATGACTGCCATTCAGTACAACTTCAACAAACTGTCCGCGTGGTGTCCAAGCCAATCCTGTTTGCCTTGCAATCTGGAAACTCACGTCATTTCGCATTAGGGTTCTATCCATCCAGTTTGCCAACAAGCACCAGCGTTTATGTTTGGGCATCCCCAAGATCTCGGCCTTGTTGTCCAATTTCAGAGCATACGGTTTCTTCGGAAACTCCCAGGTAGAGTTGCCGCGTCCTCGTATTTGTAGGTGGTTGCTACTGTAATCCATAGTTCCGTCTGTATCAATTATAGAAATGGATGTTCCTTCCATCCACTCGGTCTTGCTTTCTATATTTGTATTATTCGGGGTGTCTATGAAAACAATAGGCAAGCCAGAGTTCATTGCAGCGTCAACTTCTGCATTTTTTTCGACTTTATATAAAGTTCCTGCTTTATAGTCTTTGCCTTCCCATGTGGCTGTGTAGCATATCCCATTATCATCATAAATCTTCGCATGAACATTTTTCCCGCTTAGATCTACAGGTAAAATATTCAGATAAAGCTCTAATTCCTGATCTTTTTCTACGGAAACATTTCTCAAATTCAGGGCTTGTACAGTCGATGTGTTCTTTGCAGTTATTGTGCTGTCTCTCAAATTCAATATCGCCTCAGTCGTAAAACTGCCATTACTCAGCAATAATACTTTCCTGATATTAGCAGCATTTGGCATGACAAATTGCAGATGTAGAACGCCCGTCAAATGCTGGAATGTAAATGTCACACATTCTTCCTCGTCTGCTTTCGCGTTAATAGCTGCCATATAGCCAATGTGATCGCTACTACCATTCCCGTTCTGTGTCTGTTCGTTCATTCTCATTGGAATGTTGGATTTGTCCAAATCAAATTGACTGACATATGGGTAATAGGCAGAATAAGTAGCAGAATCTTTCAGTATCAAACTTTTTCCTCCTGATAATGCACGTTTGAAACCCTCTCCATTTGTCATAGATAATCCTATCTGGAAATCATCATCGGGAAAAACTCCAATTGAATCATTTGTTCTCGGCAAAAGCTGAAGGCTTGAATTCTCTCTTACAACCGACATAGTTGTTGTTTCATCGCCTATTAACAAATCTGGAATGATTACATTAAGTTTTTTCACATAACGAACATTCTGTGAATTTTCAGAAGAATCCTCGCTACATGAAATCATAATGCATGATATCAACATCAAGCACGTTGTTGTCTGTAGTATCCTTTTCGTTAATATGCTAGATATCAAAAACATATCTTTATTGTGCTGTGTGGCTAATAAAACCGTCTTGCAAGTATAAAACGATTGCAAATTTACAAAAAAATATTTGAGAAAATGCTCGCTGAAAAATGTTAAAAATCACAATTTGTTCAAAAAAGGCTTTTTGTACAAATCAAAAAAAACACCCCACTGGTCTCACGACTGGTGGGGTGTTGAAAAAAATATGTTTAACTAAAATCCTTTTCTAAATTCAAAGAACGACCTCGCGGTCCTTCTTATGCTATCCAAGAGTCAAACAATCTTTAACCTAATAACTAAAACCTAAATCTATTATTCTACTAACCTAAACAATCTTTTTGAATCGTCTAAGGAATGTTTCCGGAAGTTGTCACTTCTTTTTTCCTTTTGACGATGCAAAGGTACGACTATTTTTTTGTGTGCGCAAACAAAATTACGTTTTTTTTGTCCTAATATGCTTTTACTTGATTAATATCAATCTTTTGTGTGCGTACACATGAAAGAATGCACTATAAAAGCACTAATCCTGCGAATGCCGCATAGACTATCATCCTAATAGGATTTATTCCTACCCATTTTGTTCCTACGAACGTAGCGGCAAAGAGGAATATAGAGATGTAGAACTGCCAAGGATTGTCTGGAGTTGAGAAATTCTCCTTGTTGGCAAGGAGTAGGGTAGCGGCTGCAAGAAGTCCGACAACGGCAGGACGAAGTCCAAGGAAAATGCTCTGCACAAGGCTGGTGTTCATATATTTCATGAACAGTTTGCTTATCACAATCATCAGCACAAAGCATGGGAACATTAGCGCGAATGTGGCTGTGCATGATCCTAGTATGGCAAGCCAAGTGTCGCCTGTGAGGTTATATACGGCTGTGTATCCGCAGTATGTTGCTGTGTTGATGCCTATAGGACCTGGGGTGATCTGTGAGATGGCTATTATATTGGTGAATTCCGCAGATGTCATCCAATGGTGTTCATACACCACTTGTGTCTGAATCAGGGAGATCATTCCGTAGCCTCCTCCGAATCCGAAAAGGCCTATTAAGAAGAATGTATAGAAGAGTGACAGGAATATCATGATTTTATGATACGCTTATTCTGTTGGCTTGATGAATTGTCCGTAAAGGAAACCTCCGATGCCGGCGGCAAGGATTATATAAATAGGATTAACGCCTAATGCCCAGATGAGCACGGCTGTTATGAAGGGTATCCAGCAATTGATGAAAGTGATCTTTGCACGTACTGCCATATTCCAAGTCGGTATGGCGATAAGGGCTACAACGGCTGGTCGTATGCCTGCAAAGACGCTTGCAACCCAAGGCACATCCTGGAAGTTGTGGAAGAACATTGCAATCAGCAATATTATAAAGAATGAAGGCAAAGCCGTTCCGAGGGCGCAGCAAAGGGCTCCTGCGGTATGGCGTTTCTTATAGCCTATGAATGTGGAAATGTTGATTGCGAATACTCCCGGACATGATTGAGCTATTGCTATCAGGTCAAGGAATTCGGTCTTGCCAATCCATTTATGCTTGTTTACTATCTCTGCTTCAATCAGCGGAATCATGGCATATCCTCCGCCGATAGTGAAGAGCCCTATACGGAAGAAAGTTGTAAACAGAACCAGCATGGAAGATGCTGGCTTGAGCGCTACCTTTTCTTCGGAAAGGGTAGAAACGGATGGGGTGCTATTGATGTTTTCTTGTGTCATTTTCTTGTTTCTTTTCTGGAATGATAGGGAAAGCCTTGACCAGCCGGTCGTATTCCTCGTTGGTTATTCGCATGAAAGAGCCGTGCTGAGGAGCAGCTACACCTATTATATTTTTAGGGTCGGAGAAATTGCGCATGAATTTGTCGGCTTTGCAGATGCGATAGTTGCGCGGACGGGATGAATACTCGATATACGCAATACGCCATGTGTCGTCGCCTTCAAGCTGAAAGGCTGATACGCCCTCGCATTTCTTCTTACCCTCGAAGTTCACATATTCGGTAGAGTCGGGCTCCGGCCACTTGCCTGTCAGGGAGTTACATGTTGATGTGAAGAGTCCGGGCTGGCCGCCTTCCTTCTTTATCATCATGTGATATTTCCCGTCGGCTGGCACATAGTTGATGTCCGCATCAATTGTGGCATAGCCCCAATCGAAAAGCAGACGTGGCTGGGTGAGGGTGGTAAAACTCTCGTCGGCGTATGAGTAGTACATGCGGTCGTATGCCTCCTCGTCTCTGTTCCATAGGGAGTAATAAATGAAATAGCCGCCCTTGCGGCCATCTGGCCATTTATACTCTGAATCCCAGAAAATCTGAGGAGCCCAGACGCGGTTTATGGTTGACCAGTTCTTGTAAATAGAACGTTTCCGGTCTGTCTCGGTCTTGGTGTCAGAGAAAATGTCCAGTCCCTTGCGGAAATCGAAAGTCGTTGATTTCCAATGGATGAGATCGTCGGATGTCAATATGTTTATGCCGTAGTTGTCCCATGTCTCTTTCTTTCCAAGACGCTTGGTGGCGGAGTTGTTCATGTCGGTAGTCACCATTAAGTAACCGCTCATATCGTGCTTCCTGCAAATATACGCATCACGCGTACCACCTTCTATAGCCGCTAATTCCCTGCTTGAGAAAATAGAGTCTCCTCCGATGAGGTCGTGAAATTCTTCCCCGTCACGTGAAACTGCGTAAGCCGTCCATTGTCCCCGTCCGCTCATGTGGCAATATAGGTAGTTGCCTCCCTTCTGCGGATTTCCTGTAGATTGTGCAAAAACGGCCAAATTGTTGATGCACATCAAGAATGTCAGGGGTATTATGCGGGTTATATTCATAAATATGCAATTTTGATTGCAAAGTTAGAAATAATTTTCGAAATAATAAACTATTTTTCGGACGTTGTCCGTTAATGGATGTTAAAAGAGGGCTTTAATGTTAAAAATGAGGACTTTCTGTCGGAAATTGTTTGGTTGAACCGTTTTTTTTTATTATCTTTGCATCAGTTTTTTCCACTATTGGGGAATTTGTGGAAGCGTTTGAATATTAACTAAACAGTTTTTTGATGAAATTAAAGGAAATATATAAGCTATTCATCCTACCATTTATGCTCATGCTGGTTTCAGCACCAGTCGCGGCACAAGATTTGCTTGCAAGGCAAGCGCCAGTAGATCGCAGAATGCGTGCAGTTGACACTTTAGCATTAAAGACGGTAATAGAAAGGGAATCACTTCAGAACCCAGCTTCTCAGCTGTATGAAGATTGGGATAATACATACGCTCACAAGCAGACAGAACTTCCTGACTCGTTTAGAATTAGCTTGAAGAATTTCTGTATGCCAACGACTAGCAGAGTCATCACAAGTGAGATGGGAATGCGTAAACTCGGCCGTATGAGACGTATGCACAAGGGACTTGACGTTAAGGTATATATTGGTGATACTATTCGTGCAGCCTTCTCAGGAAAGGTTCGCGTAAAGAGATACGAGGCTCGTGGATATGGTAAATTCCTCGTTATTCGCCATCCTAACGGTCTTGAGACAATATACGGTCACATGAGTGACTGGTTGGTAGATGAGAATGAAACAGTAAAGGCTGGTCAGCCTATTGGTCTTGGTGGTAACACCGGTCGAAGCACAGGTTCACACCTTCACTTTGAGACACGTCTTTGTGGTGTAGCGCTTAATCCTGCTTTGCTCTTCGATTTCGTCAATCAGGACGTGACAGCCGACTATTATATGTTCCGTAAGAGCAACTATGAGGATGAGTCTGTTGCTGTAAACAAGACAATACGACTTGAAGGCGCTCCTGAGGAGACAGAGAATGTAGAGGAACAGAAGGAAATTGCTGAAAGCGAGGTTCGCCAGTACACAGAGACACGCTATCATAAGGTTAAGTCTGGTGAGACACTCTACGGCATTGCTAAGCGTCGCGGTGTAACCGTTGAACAACTCTGCAAGCTCAATCATCTGACACGCGACGTTAAGGTTCGCCCAGGTCAGATACTCCGCTACTCATAAGAGTAGCCCCGAAAGAAGAATAATTTATAACAATGTTTCCCCCTTTCATAATCAAATAAAAGTTTTGGAGGATCAGCCGAGACGTGAGTTTCTACTGATCCTTTTTTTGTGTCTTTTTTCGGGGCAACGACAATTTTTTGCATTTTCATTTGCATAGATAAAAACTTTTGCGTATCTTTGTACTCAGATATCAAAGACGTGCGCCAGCCTTTGAGGCTGACATGCACTATGTCTTTCGTACGAGGAAGTCCGATGTTGATAACATCGGAGTATGTGGGAACGCACGTTGTAACATGAAGACGGAGAACTTGTTTGCTGGCTAAAATCTTGTATAATTCCACAGGCTTTTTATAGGTCCGTTTCAGGTCCGTTATAGGTCCGTTGTAGGTCCGTTGTAAGTCCGTTCGCAAGAAACGGATGTCAAAGGGGCTTCATCTTCATTGTATTTGATTACTAACGACGATAAAAATCAAAACAGAGACAGCCGAAAATCTGGAAAAGAGTAGGCGATAAAACTAATAACAATAATTAAACCAGAACAATTATGAGAATAACTTGGTTGGGATTATTGATGTCCGTTTTGTTCTGCGCATGCTCAGAGCAAAATGCAGGTGGCGAGTTCTTCCTGAGAGGACAGGAAGTAAAGATTGCTTCTGCAAATGAGAACCTATGGCCTGTCTTTATGTCTGGAGATGCCATGATTGCAACTGCGGCAGATGGTGGTAAGCGTGTTGGAAAAATTACCAAAAATGAATGGCAAAAAGCCGAGGACTTACCAAAAAATGATGGACAAGAAGATTGGGGCTTTGTTCATTTTGCTCAAGGGAATAATGGCGAGTTAATTCTGCTAAATAATCCTATGTCTGGTATGGTAATAAACTCTCTGGTTAAAATCCCAAATGCTGACAATGCTGCAATCTTGAATCAGAAAAAATGGGAGAGATACGATTTAAAGCAACTGCAAGGAGTGAGGGATGTAGCTCGCGGTAGTGCTGCTATATCCGACACGACCATTCTAACAGCCATCAGTTATGCCGACGATATTAAACATCTGTTTTCTGTTCTTGACTTTAAGAATCAAAAGACCATTCCCCTGGACTATTGGCCTGATGATGAAGCGTTAAATGATACGGCTAGATGGTATAACTATGTAGCTGGTTGTACCATATTAGGAAATGAGGAAGGCAAATTCTTATATCTAAATCCATATGCAAATCTTGCCTATATATTTAGTGTCGATGGAACAAAAGTGAACAAATTATGTGACCTGTATTCATATATACTTACAGAAACTCCCCCAGCAGAACGTTTGGCTTGTTGCACGAATAGTGATAGGATATATATGCTTCTAAGGGATTCCAACATAAAAGGAGAGAAATGTAACGAGAATGATGGATATGTCTATGGCAACACCGTGGAGGTTTTTGATTGGGAAGGAGTGAAGCAGCAGGTAATTCATCTTGACAATTACTATCAGCAAATCATGCTGTCTGGTGATGGTAATACGCTGTACCTTCTTACTGGACATTCTGATGATATAATAAAGCCTGCGATTTACTCTTATGACATTAGCAATCTTGAAGATAATCCGATGATTGATTCTATTGAGATAAAGAAGATATGCAAGGCAAATATTGAGAAAACTATCGAAAAATATGGCAAGAAGGATTTCTTGAAAGAGGGGGATATGATGGTCGATTTTGAGCTATATGACTATAATGACAAGCCGCATCATCTCAATGATTTCTTAGGCAAAGGCAAATACACTATTCTTGTGTTCAGCGATTTGTATTGTGGATGGTGTCAGAAAGCAAAACCATATCTTGAGAAATTCTATAAGCAAAACAAGGGCAATTTTGAGATGATAACCGTTTCTACCGACAAACTGTCGGAATGGAAGAAGAAACCATTCGGAGAAGTAAGCTGGCATGAATGGAACGACCATAATTGCGCTATTGACATACAGAAGAAATACGATGCTCAAGGTACTCCGACATTTTTCGTCATAAATTCAGAAGGCAAGATAGTAAAGAAACATGTCGGTTTTGCAGAACAGGTATTTGACGAGATGAAGGATATAGTCTCTGGAAAGTAATAAGAGCTACATAAGAGCAGCATAAGAGCTATAAAAGAGTCAAGGCCTCCTGAGGAAAAGGGGGCTTTGACCGTTTTTTTGTATTCAATTATGATTTCTGTTCGCGCGAAAAGTTAAAAAAGTTTACGCGCGCATACCTTATATATGGTATTTACTTGACAAATATCATTTACGTGAAAAAATTTTAGTATTTTTGTTTGTTCTTTTAATAAATTTTAAGTACTTTTGCAATCGGATACAACACAAATTACAAAAGATTAGAAATTACACTCGTCCAACATAAAATCCTAATAAGCCCGAGGTATAAAGACGTAATAAATTTTTCAAGTAATATAGAGTATTAAGGTATGAAACAAAAACTACTCATGTTTTTGGTCAGTATGCTGTGTATGGTAACAACAGCGCTGGCACAAACCAAGGTTACAGGTACTGTTCTCTCGCAGGAGGACGGTGAACCGGTAATAGGTGCTACTGTTATGATACAGGGCGACAAGAAGGGTACTGTCACGGACATTAATGGTAATTTTACTATTAGTGTGCCAGGTGGCAAGAAGTTATCTATCAGCTATGTCGGTATGAAGACTGCGATTGTCTCTCCAAAGGCCGGTATGGTTGTAAACCTTGTAAGCGACGGTCTGCTTGAAGACGTAGTTGTTACAGGTATGGTAAAGACCGACAAGCGTCTCTTCACAGGTGCTACTGCAAAGATCGACGCAACATCGGCAAAGATTGACGGTATGGCAGATATCTCTCGCTCCCTTGAGGGACGTGCTGCCGGTGTGAGCGTACAGAACGTGTCTGGTACATTCGGTACAGCTCCGAAGATCCGTGTACGTGGTGCAACTTCTATCTATGGCTCTTCAAAGCCTCTCTGGGTTGTTGACGGCGTTATCATGGAGGATGTGACCGAGGTGAGTGCCGACGAACTTTCTTCTGGTGATGCTGAGACACTTATCTCAAGTGCTATTGCAGGCCTTAACTCTGACGATATCGAGTCATTCCAGATCCTGAAGGACGGTTCTGCAACCTCTATCTATGGTGCCCGCGCTATGGCAGGTGTGATTGTTATCACCACAAAGAAGGGTAAGACAGGAAGTGCATTCGTAAACTATACAGGTGAATATACTATGCGCTTGAAGCCAAGCTATAATGACTTCAATATTATGAACTCTCAGGATCAGATGTCTGTATATCAGGAGCTTGAGCAGAAGGGCTACCTCAACTATGCGGAGATTGCCAAGAAGTCTGATAGCGGTATATATGGTAGGATGTATCAGCTCATCACCGACTATGACCCTTCAACCGGTCAGTTCGGACTTGCCAATACTGCTGCTGCACGCAACGCATATCTCCGTGCAGCTGAGATGAGAAACACGAACTGGTTTGATCGTCTGTTCTCAAATAGCGTAATGCACAATCACTCTGTAAGTGTATCCTCAGGTACTGAGAAATCACAGCACTACGTATCCGTAAGTGCCATGTATGATCCTGGATGGTACAAGAGAAGTGAGGTTGAGCGCTATACTGCAAATCTCAACTCAACTTTCAATATCAACAAGAAACTTGAGTTCAACGTAATCGCTAACGCATCTTTCCGTAAGCAGGAGGCTCCGGGTACAATCGGTAAGGAAACCGATGCTGTAACCGGTGAGGTGAAGCGTGACTTCGACATCAACCCATATTCATATTCAATGAACACTTCACGTGCTCTTGATCCAGATGCATACTACATTCGTAACTATGCCGACTTCAACATCTTCAATGAGTTGGAGAGCAACTATATGAAGTTGGGTGTAAACGACTTCCGTGTTACCGGTAGCTTGAAATACAAGCCTATCAAGAAAGTTGAGCTCACATTGCTTGCCGGTATGCAGAATACGGATACAAGACAGGAACACTATATCCTTGATAACAGTAATCAGGCTTTGGCTTATCGTGCAATGGGCAATTCTACCATCCGTGATGAGAACCCATTCCTTTATAAAGACCCGGACAACATCTATGCACTCCCAATCACCGTACTTCCTGACGGTGGTATCTATGAGCGCACAGACCGCAATATGTACAAGTGGGACACACGTCTCACAGCTGCTTATAATGATGTATTTGCAGAAGACCACATCGTGAACCTCTATGGCGGTATGGAGACAAACTACGTTGACCGCCACAAGACTTGGTTCCGTGGCTGGGGTATGCAATATACTATGGGTGAGATTCCTAACTACGCATATCAGGTATTCAAGAAGGGTTCTGAGGAGAACACCGACTATTACACACTCGAGAACAAACACGAGCGTAGTGCTGCTTTCTTCGCTAACGGAACATACTCATACAAAGGGCGTTACACTCTGAACGGTACTTATCGCTATGAGGGTACTAACCGTATGGGTAAGAGCCGTGCTGCCCGTTGGTTGCCTACATGGAACGTATCTGCTTCTTGGAACGTACATGAAGAGGATTTCTTCAAGCAGTTTGAGCCAACAGTCTCACACCTCGCACTTCGTGCTTCTTACTCACTTACCGCTGAGCGTCCAAGCATTTCAAATGCTATCGTAGAGATTGGCAGTAAAACTCCTTGGCGTCCTTTCGCAAGCGTTCGTGAGAGTATGCTCTATGTCAAGAACCTTGCTAACGAGGAACTTACATACGAGAAGAAACATGAGCTCAACCTTGGTTTGTCAGCCGGTTTCCTCGACAACCGCATCAATCTTGAGGTGGATTGGTACAAACGTAACAACTACGACCTTATCGGTGTTGCTACCACACAGGGTATAGGTGGTGAGATTGAAAAGCTTGGTAACATCGCCACAATGAAGGCTCATGGTATTGAGGTAAGTCTCACAACTAACAATATCAAGACAAGGGATTTCAGTTGGACAACCAACTTCATCTACTCTCACTCTTCAAACGAAGTTACTGGCTTGAATACTACAAGTAATGTGATGAATCTTGTAGCACGTACAAGTACAGACTCAAATAGTTCAACAGCATTCGCAAGTGAGGGCTATCCAGTAGGCGCACTCTTCTCTATTCCTTTCAGGGGACTTAACAATGAAGGTCTGCCTCTGTTCCTTGATCAGGACGGCAACGTAACTACTACTGATATCTACTTCCAGGAAACTGACAAGCAGAAGCTTCTTTTCCTTGAGTACTCAGGTACTGTAGACCCAACTGACGTAGGTTCACTCGGTAACGTGTTCAAGTATAAGAACTTGTCACTCAATGTATTCGTTACCTACTCATTCGGTAACGTGGTACGTCTCGACCCTGTATTCGATAATGAGTACACCGACCTTATGTCAACTCCTAAGGAGTTCAACAATCGTTGGACTGTTCCTGGTGATGAGAAATACACCAATATTCCAGTTATCGCTTCAAAGCGTCAGAACGAGAATGACTCACACCTCGCATACGCATACAACGCATACAACTATAGTTCTGCACGTATTGCCAAGGGGGATTTCATTCGTATGAAGGAAATATCTATCGGTTATGACTTCCCAAAGAGCATTACCGAGAAGCTCCGTCTTGCAAACCTCGCATTGAAGCTTCAGGCAACCAACCTCTTCCTTATCTATGCTGATAAGAAGCTGAACGGTCAGGATCCAGAGTTCTTCAACGCTGGTGGTGTGGCTGCTCCAACTCCAAAGCAGTTCACAGCAACTCTTCGTATAGGTCTTGGCGGCAACGATTCAAGCGTGAAGAAAGAGGATGGTCGCGTGGCTCTGCTCCAGTCAGATCTCGACAACGCCAACGCCGAAATCAACCGTCTGCGCGGACAGCTTGCTAACCAGAATCCTGCCGAGAGCAAGGAGGTGGTAAAGGAAGTTGTGAAGGAAGTTGTTAAGGTGGAGAAGGAAAAGCAGTTCATGCCACTCTCTATCTTCTTCGCTCTCAACTCTGCATCACAGCTTGAGGCTGGTGAGGAAGTTAATCTCCGCACTATTGCCGAGGCTGCCAAGAAGAACCCTGACCTCAAGGTGTATCTTACTGGTTATGCTGATAGCGCAACAGGCACAGAGGAAATCAACAATCGCATCTCTGCACAGCGTGCTGAGTCTGTAGCCAAGTCACTTGAGACATTAGGCGTAAGCCGTAGCCAGATGGTAATAAGTAGTAAGGGCGGTGTAAGTATGCTCGAGAACACAGCTTACGATCGTCGCGTCATCGTTGAGGTAAAATAAAGAACGTTTTCGTTAAGCCAGATGACCAAAGCGATGCTTGCATCAGCTTTGGCATGGCGAGAAAAGGTCGGATGAAAATTCAATTAAAGTTATGAATACATTATTAAAATATACATACGCTGGCGCGATTATTATTGGTGCTTCCTGCATGGTGAGTTGTGACGACTTCCTCGACACAAATCCTGATAACCGCGCAACAATAGACAATGAAAAGAAGGTGCAGAACCTCCTTGTGGGTGCCTATCCTGACAATGACCATATCTATGTAGCAGAACTCGTTTCCGATAATATAGACGACTACGGCGAGGGTAATCCTGAGACTGAGCGTTTCTGCGAGGATACATGGGCATGGAAAGACGAGAAGGAACAGGACAATGAATCTTTGGAGAGCTTCTGGCAGAGTTCCCTCGTAAGCATCTCTGCTGCAAACGAAGTACTTAAGGCTATAGAGGGCATGCCTGAGTCCCCTGTTATGCAGGAGGCAAAGGGAGAGGCTCTCATGTGCCGAGCATACAACTATTTCATGCTCGCAAATATGTTCTGTATGCCTTACAACAAGGCAAAGAACGACTCTCAGCTTGGTTTGCCATACCTCACAGAGCCTGAGACTCTGCTTAACCCTACGTATGAGCGTGGCAACATGACCGACCTTTACAACCATATTCAGGCTGATATTGAGGAAGGACTCCCACTTGTTGACGGTTCTTACTACACAGTACCTAAGTACCACTTCACAAAGCGTGCGGCATACGCTCTCGCGACACGTTTCTATCTCTTCACCGAGCAATGGGAGAAGGCTGTTGAGACTGCAACATTGTGTCTGGGCGACCAGCCTGCAACTATGCTTCGCAACTGGAAGGCTATGTCGCAGATGACACAGGAATTCGATGCTATCACCAATCAGTATATTAATGCTGACGAGAATTCGAATCTCCTGCTTCTCACCTCTTATTCTACTGCTGGTTTGTTCTTCGGGCCTTACCGCTTCAATAGCCGCTACTCTCACGGAAACTATCTTGCAGAGAAAGAAGATATCCTTGCTACACAGCTCTGGGGTAACTACACGGCATTCTATGTAGCTCCGAAGGTTTATACTGCAACTAACCTCGACAAATCTGTCTTCTGGAAGTTGCCACGCATCTTCGAGTACACGGACCCTGTGGCAAAGATTGGATACAATCGCACAGTATATCCAACTCTCACTACTGACGAGACTCTTCTCAGCCGTGCTGAGGCATATATCATGCTCAAGCAGTATGACAAGGCTTGTGAGGATATGACCATGTGGATGCATGCCATGACCAAGAGCCAGGTAGTGCTGACTCCAAAGATCGTGAATGAGTTCTATAACAATGCCAAGTATTCTTACTCCGACAAAGACAGTATAGAGTCACAGCTCAAGAAGCATCTCAATCCTGCTTTCGCTATCGACGCAGAAGGAAGCACTCAGGAGAATATGCTTCAGGCTGTTCTTACTTTCCGTCGTACAGAGACCATGCACATGGGTCTTCGCTGGTTTGACATCAAGCGTTACGGCATCGAGATTCCACGTCGTGTGATGAATGCTAAGGGTGTGCCAGAGAAGAAAAAGGGCTTTCTGAAGAAAGATGATCCTCGACGCGCCCTACAGCTTCCTAACAAGGTTATTGAGGCAGGATTGGAGAAGAACCCGAGATAAAATAATTATTTACTATTTGACTATTTACGATTTGCTATTTATTTGCAATTTGATGGATGTACTATTTATCTTAGTACAAAGTAAAATGAAAATGGTAAATTTATAAAAATACTATATAAAATAGTAATTAGTAAATAGCTAAATAGTACATTTAATAAAGCATATAATTATGAAACTAAATAAATTGATAATACCGCTTGCGATTGGTGTGATGGCATTAAGCTCCTGTACTGCTGATGATCCGGATGAGAACAAGAGCGTAATCGTTACGCCTAACGAGGAGCAGACAGAGTTCGATAAATGGCTGGAGACCAACTTCGCCATTCCATATAATATCGATTTCAAGTACAGGTACAAGGAAACGGAGTCTGATTACGACTACTATACTGTACCTGCAAAATACGAGGATGCTGTTAAGATGGCACATCTCGTAAAGTATCTCTGCGTAGAGACATACGATGAGGTTGCCGGCACAGACTTCACGCGTCGCTACTTCCCAAAGATGTTCTTCCTTATCGGAGAATGGGAGTACCGCAACAATGGCACATACATTCTCGGTACTGCTGAGGGCGGGCGTAAGATTCTTCTTGCAGGTCTTAACTATCTCAGCGAGAATATCGCTAAAGGTCCTGAATATATGAACTATTATTATTTCAAGACCATCCACCACGAGTTCACCCATATCATGAACCAGACAAAGGTTATCCCAGCTGATTTTCAGTTGGTTTCTGGTAAGGATTATTTGGGTGATATGTGGAGCGAGGAGCCATTCAACAAGGAATACCTGTCAAGAGGCTTCATCTCTGATTACTCTCAGGAATCCTATACGGAGGACTTTGCCGAGATGCTCTCTGAGTATATAGTCAATGATGCGGAGACTTGGAATAGCAGGTTGGAGCAGGCTGACAAAGATGCTGCAGACAAGGCTGCAAAGACTGGTGAGACATCAACAAATCCTTCTCAGCTGATAAACACCAAGCTTGACATCGTCCGTCGCTACATGAAGGAAAACTTCAATATCGACATTGATGTTCTTCGCGAAACCGTTCAGCGCCGTCAGGCTGATATCGTCGCTGGTAAGGTTGATCTTACAGATATTACGGTGAAGTAAACGACCCCTAACCCCGCCCCTTCCCCCGTAATGGGGAAGGGAGCAGGAGTGCGAAAGGTTCATTCAAAAACGAATAATTATGAAAAAGAATAATCAATCATACAAATCCCTTGCCCATTTATGGGGAAAGGGTGTCCGTAGGACGGGAAAGGGGTATTTGTTCTTCTTCCTCCTCCTTTCCACCTTACTCTTCCAGTCATGTCTGAAAGATCAGGAGGATGTATTCGACAAGTCTGCTTCTCTGCGAATGCAGGAGGTTCTTGACAAGACAAAGGCTGCTCTCACAGGCAACGAGAACGGATGGGCACTCGACTACTACCCAAGTCGTGACCTCTCCTATGGTGGTATTGCATACGCAATTCAGTTCAAGGGTACTGAGGCTACCGTATATTCACAGAATGCAGAAAAGGGCGAGACAAGCCTTTATAAGCTCACTAATGATGACGGTCCTATTCTCAGTTTCGACAGCTATAACTCATTGATGCACGCATATGCCACACCTTCTGCAGATGAATATGAGGCAAAGGATGGCGACTTTGAGTTCATTATCATGGATGTTCAAAGCGACCTCATCACCCTGAAGGGCAAGCGTAGCGGCAATATGATGTATATGCATCGCCTCAGTCTGCCGGCAAAGGAATATATTGCCGCTGTGCAGAACATAGAGGAGAAAATGTACTCTGGCAAGTACGCTTTCGTTATTGATGGCGACTCTATCCTCGTTCGTCGTACCGGTAACGTGTTCTTATTCACCGATCCTAAGACTTGTGAGAGCACGGAGATGCCTTTCATCACAACCACTACTGGTTTTGAGTTGAAGGACACCGTGACTATCATGGGTAAGAACGTTGAAGGCTTCAACTATTCAGAGAATGGCATCTGGGCAAACCCAACCGATAATTCTATTGCCCTCGTTGCCATTCCACAGCCTCTTACCGAGTTCCTTACCACCCATTACTGGTTCTTCAAGGCAAGTGCTATGTCTGAGAAGGCTCTGAAGTTATTCAATAAGGTAAAGGAGGGTAGTGCAGAAATAGGCGAGGAAGTCAAGTACATGATTATCGGTCCTAATGACGTTCTCGGCTATTCAGGTGCTTTCGGTTTCTCATTCATGAGTGGAGATAGTAAAGGAAATTTTAGAGGTTCTCTGGTTCTTGATGCAGACATACTCACCGACGATATCCTTACCCTTTATTTCACAGGAAAGGTTGAAGGCGATGGTGGCTGGTACTTCTCCAACGCGAACTATAACTATGTAATAAGTGTCCTCACCGGTCCTGCAGGCTTCTCTTACACCCTGACTGCCGATAATCTTAAGAATCCTACATGGATAAAGATGCAGCAGATTGATGATCCTGAAATGTACTTCACGGTATATAAGGAGGAAATCGCATCTCCGTTTGATAATTAATACCCCTAACCCCGACCCTTCCCCCGTAATGGGGAAGGGGGGAGGGCGAAAAGGCCATTCATATAAATTTTTATGTTATGAAAAATAATAACCAATTATACTATTCCCTTGCCCCTTCACGGGGAAAGGGTGCCCGTAGGGCGGAAAAGGGGTCATTCCTGTTCTTCCTTCTTGCCGTCCTTATTGGCTTTACCTCATGCAGCGACAGCGAGGAGGGTGAATACACACTCACCAATTCCATCAAAATCGTTAGCCAGAATGTTTCCGACATGCCGGTAAAGGCATCCGAGGGCACTATTGTCGTCGAGGCTCCGTCAGCTATTGATGCAACTGCCTCTTCCGACTGGTTCACCACCTCTGTAAGCGGAAAGACAATCACCGTTAAGACCACCGACAATACCGGTCTTGAATATCGTAGCGGAAAGATTACCGTCAAAAGCGGAAACGACGTTACCGAGGTGGCTGTCATCCAGAAGGGTGCTATTGTCTCTGTAGAGGCAAGTAATTTGTATCTCGATGACGCAAAGGCTGATTTGCAGATTCCATACGTAACTAATCTGGATTTCAAGTGCTATACCGCTGAGGACTGGATTACCTGTAAGGCTAAGGATGGCATTCTCTCTCTCAGCGTTGCAGAAAATGCAACAGGCCATCTGCGTAGCGGATACGTCTATTATGAGGCAGGAAGTGTGAAGGATTCCATCTTCGTTCAGCAATGTGAGATTGCCAAGGACCTCCTTGGCGAGATGCTGCTCGTGTACTATGATGCAAAGATTGGTGATTACAAAGCGCTCAATGCTGAGTTCGTGGCATCAACCGATACCGCAGGCGTTACTTCTTACGCTCTCGTACTCACCGACTACAGATTAATCATCCCTGTCAGCTTCAAGGAGAAGACCAACACAATCACCCTTAGTGCGGGTCAGTATATTGGCAAGTTCCAGGAGTACAGCATTGTTACCATGCTGTTTGATGCCAACACCGGCGGTACGACAACAAACGATAAGGATAGCATGTCAGGCAGCTTCTTCTATGATAGTGACGATGATGCCACATACCTTGAATTTGCGGATAATGGCACATGGGGCGGGGAAAATAAGGCCACCTCACTCATCCTCACAGCCTATGACAAGAATGGCACCTCGGCAGGCAATCTCTTTGCCCTCCACTTCCCGTATCTGATGAAGTAATCCTTCTTCTCGTAGGAAAGTAAAATATTAAGGGAAACGGATCTGTCTGATAAACCTGATAAATCCGCTTCCTTTTTTTATTGACCACAGAAAACACGGACGAAATGAAAACTTTTTTCGCTGAAGCTCAACAAGCTAAAGCAAGTCGTTTATTCTAACGTGAGTTCGACGAATTTATTCAGTTGCATATTGTTGACTATCATGTGGTTGAAAGAGCTCTGAAGGAGCGATACCTAATAGGGCAGTCCGTTAGGGCTGTCATATTTGTCGATATAGGGGGTATGA
>CADCHG010000029.1:0-7236 GCA_902801155.1 uncultured Prevotellaceae bacterium | reverse complement strand
TTAATCACGCATCTATAGAATAACAGCCCTTACGGACTGCCCTATTAGGTGTCGGGCTTTCAGCCCTCGCAGTCTTGAATTCGTCGAACTCACGTTATTCTAGGATTTCCGTGTTCAGATAAATTCTATGCGCAAAGTATTTTTCATTTATCATTTATTTCATTTGGCTATTCAAAAATATTTTCATAATTTTGCAGCGCAAAAAGCCATTCTCCCTATTCAGGATAGCGGGCAACAGCTTTTACTATAGATAAGAAGGAAGGGGCATATGCTCCGTATTTTTCTATATTAATTTCATTTTAACTAACAAAAAAACAAATGCAACAGAAACAATTCTGTGAGCGCAAGGCATTGCGATTCAAGCATTTCTCACACAAGGGCTATGCCCTTTTCTCTGTCATGGGACGTGAGGTGCTCATCGGAACGCTCAGCGTCGCTACTCTCTCCCACGCAAAGGCTGAGGGCGTTAGCGTCAACACCGAGGCAACCGGAGATTCGCTCCAGCGCTCAGAACTGAAGCTCGAAGAGGTGGTCGTTACCGGCTCTCGTGCTCCGCTGACACTTGCAGAGTCAGCAAAGATCGTGTCTGTCATCACACGAGAGGATATTCATCGTGCGGCGGCAGAGAGTATCAACGACATTTTGAAATTAGCCATCGGCGTGGATGTCCGTCAGCGTGGTGGCTTTGGTGTTCAGACGGACATCTCCGTGCGTGGAGGAAATTTTGACCAGATTACCATTCTGTTGAATGGAGTCAACATCTCCTCACCTCATACCGGTCATTTATCAGCCGATTTTCCCGTTTCTCCAGAAGATATCGAGCGCATAGAAGTGCTCGAGGGACCTGCTGCGCGTGTATATGGCACGAGCGCATTCAACGGCGTGATAAATATCGTTACGGCCTCTCCCCCCGCCCTCTCCCGTAGAGAGGGAGCCGATTCGGGCACGGGCATTGTGAGCTTGAGTGCCGGTCAATACGGCTATGCCAACGGCAACGCCTCCCTCGTCAAGTCTTTCGGCTCTACGCACCATCTGCTTTCTGGAGGCTACACGCGCACCGATGGAGCCACGCCTAACAGTTATTTCACATCCTCGCGTGTCTTCTATCATGGAAATGCGCAGATAGGAAGCAATGCCACGCTCAGCGGACAGCTCGGCTACAGCTACAAGCCCTACGCAGCCAACACGTTCTACGGGGCTTCCTCTACCGACCAATGGGAGAGCAACGAGCGTTTAATGGCTGCTCTCAACGCCGACATCAAGTTGGGAAATGTTCATCTCGCTCCGCAACTCTATTGGAATCGCTGGTTCGACCACTACCAATGGCACAAGGATAATCCTGCCGGCGAGAACTTCCACAAGGTTGACTCCAAGGGCGTTTCCCTCAACGCATGGTTTCCTTCTGCCTTAGGCAAGACATCCCTCGGCTTTGAGGTGCGTGGCGAGAGCATCAAAAGCACGAAGCTCGGCAAGCCTATGCCTGAATCCGATTGGGAGAAGACAGGCGGACACGATGCCGAATCTGACAAGCTCTACAAATTCAAGGACACGCGAACCAACATCTCCGCATTCCTTGAGCACGACATCCTCCTGCAAGACCTTACCCTCTCCCTCGGTCTGCTTGCGAACATGAACGACGGTCTTGACACCCGATGGCGCGTCTACCCGGGTATCGACGTCAGCTATCGCCCAACCGATGCGTGGAAACTCTATGCCTCATGGAACATGGCTCTACGTATGCCTACGTTTACCGATTTGTATTATAGCGGAGCGAATATCGAGGGCAACAGCGACCTGAAGCCTGAGAAGACAACCGACTACCAGCTCGGAGCGCAATACCGCGCCAACGGCTTCATGGCAGAGGCACAGCTCTTCTATTCGCACAAGACGGATATGATAGACTGGGTAACATACTCCAACACCCAACACCCATCACCTAACACCTATCGCTCCGTCAATTTCGGGCTTGACAACAAGGGTTTCGAACTTAACCTCAACCTCCTCCCGCAAGAGCTATGGAGCGTGAATTGCCCATTAAGGAAGCTATCTGCGAAATATAGCTATATCCACGAAGACTCAGAATACGACGTGGCTGTCATCAGCAGTAAATACGCCATGGACTATCTCCGTCACAAGGTCGTTCTGAGTGCCGACGGCAGACTATGGAAACGCCTCTCCCTCAGTCTCTCATGGCGTTGGCAGGATCGCGTAGGAGCAAACAACCCATCCTATGCCATCACCGATGCCCGCCTCTCATGGGATGCCCCCAAGTGGTCCGTCTATTTCGACACAAGCAATCTCTTCAACAAGAAATACTGCGACTATGCCACCATTCCCCAGCCCGGTCTCTGGTGGCGCATCGGTACAGTAATCAAGTTCGGATTGTAGTAGTGCTTTACTTTAGAGATGAAAAAAGTTATTGGTGTCCGTCCGGTAATTTTTTTGATTAGATAAATTTAGGGCTGGTACTTACATGAAGTATCAGCCCTTTTGATTATCTTTGCTTTTTCTTTACATCGCCTTCCATACCTTCAAGTATGCCATAACACCTCGTTAGCATCATTCCCCACCCAACAGAGCATATCCAGACGGGGGTACTATGTCTGAAATGAGATACACTGACACTAAAATCCTTATTGTTACCTGTTACTTGTTACCGCAAGGGTGGAAATGCCGTTGTGCCTTCGCTCTGGCTTCGCTATGCCTTCGCTTCTAATCCGTTCCTATAATTGGGAGGGAAATGGGATTTACAAGGGAATTACTTGGGACTTGCATGGGAGGTATAAGGGACGACTCTTTGACACTATGTGGCTTAGTTGCGGTTTATATATACCCACGTGTCGTCGTCATTATCTGTGAAGACAGGCATTTTCAGTAGATATTCTTGTGCCTGCTTATCCTTGAGTTGGAGAATCTGTGATTTGAGGAAGTTGATGGATAGACTTCTGTCGTAGTGGCCAGGATAGTGGGAGCATGCAGCTTTTACATAGAACTCCATTCGCTTGTTGGTACGATGATCGTAAATCCATTGTAGGGCATCCTTGGCATTGTATTTAAGGAGATTAATCATGACATTTCCTTCGAATAATCTTCTCAATACTGTGCAACCATAATCGGATTTCTTTCTTAGCTCTTTGTATGTGGTGAGCTTGTCGCAAATGTCTTTTGCCTGAGAAATAGGAGTTGTCATGATGTCAAATGCTGGAGTGTCGATATGTTCAGATTCGGTCTTGCTCAAAAGTGTTATCTTGTCAGAAACGGAGTACAATCTTGTGACAGTTACTGAATCATTGATAATGACTTTTGTTTCGAACTTGTTATTATCTATGTATTTGATGTTCCAGATGGTTTGCTCGCAGTCTAATGAATCAGCTTCTATATGACGTTCTATCCTTATTATACCTTTTTCTTTGGGGTAACAGTAGGAGGGGGCAATAGCTCCGCAGAAATCACACCAGTCAATTATTTTGCCTTGCTCGTTGAATAGGGCGCAACGAACATCGGTTTGGTATTCATTAAAGAATATGAGATATTTGTCATTTATTTTCTTTATAGATACAACAGTCAGCCATAAGGAGTCAGAACACAACGCATAACATTGCTCTTTGGTCAGTTTTAATCCTCGGTTTGTATAGTTTAGTGAATCGGGGAATGGTTCATCAATCAATGAGTCGGCATAGATATTCATCTTTGCAAGGAATGGTATCTTGCTCTCTGGAGTGCATGAATAGCTGAGTTGGATTAAACCCAGAGCGATGATGAGGTAGAGGAAGGATTTCTTCATTTTTTCGATTGTTGATTACTGGTGCAAATATACAAATATTTTCTGAATAACACAAGAAAGGGAGGGAATTTCTTGTGGGGAAACAAAAAGAGATACGCAACACCTCCTTAGTATCATTCCTCCCTCAGCAGAGCATATCCAGACGGGGGTACTATGTCTGAAATGAGATACACTGACACTAATTTTCTTATTGTTACCTGTTACTTGTTACCGCAGGGGTTAGAAACGCTGTTGTGCCTTCGCTCTGGCTTCGCTATGCCTTCGCTTCAGGTTCGCTCCCATCGATGGAGCATCAACGGACTTACAACGGATTTACAACGGACCTGGAACGGACTTGGAACGGAACTGCATCGGAGGGGATACTAGAGCATTTTTTGCGTCTTTACATCGTTTTCCATGCGGAGTAAACGAATTCAGTATGATGTCAACGAAATCAGGATTGTGTAACCCTTTCCAGGAAAACGACAACCTTTCAAGTATAATGTCAACGAATGCAGTATGATAATAACTAAAAAGCTGTAAACCAAATCAGGAAAAACAAGGTGAATCTGCCCAAAATTAATGCTTGTTGTTATGTTATTGAGACCGTCAGCCGCCTATACCTCTCCCTCTATTTTTGCATAACAGCCTCATTCTCTTTGTCTTAAATGCCTGCGGCAGACAAGCAAAACCACGACCAGTAACAAGTAACAGGTAACAATAAGGATTTTAGTGTATGGCCAAAAATTTTACTGAATTTTTCTAAGGAGTTTATATACCTTATTATATATGGAAATAATAAATATAGGCAGCAGATGACACTATTTTTCTTATTGTTACCCGTTACTTGTTACCAACACGTTTGCTGGGATTATGAAATAGGGCTTACAGAAGAAACTGAATATCCGAAATGCTGAGTTAAAGAACTTAGGATATGTTTCGTATTGTTTTACCGAACACCAATAATAAGCCAATACAGAAGGTAGCTGTGAAAACCATTAAACTCATTTCTTTTTCGATGTAAGGTAGCAACAACTCCAATTCAAGTGCAATCCTGCTCCAATTCAAGTCCAATATGGAATTGGAGTTTTATTGTCTTTGCAATGTTACTATTTTTATAGCAGATACAAATATTTTTTTTCTCACATAAAAAAACATGAAATTATTTGCATATTCGCAAATTTTTGCTTATCTTTGCAGAAGAATATATTAACTTAGACGAATAAACTAAAAACATTAATTACAAAAATGACAAAAACAATCCTTTCTATCCTACTTACTCTCTGCATGCTAAACTCATCAGCAGCGAAGAAACCTGTTATCTGGGAAAAGCCAATCTATCTTTCTACAAGTATCAACCGTCTGCAACTCAATTCTGTTGAGTTCCACGACACGGCTACAATCGTAGATTCTTGGTCATATACACCTTTACGGAGATGACAACAAGAACTATAAGCTAAAGTTCATTAAGGAATTTCCACCACAAACTCCTATCCCTGTTGATGAACATGGAGTAGCTACTATGACACTTGTCTTCGAACCTATGCCTCTCACCACCAAATTCTTTGATATGCTTGAAGGCTTTGCAGAATATGAAAACAGAGTCATGGGTATTTCCGAGGCTAACAATCCTGTGAAAATAAAGCCATACGCACTCAACGAAGAGAAGGTAGAAGCATTCAGAAAGGACTTCTTCCGTACTGACACCACATGCATCAAGGGAAAAATTGAAGGCTATTCTCGTTCTGATGGATTTAGTTCACTAACTATCTACAATCGAAATAATCTTACATGTAAGGATGAACCAATTGTCATCCCTATCAACGAGGATGGAACTTTCGAGCATAAGTTTGTCCTACATTATCCTATACTTGACTGTTTGGTAGCAAATAATCTAGGTGTATATTTCCTAATCAAACCAGGCGAGACAACCTGTTTCACAATAAATCAGTATGGCAAAGCAACCGTTAGTGATCCTTCTGGAAAGCCTACGGAATACTCTGCCATTACATCAAATATGCCTCGACCTACCACTGACAGCAACTTCAGAACGATAAATCAAATGGAAAACAAATACGGTTTCAAGAATTACATCAAAATCGTAGAAAAAACATACGAGAATGCTCTTGCGACCCATGACTATCTTGCTGAACGTTTTCACTACAATGACATCGAGTATATCATGTCGAAAATCGACATGCAGGTGTTGTATGCTGGGTGTGTCGTACGATATTATGGAAACAATTCCCAAATACGCATGACTCCTAAAAGCGAACTGCAGAATTTGCCTGATTCACTCAGAGACATTCTCAACCCTGAAAACTATACATTCCTACGTAAGATTCCATTTAATGACCCATTGACAATGAGCTCGAACTTTTATATTTTCTTATTAAGCAGTACTATATATGGACCTGTGTTCGAACATGGAACTGGCGATTACGAAAAATCAACTGACCCTACATTCCCTATACAATGGTTCAAGCCCTACGATGACTCTATCGTGGACAGCATACAAATGTGTAGAGACAAAGCTATTTTTGGAAGAGAAGACATGTCATTATTTCTCAAACTAAAATACGTACGAGAATTCTATAACAAATCAAGAAATGGCAAATTAAACTACATGCTAGTAAAAAGTTGGAGAATAAATGACACCCCTGCCGATTCTGTAGATTTCGTTGTTAATAAAGAATTAGAAGAGGCAAAGCATAGGGCGAGCATCATCAAGTCTGCTATGCACAATCCTATGTTTGAGTCATTGATTGATGAGTATGTAAACTATGGCATTAATGCCAAGCAGATGTCATACTCTCTTCCTGATTGCGAGGCTACCACGCTACTTAGGAAGATAACAGATAAATACAAGGGCAAGTATCTTTACATCGACTTTTGGGCTACCTATTGTGGTCCTTGTCGCGCGGGCATAGAATCAACCAAGCCATGGCGAGAAGAATTGCGCAACAACCCAGATTTTGAGTTTATCTTCATAACAGGCGACAAGGATTCTCCACAGAAAAAATATGATGAGTATGTAGCCGAGAAACTCAACGGAGCAGAGGTCTATCGCGTGCCACAAGACGAATACAATAAGTATATGGAGCTTTTCAAATTCTCTGGCATTCCTCACTATGAAGCCCTTGACCGTAATGGTAATGTGTTAAAGATAAACAAGGAATACGGTGTTGGCAAGGAACAGTTCCTCAAGAACATCGAACTATTGAAGAAACTTGAGAAATAGACATTTCTCAAGTTTCAATAAACGAGCCTAAAAAGATATTCTATTACAAAATACATTTACCTATATGATAAAAACTATCATTTCTATCATCTCCATCCTCTGTGCGCTAAGCGTTTCAGCAGCGAAGAAACCCGTTATCTGGGAAAAGCCAATCTATCTTTCTACAAGTATCAACCGTCTGCAACTCAATTCTGTTGAGTTCCACGACACGGCTACAATCGTAAAGGCCTCA
>CADCHG010000028.1 GCA_902801155.1 uncultured Prevotellaceae bacterium | reverse complement strand
TAACGGACTGCCCTATTAGGTATCGCTCCTTCAGAGCTCTTTCAACCACATGATAGTCAACAATATACAACTGAATAAATTCGTCGAACTCACGTTAACTATATCATTTTGATTCAATGTATTATCACAAACTATTATTGAGTCCACTTACTAAAGTAGACTCAATAACAATAAAAGCGATATTACAAAACTGTTAGTTAAAACATATCCCAAAATCCCATTATAGCATAGGCCCTTTAGTTGTGCCGCGAACAATGAGATTGCTTCTTACCACCTGCTTTTCAACGCGGTTTAGCGGAGTAATACCCTCAACCTTATTGATAAGGATATTTGCTGCCTGATGACCTATTTCATTACCTCGCTGATCCATGGTAGTGAGCATAGGATCACAAGCCAACGCACGCTCGCAATTGGTGAATCCGCAGATACTTACATCCTCCGGAATCTTGAATCCAAGACGCTTCACTATATGGATAACTCCAATGGCGGTATCATCATTGATACAGAAGAATGCATCAGGCCTATTGTCACTCTGCATCATCTCAGGAATCATCTGCTCAGCGAGTTCACGTGAATCACACTCAAGAATGTAATCGTTATTAATCTCCATATCGTGAAGACGAAGGGCATCCTTATAGCCGTTCATCCTATTCTTCACAATCTCAAGATGCAACGAACTTCCGCAAAAGGCAATTCGCTTGCAACCTGTGTCTATGAGATACTTTGTTGCAGTAAAAGCTCCGTGATAGTCGTCGATAACCACTCTGGAGGCATTTACACCTGTACAGATACGGTCAAAGAACACAAGAGGCATCTCATTGTTTATGATACGGATAAAGTGATCGTATTGCTTAGTGTTCTTTGATTGTGAAACGATTACACCGCAAACTCTTGACCTGATAAAGTTGTCGCAAATCTTCACTTCACGATCAAACTGCTCCTTACTCTGAGCAACAATGATAGAATACCCTCGATTTGATGCTTCTTCCTCAATACCGGAAATAACGGTAGAGAAGAAATAATGAACTATCTCAGGTACAATGACACCTATGATTTTCTGTGACCTCGCCTTGGAATGACGCAAAGATTCCGCAAGAACGTTTGATACAAAATTATGCTCCTTGGCATATTCCTGTACCATTTTCCTCCTTTTCTCACTAATACTTGGATTATCAGCCAATGCTCGTGAGACAGTTGCCACCGACACTCCCAGTGCCTTGGCAATATCCTTCATTGTAATCTGTGAATGTGGCATAGTTTATATAGGGTTAATAAGTGATATTTTTATGAACATTTTATATGAATATTATTGCTTTCGTGTGCAAATATATGAAATTTTTCTCAAATGAAGAAATTTTTTGCATAAAATCTATAAGATACTGAATGAAATCGGTTGCGCAAAGGCAAGAAAAGCACAATATAACATTTTGAACGTGTTATTTTTCACGATTGCGGAAAATTTTTCCTTCAAAAATTTCAGTATTCAGATTGAAATTAGTAATTTTGCGAGGAATAAAGACAAAGAATCCGAAAACAGGATTCTGTATAAAAAACGATTCCGTATTCGCAAACGTTAGCAATGAGATATCATGCATAACGGACAGCAAATTTGCGTATCTTAGGATATTATGTGTATTTTTGCAGACGGAACAAGAGGAAATAACAAATCAGACTTTAATGAATTACTTCTATAGCACAGCATTCACCGAATGCATACACCGACACGAAATACAGGCTCTCGAAAAGAGTGCATTCGACAAAACCCTTATAATAAAGGTACAGGCTCCACAGCTTAGGCCTAACCAGCGTCTTGCCCTAAGCGGAAGCGTTGAAGAACTCGGCAACTGGCAGGAGCGCGAAGCCCTCAGATGCCTTTATACAGGCGATAACGAGTGGACAGCCGTTATCGATGCCACCAATCTCATTGGCAAGAGCATAGAGATGAAGTTTATCGTAATTGATGAAGACGAGAGCGTGCCTGTGATATGGGAAGCACGTATGAATCGTGTGCTGTATGTTCCTGAGGTACAAAGCGGAAGGACAGAGACAATAAGTTTGGAAATGGCACACTTCGCTATCCCTGCCGACCGCATCGCAGGCACAGCCATTCCCGTTTTCTCTCTCCGCTCGGAAGGCAGCTTCGGAGTCGGCGACTTTGGCGACCTGAAGAAAATGGTTGACTGGGTATCGCTCACAGGGCAACGCATCCTTCAGGTGCTACCTATCAACGACACGACCATAACACGCACATGGACAGACTCATATCCCTATTCCGCTATCAGCATCTTTGCCCTTCATCCGCAATATACCGATTTCCGACAGCTTCCTCCGTTGAAAGACTGGAAGAAAGCCACAGAGTTTGAAAAACTCAGAAAAGAACTCAACGCCCTTGCGCAGATCGACTACGAGCGCGTGAACAATGCCAAGAACGAGTATCTGCATCTCCTTTTCGAACAGGAAGGCCAAAAAACTCTCGCATCCGAGGAATACAAGCAATGGTTCAAGGAAGAAGAGCAATGGCTCGTGCCCTACGCTCAGTACAGCGTTCTGCGTGACACCCACGGCACAGCCAACTTCTCTGAATGGCCCGATCATAACACATGGAACGAGGCTGACCGTAAATCGCTTACCAACCCTCGAAGCAAGGCATACAAGGCGGCTTCATACTATTATTACATCCAGTTCATCCTTGCGCAGCAGATGATTTCCGCCCATAAATACGCACAGGCTCACAAGGTGGCGCTCAAGGGCGATATCCCTATCGGCGTAAACCGCTACGGCTGTGATGTATGGATGGAGCCGCGCTATTTCAACCTCAACGGACAGACAGGCGCGCCGCCTGATGACTTCTCGGTAAACGGACAGAACTGGGGATTCCCGACATACAACTGGGACGAGATGCTAAAGGACGACTGCCAGTGGTGGATTCGCCGTTTCCAGAACATGGCGAAATACTTCGATGCCTACCGCATCGACCATGTGCTTGGTTTCTTCCGTATCTGGGAGATACCTATCCATAGCGTTCACGGACTTCTCGGGCAGTTCCAGCCATCGCTCGGCATGACACGTCAGGAGGTTGAGCAATACGGACTTAAATGGCAGGAGGATTTCTTCCTCAACCCATTCATAACCGACTGGGTACTGGAACGTATGTTCGGTGACAAGGCAGAATATGTAAAGAACACCTTCCTTGAGCCCTGGCACGATGACACATACCGTTTCCGCGAGGGATTCAAGACGCAGAGGGAGGTGGAAAAGTACTTCAAGACACACACGGCCCCTCCCCTGCCCTCCCGAGGGAGGGAGTCTTTAGATACAATAATACAATCCCAAAATCCCTCCCACTCGGGGGAGATGGAGGGGGGCTCCATCCGCGATGCCATCTACTCCCTCCAGAGCAACGTGCTATTCCTTGTTGACCACAAGAACCCCGACCTTGTTCATCCTCGAATCTCAGCACAGCTCGATACCTGTTACGAGACGCTATGGGAGCACGACAAATACAATTTCAACCGCCTGTATAACGATTATTTCTATCGCAGAAACAATCAGTTCTGGTACGAGGAGGCTATGAAGAAACTCCCACGACTGGTAGATGCGACAAAGATGCTCGTGTGTGCCGAAGACCTCGGTATGGTGCCGGAATGTGTGGCTTGGGTAATCAACCAGCTAAACATCCTCTCGCTCGAGATACAGTCAATGCCGAAGGATCCGCAAGTAGCGTTCGGAGTGCTCGAGCGCAATCCGTTCATGTCGGTTTGCACCATCTCCAGTCACGATACCGCCACGCTGCGTATGTGGTGGGATGAGGACGAGGAACGCACGCAAAACTATTGGGAATGGTCACTTGGCCGTGAGGGCAAAGCCCCCCACCCTCTCACACCAGATATTGCCACGGAGATAGTCAGCAACCACCTCGCCTGTCCGTCAATGCTCTGCATCCTCACGCTACAGGACTGGCTCGCAACAGATGCTGATTTGCGTCTTGCCGATGCCGATGCCGAGCGCATCAATATTCCAGCCAATCCAAGGCACTACTGGCGCTATCGCATGCACCTCACCCTCGAACAGCTCATACAAGCAACCGAGTTCAACGAGAAGATAAGGGAGATGATAGCTGCGGAAAGAAAGTAAAGAGACATGCAAGCCTTTTTCAGGAATCAGAAGGATAAGAATGGTAATGCCGCTATAGGTACCCCCTAATTAAAACACAAAGGCGCAAAGATATAGAGATTTCAATAAGAAACCCTGTGTCTTTGCGTCTTTGCGTTTATATTACTGTTATAGCTATAAAAGGTATATAACACACCTTCCCTTGTGGGAAGACTTAGTTAGGTCTAGAAATAGAAGCGAGGACCGATAGTGAATCTTAGCGAGCCTGTGCCAGTAATCCTATCCTTATCTACTCCTGTGGTAATATCAAGGACACGTAATCCAGCAGCTATGCCGAAGTGGTCAGAGAAGCGCTTCTGAGCCTCAACCTGAGCATAATAGCCCAATCCACCCTCATCAGCATATCCCATACGGTCTGAATCAAATTTGAAATTTCCATATCCAAGACCTGCAGAATAGCTCAACGTCCAGCTTCCGAAAGATCCTGCGTAAACAAAAGAAGGACCTACAAACTGTGTCTTTATACCATCCTCATTTCCGTTTTCCATTATGTAATTTAATCCAAAGCCAATACCAGGTTTGAATACATGCTCATAAGAAACAGAAAAACCTGTACCGAAAATGCCACGATGACCTTTTCCTGAAAGATCTTCAAACTCTGAGATGAACCATCCACAGTTAAAGTCAGCCTTCACACTATTGTGCTTGCCACCATAACCTGCAACATAACCTTGGGCGTTAGCAATTGAAAAACTACCTAGCATCATCGCTATTGCCAATAAAATCTTTGTCTTCATAATCTTAATTACAAATATCTTTTATATAATACGTTTTACACCATTACTTATAATTTCGGCACAAAGGTACACTTTTTCCGATGAATAGCCAAATAATCATTCATATTTTCGTGATTTCAAAGCTTTACAAGGGGGAAAATGCGGAATTTCAGTTAATAGATGTTAATTAAAGATTGTTTTCTTATTGAAAATTTGGTCAGTTCAAAATAACAATCTATCTTTGCACTGTCATACTTCACTATGACACCATGTAAGTATATCAACAAACAATACAAAAAACTTCAAAAACAGAACAGATATGATACAGATTCAAAACCTGACTTTCGGCTATAAAAGCTCAAAGGAGAATGTACTTGAGAACGTGAACCTTCAGTTGAACCCTGGTTCCATAGTAGGACTGCTCGGCAAGAACGGTACTGGTAAGACAACGCTTCTTAACCTCATTACCGGACAGCTTTTTGCCAAGCAAGGCGTGATTACCATCGATGACGAAAACGTAAAGACCAAGAGCAAGTCAATTCTTGAGAAACTGTATTTCATCCCAGAGGAACTTATAGTGCCTAACCTCTCTCTTGAAAACTTCATCAAGCTCTACAGTCCTTTCTACAAGGATTATAGTCAGGAGGTAATGGACGAGTGTATGCGCGAGTTCGATCTCAAAGCAGAAAAGAAGAGCCTCAACAAGCTCTCTATGGGTACAAAGAAGAAGATGATGATATGCTTCGCATTAGCTACCAACGTGCCTTATCTGCTTATGGATGAGCCTACCAACGGACTTGACATTCCTTCAAAGCGCATCTTCCGCAAGCTCATCAACAGTCACATGACCGAGAACCGCACAATCCTCATCTCTACCCATCAGGTACACGATGTTGAGAAGATGGTTGACCACATAGTCATCGTTGGCAAAAAGGATCTTCTCGTAAACGATACGACAGAAGGACTTGGCCAGAAATACACTTTCGGCACAACTCCAAAGGGTGAGGTGCTCTATTCAGAGAAGAGCCTTGAGGGCAATCTCTGTGTGGCTCGTCGCACAGAGTCAGAAGAAGAGACTCCCGTAAGTCTTGAACTTCTCTTCGAGGCAGTAAACGAAAATCCCAACGCTTTTAAGAAATAGAGGCTATGAACACATTCAAGTTTTTCCTCTGGCTCATAAAATATTTTCTCATAATGGGTATTTTAGGGGGCACTTCTTGTATAGGTGGTCTATATACACTTTATGTGTTTGCTAATGACAACACCTACTTCCCTCTTATGACCATCTATAGCTTTATGTCAATTATTTGTATCGGAGTCGTTATGCTTTTTGGCATGTCTGTACCAAAATCCGTTTACAATATGACAGAAGGTTTATCTCCTGAAAAATACATGATATCGCTATTACCGATATCACCATTAAAGAAGTACATGAGTCTTATGATAGCTACTTTGACTCTGTATTTATCTGCAATTCTGATGAGCCTGCCATTGGAAATAATCGGCAGCATGCTGACAGCCACCTATTCACCAGACACACCTATCGAAATAGGAGGCATGCTAAATCATTTTGCCCATGACGGAATATTAACACTTTTGTTAGCTGGGGTGAGCGCAAGTCTATTTTTTAGCGTGTTATTCAGAAGAATCAGTCACGCAAGTACTGCTATAGCTATATCAAGCCTACCTGCTGGTGGATATCTGGGTTATACCCTTGGTCACAATATGGCTTATACACAGGGTAAAGGATCATACGACCTTCCAGAGTCATTACTAATGACAGAAAATGCAATCTGCATATTCGCGACAATAGCCTTTATAATATCAGGCTATTATATATTCAAGCGCTGGCAAGTAGCAAATAATGGTATTTTAAATGTATAAGTTAAACGCTAAATAAGCAAGGCTATGAACAAGAACAGGTTGTTTTTCGAACTCTCAAAGGAGTGGCTAAAAGTAGTTGTGATATTTGGTGTCATATTTATAAGCGGAATATATTTAATGTTCGTATTCGTTGACAATCCGAACTTTTTTATCACAAGTGCGTATAGCAGTATGGCTATGATGATTTGTGGAACCTTAACAGGTATCAGCGTATTCGCACCTAAGATGATGTGCAATCCTCAGGTGAAAAGCCCACGTGGAAATTACATGTTGTCGCTATTGCCAATGTCGCTATTTCAGAAATACGTGATTATCTTGCTGACAGTTTTATTCATGTGCTTCTCTTTGATCCTTATAAGCCTACCAGTGGAAATGATAGGCAGCGTATTGACTGCTATCTACATTCCTGACAGGCAAATAGAAATAGGAGGAGTTATGAGACACTTTGCCCAAAACGGGATATTCCCACTTATATTAGCAGAAATGAGTGCGGGCGTGTTTTGTGGCGTATTATTCAGAAAAACCCTTGGATTTTTTGTTGCAATAATAACAATCTCATTCCTGAATAGTTTCTGTTTTGCATACGGTAAGCCGATGTGTGTATCAATGACAGAAAGCATAATCTGCTTATTTGTAACAATAGTCTTTCTGATATTAAACTATCAGCTTTTCAAGCGCTGGCAAATAGCAAATAATGGACTTCTGATGATATGATGTAGAAACCTCATTCCTTCAATGCTGCTCCATCACTTCTCCATCATAAGTCCATAGATACTCCATCGAAACGATGGACTTGATATGGAGTTGATATGGAGTAACGATGGAGTATCTATGGAGGAAGAGCGGACAAAAATAAAAAAACAAAGCAGAATTATGAATACAATAAAGAATATTTTTATTACGTATGGAGGGTATATACTATTGATGTTTCTTGGAGCAAATTTTATGTATATTTTGCTGATGTTACTGTCACTTTCAAGAAATACTCCTATACCTGATCCTGAATTGATATACCCATCATGTTGCTACATACAATATTTTATTCTATCGATACCTGCATGCATAGCTGTGCGTGAACTTAGTTCTATAGGCAACTATCAGCTGCCTGCCACAACGCTTCGAAAGTATCTCACAGCATTAGGTGCAGCCTTTACACTCATTATCATCAGTCTGCTTTTCCCATACGTAATAGATGGCATTGGTGCAGCACTAGAGTATGTTTTCTCACAAAAGACAGACATCCATATTGGTAGGTACACGAATTTCCTATGTGAAAGAACAGGAGGATTCTCATGCTTGTTCCTGACAATAGCAACAAATGCGTTTCTCGCCACTCTGATACGCAACAAGAGCGTAATGTATGGGATTGTCATTACCATCAGTGTGTTTTCCGACATTTATGCGATAGTTCCACAAGACTACCCCCCATTCCTTTGCATTACGTTCTGGATACTCGGTTTCGCTCTCTTAATCGCAAGCTATCACATCTACAAGCGCTGGCAGATTGCCAATAGCGGAATATTCATGATTTAAAATTAGAATAAAAAATATGAATACATTTAGATTCATACTAAAAAACTATAAGCAAAAATGGTTGATCGCCATTATTGTTCCGCTTATCATCTTTATCTATCTCACCTACAATGCAGGAACCGCAAGTTATATGATAAAGCACTCAAGCAAGGAGCAGATGATAGAGATGGTAAAACAAGAAAATGCCAATTTTCAAACAGAAAGCCTGGAGAAAATAGACATGAACACAATGAGGGAAATTGACTACTACAGTCTTTTTACAACATTTTATCTGTTGATAATCACTATTGTACAAGCAAAAATGGCTGGAGGCATACTTCACGACAGGAATTATTCATTGCTACCTGAAAAAGAAGGCACAAAGTTTACTTATGCCATCGCAATAAGTTATGCATACACGATAGGTATGTTGTTGATTTCTGTTCCTATTGAAGGCCTATTCCAGTTGCTATCAAGTCTTGACATCTTGAAAAATGACATAGAAACAGGCTATTGGCTCAGAAAAATGTACATACATCCAAACAGGAGTTCTAGCATTCTTGCATTTTCAAGTTTCTACATATTCCTTAGGGCACTTATAAGAAAGAAATTTGTGTATAGAATTCTTATCTGTCTGGGTGTGATGGCTCATTGGTTCATTCCAGTTGGCCTCGAATTGGGGATATCTTCAGAACCAGAGGTTACTTGCATATTTGCATTCCTTTCACCAGTATTATTAATTGCAAGTTGGCAGCTGTACAAGCGCTGGCAACTAGCAAATAGCGGATTCTTTATGATATGATTACAGCTAACGAAAAAACAATCTTCGGCAAGGTTGCATATCAGCTTTGCGAAGAGATACTAAAGGGTAACTACCAGGGCGAAGACCGCATTCCGAGCGTCAGGGAACTGGCTGTTACCTACGAGATTAACTATAATACAGTATTAAGAGCTATGGAAGTATTGCAACGCGAGGAAATCGTATATCAGAAGCGTGGCATAGGCTATTTCGTATGTGCCGACGCAAAGAAGAAACTGCTCAAAGGGCAGAAAGAGGACTTCAAACGCCAACAACTGCCTGAATTGTTCCGACAGGCGAGAATGCTCGGTATAAGTATCGAGGAAATCGTGGAGGTGTGGAACAGTTCTTCAAATTGAAAATTGATAATTGATAATTGAAAATTAAAAACTTATCAAACCTAATTAGAATAATGATAAAGAAATTAATCACAATCGTAGCACTTGCTACAACAACATTCGTGTCTGCCAATGCGCAGCTTCTATATCGTATCACTTCTGACTCTCAGCAGAAGCCTTCGTATATCATCGGCACCTTCCATTTGGAGGATGGTAGCTATCTGGATAAGATTCCGGGAGCTAATGCCGCTCTTGACGAGGTTGATCAGGTGTATGGTGAAATTGACATAAAGTCAATGACTAATCCTGATACTCTTGCAGCCACTCAGGCAATAACTATGCTTCCTGATGGCAAGACTATCAAAGATATTCTTACCGCAGAACAGTTTGAGAAGCTTGACAAATACGTGACATCTATAGTCGGTACAGGTCTCAGTAACCCTATGCTCTTTCAGCAGATGGGCAAGATGAATCCAGCAACATTGGATAACACCCTCACTATCACGAACTTCCTGAAAAAGATGCAGGGTAAGTTTAATCCGAACAACATCATCGACCTCAGTATTCAGCAAACCGCTATCCAAAAGGGTAAGAAGACGAATGGTCTTGAGACAATGGATTTCCAGACAAAACTAATGTTCGGAAGACCTATGAATGAAATGATAGAGCAACTGATGTGCAGCATAGACAATAACGAGTTTTATGACAAGCAGACCTTACTCTTGTTAGATGCCTATCATGAGCATAACATTGAGAAGCTCATGGAAATCACCTATATGAAGATGGGTAATAGTTGCGATATGACTGAGGAGTATATGAATGAGCTTATCTACAACCGCAATAGCGACTGGGCAAAAAAGATTCCTGCAATCATCAAGAATAGCCCTACCCTCTTCGTTGTAGGTGCAGGTCATCTCGGTGGCGAGAAAGGCGTCGTCAATCTTCTTAGAAAAGCCGGATTCAAGGTTGAGGGTGTCAAATAAACCGAATAATTGAAATATTTTTCGCAATTTCGCGAACGAATTAAGATTTCGTGTGTATGCTATAATAGTATGAGTACAATGACTTTTTATACGGACACAATGTAATAAAAGAAGTTAAAATGATATTTTCTTGAATCTTTTTTGTTATCTTTGCGTCTATTTTAGATAAGGAACGAAATTTCTTAAACCCAAATTATAACTAAGAACAATACAAATGAAACTAAGAAAACTCTTTTCGCTGTTTGCCTTTGCGCTTACAGCAATGGCGAACGCACAGCAGTTGCCCCCTGTTCCTGTTGACACAGGCGTGCGCATCGGTAAACTGCCTAATGGTCTTACCTATTACATCCGTCACAATGAATGGCCTGAGCATGTGGCTAACTTCTACATCGCGCAGCGTGTTGGTTCTCTTCAGGAAGAGGAAGACCAGCGTGGTCTTGCCCATTTCCTTGAGCACATGGCATTCAACGGTTCTGAACATTTCAAGGAGAATGGCATCGTGGAGTTCTGCCGTTCACTCGGTGTTGCCTTCGGCCGTGACCTCAATGCCTACACAAACTTTGCCGAGACTGTGTATAACGTGAATAACGTTCCTACTACCCGACAGTCGGCACTTGATTCCTGCCTCATCATCATCAAGGACTGGAGTAACGGCCTTCTGCTTGAGGATAAGGAGATAGACAAGGAGCGCGGTGTTATACACGGTGAATGGGCTATGCGCAACAGTGCCTCTATGCGACTGCTTGAGTCTAACCTTCCAAGGCTCTTCCCCGGCTCTAAGTGGGGTGTTAGACTTCCTATCGGACTTATGAGCGTAGTAGATAACTTCACATACGACGCATTGCGCAAGTATTATAAGAAATGGTATCGTCCAGACAATCAGGCTGTCATCGTAGTAGGTGACGTGGACGTTGACCACACGGAGAAGGTTATCAAGGAGCTCTTCAGCTCTATCCCTCTTGACCCTAATGCGCCAAAGGTGGAGAAATATCCTGTGCCTGACAACTATGAGCCTATCTATTTCGTAGATAAGGACAAGGAGATGAGAAACAATCAGATTAGTGTCAATATGAAGATTGACGCTATGCCTGACAGTCTGAAGGGCACAATGGCATATCTGATTAACCACTTCATCAAACTACAGCTGCGAGGTATGCTTGAGTCACGTTTCAACGAACTGGCGCAGAAGCCTGAATGTAACTTCGTGGCAGCGTATGCCAATGTAGGCGGATATACTTATTCCAACACCAAGGATGCTTTCCAGCTTACCGTCATTCCAAAGGAGAACAAGGACCTTGAAGCCCTTCGTGATGCCGTGCGAGAGATAATGCGTGCAAAGCAGCATGGTTTCACCGCTTCAGAGCTTATACGCTCAAAGGACGGCTTCATGTCATGGATAGAGAAGGAATATCTTAACCGCGACAAGCGTGACAATGATAATTTCGGTAGCCAGTACAGCGCTCATTTCATCAGCAACGAGCCTATTCCAAGCATCGAGGACGAGCATCGGTTCTGGAACATGATTTCACAGATGGTGACACCTGAGATTGTGAACCAGTATGCTGATCAGGTTATCAGCGTAAGCGATACCAACCTTGTAGTGTATGAGTTTGCCCAGGATAAGGAGGGACGTTTCATTCCTACTGCCGATGAGCTTCGCAAGACATACGAGGCTGCACGTGCTGAGAAACTGGAGCCTTGGGTTGACAACACAAAGAACGAGCCTCTGATTGCCGAGCTTCCAAAGAAGGGCAGCATAAAGAAGACTACGGAGAACGCAACCCTTGGCTATAAGGAACTCACACTTAGCAATGGCGCTACCGTTATCCTGAAGAAGACCGACTACAAGACCGACGAGATTCAGATGACCGCATTCGCAAAGGGCGGTTCATGCCTCTATGGAGAGAAGGACTATTCTAACCTGAAGGTTATGCGATATATGGGCAACCTCTCAGGACTCGGCAACTTCAGCAACAACGAACTGCAAAAGGCTCTTGCAGGAAAGCAATGTGAGGTAGGCTTTAACATGAACGTTACACGCAGCAACGTGACCGGCCATACCACTCCAAAGGATATTGAGACCTTCTTGCAGCTGGTATATCTCAACTTCACCTCTGTGGCAAAGGATTCTCTGTCGTATGAGTCATTCATGGGTCAGTTGAAGCTCGTACTGCCAAGTCAGGGACTTCAACCTGAATATGCCTTCGAGGACTCTCTCAGCACTGTTATTTACAGCGGTAATCCACGTTACAAGATATTGGGCGAGTCAGATATCAACAAGATATCATACGACCGCTGTCTTGAGATCATCAAGGAGCGCACAGCCAATGCAGCCAACTACACATTCGTATTCGTAGGTAACTATGACGAGGCTACCATACTTCCTCTTATCGAGCAGTATATCGCCTCTCTTCCTGCAAAGAAAGCTGACAACGTGGCTATAAAGGATGTGAACACATTCTTCAAGGGCAATAAGAAGCTCGACTTCAAGCGCAAGATGGAAAGTCCGAAGCCACAGCTTGCAAACATGTACTATGCTCCTGCAGAGAATACACGCAAGAACGACGTTCTTATGAGATATACAAGCGAGGTTCTTTCAAACGAAATGCTCAAGCAGGTTCGTGAGGATGCTTCTGCTGCCTACCATTGTTCTGCTTCATGCGGAATCAATCTTATAGGTTCTACACCATTAGTAACCCTCAACACCTCTGCTCCTATCTCTGAGCCTTCAAAACTTGACATGGCCGCTGAGCTCATGAAGAAAATCGTTAATGATGCAGCAGAGAAGGTGGATCCAGACAAGGTTACAAAGGTAAAAGAGAACATGCTCAAGGAGGCTGAAATATCATTCAAGAACAACAATTTCTGGATGAGTGCTATCGTTGACTGGAAGCTCTATGGCAAGGACAACTACACCGACTATAAGAAGCTTATCGAGAACGTAAAACCAGAGGACATCTCTTCTTATATCAAGAATGTGATTCTCAAGAGCGGCAATCATGCCGAGGTGATAATGAGGCCGTAAAAAAAGCCTAACCAAGCCTTCCCAAAGGGAAGGATGTGTTATAGTATATAAGTCTAAAAGGCAAATAATGTGAATGCCGCTTATGGAATTGTTCATTACGAACTGCCATAAGCGGCATTACTATATAGCATCAAGTCACATACTCCGATATTATCAACGTCGGACTACCCGTTTGGGAAGGCTTGGTTAGGCTTTTTACTTCTTCTTCACCGGCTCACAAGATACTCCGATACCGAGTTTCTTGAATATCTTACGATCAACCTCTGAAAGCATGACAGTTGAGTGAACCTGACATCCGCGGAGGTTAGGAAGCTGCTCAAGTGCCTTCTTGCAGGTTTCGTCAGTATCGCTGAGAACGCTGAGGGCAACAAGTACCTCGTCTGTATGAAGTCGTGGGTTCTTGCCTCCGAGATATTCTATCTTCGTCTTCTGGATAGGCTCAATCATGCTCTGAGGGATGAGTTTCACATCATGGTCGATGCCTGCAAGATACTTTGTGGCATTGAGGATGAGAGCAGCAGAACAGCCGAGAAGCTCTGATGAGTTAGAGCAGATTATAGTGCCGTCGCTAAGTTCGATGGCAGCAGCGGTATGTCCGCTTTCCTTCTGGCGCTCCTTAGCCGCAACGGTACAGCGGCGTGTGTCGGTCGTTATCTTTGCCTGATTGAAGAGAAGGAGAATCTTATTAATCTCTGCCTGATTACTTGCACCTTCCACCTGCTTGTTGGTTGCCTCATAGTAACGACGCACAATCTCTTCCTTAGAAGCCTGACAGCATACCTCATCATCACTAATGCAGTAGCCAACCATGTTCACGCCCATATCCGTAGGACTCTTGTACGGGTTCTCTCCATAGATTCCCTCGAAGAGAGCGTTGAGAACAGGATATATCTCGATATCACGGTTATAGTTGATAGCCACCTGACCGTAAGCGTCGAAATGGAACGGGTCAATCATATTCACATCGTTGAGGTCGGCTGTTGCAGCCTCGTAGGCGATGTTCACAGGGTGCTTGAGAGGGAGGTTCCAAACAGGGAATGTCTCGAACTTTGCATATCCAGCACGTACACCACGCTTGTTCTCGTTATAGAGCTGTGAGAGACAGACTGCCATCTTACCAGAACCAGGACCTGGAGCTGTGATGATGACAAGCTCGCGAGAGGTCTCCACATAGTCGTTCTTTCCGAAGCCCTCGTCAGAAGCGATGAGAGCCACGTTGTGTGGATAGCCGTCGATGAGATAGTGGAAATATGACTTGATGCCCATGTTGGCAAGTCGCTCGCTGTAAGCCTTTGCAGAAGGCTGACCGTTATAGTGAGTGATTACGACAGAGCCGACGAAGAAACCGCGATCCATGAACTCACCACGCAGACGGAGCACGTCCTCGTCGTATGTAATTCCGAGGTCGGCACGCACCTTGTTGCGCTCAATATCCTCTGCGCTTATGACAATGACGATCTCGATACTGTCAGCCAGTTGCGAGAACATGCGCAGTTTGGAGTCAGGCTGAAAACCAGGCAACACACGACTTGCGTGGTGGTCGTCGAAGAGTTTACCGCCAAGTTCGAGGTAGAGCTTGCCGTCAAACTGAGCTATACGCTCACGAATATGCTGTGACTGAATGGTACAATACTTGTCGTTATCAAATCCTATTCTCATCTTATCTTTAATTTTTCGCTAAAGCTCAACAAGCTTCGCAAGTGTTAATTGATTTTTACAAAATATTCTGCAAAAATAATATTTTTCCGTGAAAAAACACTATCTTTGTAGCAAAAATTTCATCAAATAGCACATAACAATGTTGAAATGTCAACTTTTTCGCATATTTTTCTTACTATTTGTTCTATTTTTAAGCAAGAACATAAAATTTAGGGATAAACACATAAAAATTTGCATTTAATCATCATTGATTATTTGTGCTACGGAATTTGGTTTTCTCATTTCTTTTTTGTATCTTTGCCGTCAAAAATACAAAAGTCAAAGGTCAAAAGTCATTAGTCTTTGGTATTTAGCCTTTAGACTTTGACCACAAAAACATCAAACAAAAAACATTAATGGCAACAGTTGACGACAAGAAAATCATTTTCTCCATGGTGGGTGTGTCGAAGGTCATCCCACAGAATCAGAAGCAGATATTGAAGAACATCTACCTGAGTTTCTTCTATGGCGCAAAGATCGGTATCATCGGTCTTAACGGTGCCGGTAAGTCCACCCTCATGAAGATTATTGCCGGTATCGACGATAAGTTCCAAGGCGAGGTGGTATGGAGCCCGGGATATTCCGTAGGGTATCTTGAACAGGATCCTAAGCTCGACCCTAACAAGACCGTCAAGGAGAATGTGATGGAGGGCGTTCAGCATATCTATGATGCAATAAACGAATATAACGAGATAAACGAGAAGTTCGGATTGCCTGAATACTACGAGGATCAGGACAAGATGGACAAGCTCTTCCAGCGTCAGGGCGAGGTGCAGGATATCATCGACGCTACCGATGCATGGAATATCGACTCAAAGCTTGAACGCGCTATGGATGCCTTGCATTGTCCTCCGGGCGACTGGAAGGTAGAAAACCTTTCGGGTGGTGAGCGTCGTCGTGTGGCTCTCTGTCGTCTGCTTCTCCAGAAGCCTGATGTGCTTCTTCTCGACGAGCCTACCAACCATCTTGACGCAGAGTCAATAGACTGGTTGGAGCAGCATTTGCAGCAGTATGAGGGCACGGTTATTGCCGTTACCCACGACCGATACTTCCTCGACGATGTATCAGAATGGATACTTGAGCTCGATCGTGGCGAGGGTATTCCTTGGAAGGGCAACTACTCTTCATGGCTTGAGCAGAAGACAAAGCGCATGGAGATGGAGGAGAAGGTGGCAAGCAAGCGCCGCAAGACTCTTGAGCGTGAGCTTGAGTGGGTCCGTATGGCTCCAAAGGCTCGTCAGGCAAAGGGTAAGGCTCGTCTTAATTCCTACGACGCTATGCTTAATCAGGAGCAGAAAGAACGTGAGCAAAAACTCGAAATCTTCATTCCTAACGGTCCTCGTCTCGGCAACAAGGTTCTGGAGGCAAAGAATGTCTGCAAGAAATTCGGTGACAAGGTGCTCTTCGAGAACCTTAACTTCATGCTTCCGCCTAACGGAATCGTGGGCATCATAGGTCCTAACGGCGCAGGTAAGACAACCCTCTTCCGCATCATCATGGGACTTGAAACAGCCGATTCAGGCACCTTCGAGCGTGGTGAGACCGTGAAGATGGCATACGTTGACCAGCAGCATAAGGACATAGTAGCCGACAAGAGCGTGTATGACGTGGTGAGCGGCGGCAACGAGACAATCCGCATGGGCGGTAAGGACGTGAATGTGCGTGCCTATCTCTCACGCTTCAATTTCTCTGGTGCCGATCAGGAGAAGAAATGCGGCGTGCTCTCTGGTGGTGAGCGTAACCGTCTGCATCTCGCTATGGCTTTGAAGGAGGAGGGTAACGTGCTTCTTCTTGACGAGCCTACCAACGATATCGACGTAAATACCCTTCGTGCTCTTGAGGAAGGTCTTGAGGAGTTTGCCGGCTGTGCGGTGGTTATCTCTCACGACCGTTGGTTCCTTGACCGTATCTGTACCCATATCCTTGCCTTCGAGGGCGACGGAAAGGTGTTCTTCTTCGAAGGAACATACACGGAATACGAAATCAACAAGGCTGCGCGTCTCGGTACAGACGAGATCAAGCGTCCGAGATACCGCAAGCTGATGGAAGACTAAACAATTTACTATTTGACGATTTACTATTTGGATGATGTCCTATTTTTCATCTGCTATAAAAATAGTAATTCAAAAGAATAGTAAATAAATAGCTAAATAGTAAATAGCTAAATAGTAAGTAGCTAAATAGTAAGTAGCTAAATAGTAAGTATCAAAAGTGTCTCTCGAAGAAACCCGACAACTCGTTCTCTCCTCACAGGATATTACGGAATTCCAGCGCAAGGTGTATCTGGAGCTTCTGAATGTTCCGCGAGGAGAGACCATTTCTTACGGAGAACTGGGACGACGGATAGGATGCCGAAGCGCACAGGCCATTGGTCAGGCTTTGAAACGCAATCCATTCGCTCCCGACGTGCCCTGTCATCGTGTTATTGCCACTGACGGCTCGCTATGCGGATTCAGCGGAAAGCGCGAGGGCGAGATGATAGAGAAGAAACGAAGACTCTTGGAGTCGGAAAGGTTAAGTTTATGAAGATAGTTATTCTCGATGGCTATACAGCCAATCCGGGCGACCTGTCATGGAAGTCTCTGGAAGAAATAGGTGAGGTGGTTATCTACGACCGTACCCCACCCTCGGAAACAGTCTCGCGTGCTGCCGATGCCGAGGTTATAGTGACCAACAAGGTCATTATATCCAAGGAGGTGATGGAGCAGTTGCCGAAGCTCAGATATGTGGGCGTAGCTGCGACTGGCTATAACGTAGTGGACTTGGAATACGCAAGCGAGCATGGCATCATCGTTACCAACATTCCGGCATACAGCACAATGTCGGTAGCTCAGATGGCTGTGGCGCATCTGCTCAACGTAACCAACCGTGTGGCCCTTCATGCGGATAGCGTAAGCAAAGGCGAATGGCTGTCGAGCAAGGATTTCTGCTATTGGCTGACGCCACAGCGTGAACTTGCAGGCGAGACATTCGGCATCATCGGACTCGGCAACACGGGTCTTGCAACGGCGCGAATCGTACTCGCCCTCGGAATGAAAGTTCTTGCCCTGACGTCTAAGGCGCAGGATGTTCTCCCCGAAGGCATCACCAAGGCAAGGGACATTGACGACCTTCTTACGAACAGCGACGTCATCTCCCTGCATTGTCCTTTGACAGCCGGCACCAAGCATATTATTAATAATGTGAACATCGCCAAGATGAAGCGGAACGCCATTATTATTAACACCGGCAGAGGTCCGCTCGTTGACGAGGAAGCAGTAGCCGAAGCCCTCACGGAAGGACGGATAGAAGCCTTCTGTGCCGATGTTCTTACGCAAGAGCCTCCTCGCAACGGCTCTCCGCTAACAAAGGCTCCGCGATGCTTCATCACCCCACACATAGCGTGGGCGACAGGTGCGGCACGACAGCGACTCGTCTCCACCGTAATAGCTAACATCAAGGCTTTCGCGGAAGGCTGTCCGAAAAACGTAGTAAACTGAAAATCGTAGTATCATACATAAACGAATAAAAAATGATTATGAAAAATGAACTCCCAGTCCTGTTGCTGACTGGATATTTAGGTAGTGGTAAAACAACTCTTCTCAACAGAATACTCTCAAATGAGCGCGGTATCAAATTTGCTGTAATCGTAAACGATATCGGTGAAGTCAATATCGATGCTGACTTGATACAGAAGGGGGGTGTAGTAGGACAACAGGATGATTCTCTCGTGGCACTCCAGAATGGTTGCATTTGCTGCACTCTGAAGATGGACCTCGTTCAGCAGATTTCAGACATTACTGCTATGCAGAAATTCGACTACCTCGTTATCGAGGCAAGCGGTATCTGTGAGCCTCAACCAATCGCCCAGACGATTTGCTCCATCCCTCAGATGGAGGAGAAATACTGGAAGAACGGCTTAGCTCGCCTCGATTGTATAGTGAGCGTTGTTGACGCGCTCAGAATGCGCGATGAGTTCGGCGGAGGACTTGACCTCCTGCGCCAGAACATCGACGAAGAAGACATTGAGAACCTCGTCATCCAGCAAATAGAGTTCTGCAACATCGTGCTGCTCAACAAGGCAGCTGAGGTATCACCAGAAGAGCTTGGACGACTTAGGGAGATTATCAAAGCACTACAGCCTAAAGCTGAGATCATTGAGTGCAACTACGGAGATGTGGAGCTATCAAAGATTCTCAACACCAATATGTTTGACTTCAACAAGACGGTTACTGCCGCTACATGGGTTACAGAGGTAGAGAAACATCTTGATGAAATGGAAGATGAAGATGAAGACGATGATGATGACCACCACGATCATGAGCATCACCATCACCATCATCATCACGACCATGACCACGATGAACATGACCATGATGAGCATGATGAGCATTGCGAGCACCACCACGGAGGCGAGTGCACTTGCGGCCATCACCACCATCATCACAATGAGGAGACTGGTGAGGCTGAGGAATACGGCATCGGAACATACGTCTATGTAGCTCGACGTCCAATGGACATCACACGTTTTGACGAGTTCGTAGCTCGACGCTGGCCTAAGTGCATCATCCGCGCAAAGGGTATGTGCTATTTCGCAGACGAGCAGAATATATGCTACGTGTTCGAACAGGCAGGAAAGCAGGTGAACCTGCGAAACGCAGGACAGTGGTATGCCACAATGCCGGCAGATGAGTTCCAACAGTTCGTTGAACAGAACCCCGACGTTCTTCGCGACTGGGACGACATTTACGGAGATCGCATGCAGAAGCTTGTATTTATCGGACAACATCTCGACAAGAAGCTCATCAAGGCCGAATTGGATGCCTGTCTGGTATAAGCCTACCCACGATTAAACGAAAAGGTAACATGCTTAAACTAAAGGATATAAAACTCGTCAGGTCACGTGACGAACTGGCACAAATTCCTGATGGAAAGACGCTGATAAACACCATCAATGCCTTCAGCTACAACAATGCCCAGAAGGATAGCCTCTTCGCGGAGGCTCTCCGTGAGGGCGACTACCTTATTCCCGATGGTGCAAGCATCGTCAAGGCTTGTCGAATGAAGAAGGCGAAGTATCAGCCCTTGGAGCGCATAGCCGGATGGGATCTCTTCTCTTTCGAAATGAACCGTCTCAATGAAAGAAGTGCCAAGGTTATCGAAAACGGCCAGACACGACTGAAGGTCATGTTCATGGGTTCTTCCGAAAAGGTTCTCTCACTTATACGCCAGCGTGTCGCTGTAGAGTATGCAAACCTTGATGTAGTGACCTACTCCCCACCTTACAAACCTCAGTTCTCCGATGAGGACAGCGCAGCTATCATAAATGCCATCAACGCAGCCAATCCCGATCTTCTCTGGATTGGCATGACCGCCCCCAAGCAGGAGAAATGGACTTACAAGCATTGGAACCAGCTCAACATCCATTGTCATGTAGGTACTATCGGTGCAGTATTTGATTTCTTCGCTGGAACTGCCAAGCGCGCTCCGCTCTGGTGGCAGAAACATTCACTCGAATGGCTCTACCGCCTCATCATCGAGCCACGCAGAATGTGGCGCAGATACATCATCGGCAACGTTGAATTCCTTTGGCTGATAGCTCGTGAATAAAACTCTTACAAGACTCATGCTTACCAATTCCATCATCAACATAGTTCGCGAAGCATCCAAGCTGATGCTCAACGACTTTGAAATCTCACAGAAGGACGGATTCTCTAACATCGTAACATCTTCCGACATTGCCGTGCAGGAGTTTCTATGCGAAAGACTTGCCACTCTCCTACCCTCTTCCGGCTTCATCTGCGAGGAAGAGGACATCAACGACGCATCCCACGAATACACATGGATCATCGACCCTATCGACGGCACGGCAAACTATTCACGCGGCATAGGACAATGCGCTATCTGCGTAGGACTCAGGCACAACGACCACATGGAGATGAGTGTCGTCTATCTGCCTCGCACCAACGAACTCTTCCATGCTGAGCGTGGCAAGGGCGCATTCCTCAACGGCAAGCCGATACACGTTTCCGACCGTCCCTTCCAGAACAGCATCATGTGCACCGCACTCGCCGTCTATCACAAGGAATACGCAAAGGTATGCTCCGACATCATCTGCGACACCTTCATGCAATGCAACGACATACGCCGTTTCGGAGCAGCCGCCCCAGAGCTTTGCTATCTCGCTATGGGGCGCTGCGAACTCTATTTCGAATACCTACTATCTCCTTGGGACTATGCCGCTGCATCCCTTATCCTGACAGAAGCAGGAGGCTGTCTCAGCGACCTTCAAGGCAATGCCCTCACCTGCATCACACCTTCAGGTGTACTCGCAGCCAACACGAAGGAGAACCTCGACCGCCTCACCAGCATCGTAAGTAAGCATATAGGGTAAAGAAATCTGACACCTCACATTTCAGTATAAGTCCACAAAGAATAAAAAACTGCTGCAAAATCAATTCTTTGCAGCGGTTTTATTATTTATTGCTGTACAGTATTTTTTTCTTTACATCGCCTTCCATACCTTCAAATATGCCACAACATCTCGTTAGCATCATTCCCGCCCAACAGTACATATCCAGCCCTTCTTCTTGCTCCCCTACCCGATTCTGACGTTTGGTGTCTGCCAAGGTTCGAGGCTTGTATCTACGAAACCGCCCTTGCAGAAAGTTGTCGGTAAAGTGGTTCTTCGCTATGATGCCGACCTTGCGAGGGAGGTTGATTGGCACCTCTCTTGCACCTTTCTTACCAATTCAGCAAAGATTTTGTCTATATTATGCGTATTTGCCATAAATTTTATATAAAATATTTGGAGATTTAAGATAAAATCGCTATTTTTGCAGTGCATCAGAGATGATGTAGGGACAAGACGAAAGCCTTGTACCGCCTAACAAAAGTGAGTCTTATGGCTCGCTTTTGTATTTTGTATCTACGCAATACATTTTCGCTCATTTTGTAGTATTGGATTTTTACATCATATTTACGGATTGCCTCATCAAATGCCTTGAATACATCATACATATTTGCTATTTTATCGTCCTCGATGGCATACACAACGAGTTGTGCGCCTTGTTTCTTGACTGCTTTTTTTGCATACTTGACAATATTAGAAGTGTCACCTGTCTGCTTCAAGTCGCAGGGGATATGTCTATCGCCAAAGAATGTGTCAAAGGTAGTCCCCGACAATAGAGAAGCACTTTCTCTATGTGTAATATTTATTTTGTTGTCAGCAATAACCTTACACATAGCATGCTCTTTGTCGTAGGTTTCTCTTTCTTCTTTTGAGGAGTTAGCGAGATGCAAACGTCTGATTGATGTTGTAACCTTTGTCCCTGTTGGTGATGTATATCTGATTTGGGCATCGTCACCCTCAATAGTACGAGTATGAACCGTTGTTTCATCCAATTTGCGGAATTTCACTGGCTCATCTTTGTGCTAAGTTTTCTCCTTTGTTTCAGATAGCTTTTGCTACCGGCTTTACATCCTTCACTTTCTAAGAATCGAAGAACTTCCTCAACTCTAGGCCAATAATCTTTTCTCCCATGTGATAAGACAAGAAGTACGCTAACACTAAAATCCTTATTGTTACCTGTTACTTGTTACTGTAGGGGTAGAAGACACTATGCCCTTGCTATGCCTTCGCTCTGAGTCCGCTGTACCTCCGCTCTTAGGACTATAGGATGAACGGACCTACAACGGACTTACAACGGACCTAGAACGGACCTACATTGGAAGGAGTTGAAAGTTCTTGCAGAATCCCATTGAAGCCAATATTAAGTTTGGAGGATGGTTTTGAGAATGGTTTTCACGTTTTACATCGTTTTTCAAGCATACTGAATAAGGTGAATCAGCTATGAATTAATTCTTATTGTTATGCTATTGAGACTATCAGTTGCCTATACTTCTCCCTGCAACTTATGCGTAACAGCCTCATTATCTTTGTTTTAGATGGTCATAAACGAGATATCGACCTCGCTCAACAAGTAAGAAAATCACGACCGGTAACAAGTAACAGGTAACAATAAGGATTTTTGTGTATGCCAAAATTTTACAGAATCTTTCTAAGGAGTTTATATACCTTATTATATATAGTAAATAAAAATATAGGCAGCAGTTTACACTATTTTCTTATTGTTACCCGTTACCTGTTACCGACACGTTTTCTGGAATTATGAAATAGGGGGATGCCGATGCCGTCTTCCCTACGCATATACAGATTATTATGTATTATACATTTATTTTTCTCAAACCAATAAATGTATTAGGGGTATTAAAACAAAAGACCCGCGATTTGCGAGCCTCATGTGTTTATTTCTTAATATCCGTCAGGATTGTTCTTCTGCCAGTTCCATGAATCGCGGCACATATCCTCGATGCCGTACTTAGCCTCCCAGCCAAGCTCAGCCTTTGCCTTTGCAGGGTCGCAGTAGCAGGTAGCGATGTCACCTGCACGGCGTGGTTTGATAACGTAAGGCACATCAACGCCGTTCACCTTGATGAATGCCTTGACAACATCGAGAACGGAATATCCGTGACCTGTGCCAAGATTGTAGATAGCCAAACCGCACTTTCGGTTGATTGCCTTCAATGCTGCCACATGACCGGATGCAAGGTCGCAAACGTGGATATAGTCGCGCACGCCTGTTCCGTCTGGAGTATCATAATCATTACCGAACACGCCCAGTTCCTTGCGTTTGCCAACGGCTGTCTGTGTGATGTAAGGCATGAGGTTGTTTGGTATGCCGTTTGGGTTCTCACCGATAGTGCCTGACTGATGTGCACCTATTGGGTTGAAATAACGAAGCAGCACCACGTTCCACTCAGGATCAGCCTTCTGCACGTCAATCATAACCTGCTCAAGCATTGACTTTGTCTGTCCGTAAGGGTTTGTGCATTGTCCCTTTGGGCACTCCTCAGTGATAGGAATGATAGCTGGGTCGCCATACACGGTAGCGGAAGAAGAGAAGATGATGTTCTTCACGCCATTCTTGCGCATCACGTCCATGAGGATGAAAGTGCCCGTCATGTTGTTGTGGTAGTACTCCAAAGGCTTCTCAACCGACTCGCCCACAGCCTTGAGGCCTGCGAAATGGATAACGGCATCAATCTTGTTCTCCTTGAAAATCTTGTCGAGAGCCTCAGCATCGCGCACGTCAGCCTCATAGAAAGGAATCTCCTTGCCGATAATCTTGGCAACACGGCGAAGCGACTCAGGGTTTGAGTTCACGAGATTGTCAACCACAACGACTGAATGACCAGCCTTGTCAAGTTCGATGGCGGTATGTGAGCCGATGTATCCGGCACCACCACAAAGAAGTATATTCATATCTATTTTGTCTTTTTGTTATAAATTTGAGTTGCAAAATTAGTAAATTTCCTTAACATATACGATAAATCTGCCAAGAAAAAGGAGTTTTCACTCAAAAAAATAGTAATTTTGCAATCAAAATAAAGCAAATGCTACATACAGAGAAGATATCACACCTACCTGCATATTCCATTGCCGAGGAAGTAAACAAGGCTCTCGGCAACCACTCTTCCGTTGTCATTACCGCGCCTCCAGGAGCTGGAAAATCAACCGTTCTGCCTCTCACAATCCTTGAAGGCATGAAGGGCAAAGGCATTGTTCTTGAGCCGCGCCGCCTTGCCGCCCGACAGATTGCCGAGCGCATGGCATCGCTCCTTGACGAGAGCGTTGGCGAGACGGTGGGATATCGTATGCGCTTTGAGACAAAGGTTTCGCCTCGCACGCGACTGGAGGTGATAACCGAGGGAATACTAACCCGAATGCTCGTGAGCGACCCGACGCTTGACGGTGTGGATTTCGTTATCTTCGATGAGTTTCACGAGCGCAGCCTTGCCTCCGACACCGCCCTCGCCCTTGTGCGTGAGGCGCAGAATATGATACGCCCCGACCTGAAGATAATCATCATGTCGGCAACCATCGACGCAAGCAGCATATGCACCGTCCTTGGTGCAAAACTGATAGAGAGCGAAGGGCGGATGTTCCCCGTAACACCTATCTACATAGCACCCGAACATGATATTCCCACCACCGATGAGGTTGCCCGACTCATCATCCGTGCGCAGCGTGAGCAGGATGGCGACATACTCGTATTCCTCCCAGGCGAAGCCGAGATAAGGCGCGTGGCAGAGGCACTACCCAACGACTCCACCATCATGCCCCTTTACTCTCGCCTCTCGCCTTCTGAACAGCGAGCAGCCATAGCACCATCGCCCAACGGAAAGCGAAAGACGGTGCTCGCCACCTCCATTGCCGAGACATCGCTCACCATTGAGGGCGTGAGAGTAGTCATTGACTCAGGCCTTTGCCGCACAATGGTTTTTGATAAGCGAAACGGAATGTCGCATCTCGAAACCGTGCGTATCTCTCGCGATATGGCGACACAGAGGATGGGACGTGCCGGACGATTGTCGGAAGGCGTTTGCTATCGTATGTGGGCGCAATCGGCAGAGCATGGTATGCAGGAATGTCGCCGTCCTGAGATTCTTGATGCAGACCTCTCATCGCTCGTTCTCGATATCACGGCATGGGGTGCTAATGACATCGAGGCCCTTCCTTGGCTCACCCTCCCGCCACGAGGCAACGTGTATCAGGCACAGGCATTGCTTGAATCGTTAGGAGCTATCAGAAACGGCAGTATAACGGAACTCGGGAAACGTATGTCGCGCATTCCTTGTCACCCTCGCATTTCAAGAATCCTTTTGGCTGACGACAACCTAAAATCACTTGCCTGTGACATTGCCGCCCTGCTTGAAGAGAAAGACCCGCTATCTCACCTCACGGACGATAGTGATATCTTCACCCGTATCACGCATCTTCGACAGGCAAGGGCTAATGGCAATCTCGGACATTGGTCACGCATCGTCCGAATTGCATCTGAATATTGCCGTATGGCGCATTGCAAGGAGGATAACACCATCCCTTCACAGGATGAGATTGGCACTCTCCTTGCCCTCGCCTACCCAGAGCGCGTAGGTATGGCTCTGAGCACTCCCGGGCACTTCCGATTGTCGAGTGGCGATAATGCGCAGGTGGATATTAATGATACTCTCTCAGCAAGCAAGTGGATTGCCGTTGCATCACTCAACGCAGCATCGGGGCGCATATTCCTTGCCTCGCCAATAAGCAAGGAAGCACTTCTCCTGCTTTCCTACGATCATACAACCGTGCAATGGGATAGCCGTACGGAGCGCATCATTGCTCAGCGCCAGAAGCGAATAGGAAACCTCGTAATCGACTCGCAGGATATTCAGTTGCCTGACCCTGGACAGATAATAGAAGCGGCATGCAAAGCGGTGGCTAAGAGTGGAGTTTCACTCCTTGATTTCTCTGATTCCGTAACTGCCTTACAGCGCAGGATAGAGACTGTAAAAAATTGGCATCCAGAGCTTTCGCTTCCCGATACGAGTACGGAGCATCTTCTCGCTACGGCCGATGAATGGCTACCCTTCTATCTCGAACAGGTATCAGGAACGATAGACAAAAAAACGCTCAGGTCACTCGACCTAAGCGCAATTATACTTGGTATGCTCACCTACGAGCAACAACTTTCACTTGACCGTCTCGCACCGACTCATATCACCGTGCCAACGGGTTCTCGCATCCGCATAGACTACCGTCAAGGTGCCGAGGCACCTGTGGTGAGCGTAAGGCTTCAGGAATGTTTCGGATTGACCGACACACCAACCGTAAACGATGGCAAGCAACCATTGCTCATGGAATTGCTCTCACCGGGCTTTAAGCCTGTGCAACTGACGAAAGACCTGCGCAGTTTCTGGCAGGAAACATATTTCGAGGTGCGTAAGGAACTGCGTCGCCGCTATCCAAAACATTCATGGCCGGATGATCCGCTCACAGCACCAGCCACTCGCACGATACAACGCACCGCCAATTCCTCATCAAGCAAATTGACATGACCTTTGGCAAGGAAGTTCTCGAGGTTTCCAGCCTCAGTAAAGAGGCTCGGACAGATGGTAATGATAGGTTTGCGGCACTCGATTATCTTACGGTGAAGCGCCTCAAACTGTTCATCCATAGGACCAAGACCCGCTGAACCGTATGAAAGAATCATCGCGTCAATCTCATCGAAACGTTTGTCGCAATAGTCAATAACCGCCTCAAGCTGCTCAACCGTTCCAGTAGCGAGCACATCAATCGGATTTGATACTGACGCGCCCTTATGGAGCTTGGCAAGGAGTTCGTCGGCTGCCTCGCCCTTGAGTTCCGGCACGAGCATCCCCCCCTTACTGAGCGCATCGGCGGTTATTACGCCAAGCCCACCTGCCTGAGTGATGATGGCGAAACGGTTTCCCTCAATCCTCGGCAGAGAGAAGAGGCATCCCATAGCTACGAGTTCCTGACGAGAGTAGCATCTTACAATTCCAGCCTCACGGAACAATTCATCAGCACGCTTATCATCAAAGGCTGCAGAACCTGTATGATGGTTTGTGGCACGTGCTCCGCTCTGCGTACTGCCCGACTTTATGGCTGCAATTCGACATCCCTTAGCAATGAGCGACTTGGCATGACGAAGCAGTTTTTCCGGGTTCCTGATGCTCTCAATGTACAGAATCTTTCCACGCACATCCTTCGCAGGATCAAAGTTCTCATCCATATACTGAAGCACATCCTCAACACCAGTATAGCGAGCGTTTCCGATACTCCATACGGAATTGAATCTGAGACCTGTCACCTTAGACATCTCTATGGTATAGAGGGCCATACCTCCAGAGTTGGATATCAAATCCACTCCCTCCGGACAGAGAACAGGATTAGGCGAGGTGAATGCTCCGCAATAGTTGGCAGTAATCAAACCTATGCAGTTAGGACCGATGAAAGAGCATCCGTATTTATTGCAAGTAGCGTGCATCTTAGCCTCGAGAACAGCGCCATCAAGAGAGAGTTCGCTAAAGCCAGAAGAAACAACGATAAATGCCTTGACACCCTTCTCTGATGCAAGATACTCCACATAAGATGGACAATATTTTGAGACAACGGCAATAATTGCAAGTTCGGTATTCGGGATATCCTTCACATCGCGATATGACTTAACACCCTGAACGATATCCTCATGCGGGTTCACCACATATAATTCTCCTTCGTATTTTCCATGTATCAAATTTCTCACCAAAGCCCCTCCAGGCTTTAATGTATTATTCGTGCCTCCAATCACAACGATGCTGGCAGGATTAATCAACTGTTTGTTTATCATTATCAGTATTTGTTCTCGTTTATGAAATGTGAGTACAAATTTACGCAAATATTTTCATTCCACAAAACTTTTTTCGATTTTTTAGTTTTTTCAAGCCTCGTACACTACTTGACAGCAAGCTGCTTTTTTACATAACTGATGAAAAAAATCGGGACATCCACGACTTAATGTCATAGATGCCCCGCAAAAGTTTCACCCAATCATCTGATTTCGATGAGGATTAATTATCTTCAGCACTCTGTGTCAGACGGAATGTTACCGGAAGAGTATATTTCGCGTCGACACGTGCGCCATTATGTCTTCCCGGAATCCATTTTGGCATAAGAGAGATAACTCGGACAGCCTCCTTGTCAAGAAGCGGATCAACAGACTTTGCCACCACGATATCCTTGACGTTACCATCCCTCGTTACCGTGAATCGACAGACAACACGTCCTTCTATCTTCTTATCCAAGCATGGACCAGGATACTTGACAGTCTTTGCAATATAGGCAGCAATAGCAGGCTTTCCTCCAGGGTATGAAGGCATTTCCTCTACAACCTCATAAACCTTGTTTGACTTACTTGGAGCAACTGCGGCTGTAAGGGTTGTTCTGTTAGGACCATACTGGGAGATGAACCATCCGCGCTTCTCTGCCTCCTGCTTCTTACCGCCGAGCTTACCGATGAGGTAGCCCTCAATCTGAGTTTCAGAAACAGCAGGGTTCTTTGCATATTCCAAAATCTCAGAAGGGTAGATCATGAACATTGCACTATCAAGAGGATTGATGATGTCACGAAGTTTGATCTCAACCTCAATCTGACGTACCTTGATAATGTCGCAAAGGTCATCAAAGTATCTCTTAGACTTACTCAGTCTCATAAATGAACCGAGCCATGCAATACGAGAAGCCTCACCACCATTAGCCTTCATCAAAGGATAACCTCTATGAGTAGTCAGAAGATCAACAGACAGTTTCTGGTTCTTGAGATCTGCATTGCAGAAACCTGCGCTATCGTGAGCAATATATACATCCTTCAACAGAGATTGCAACGCACGCTCGACGATGGTCTTGCTGAGATAATTCTTAAAGTCAGCCGGCATCTTACCGCCACAAAGCATAATGGCATTGCGGACAGCCTGAGTCTTGAAATCAAAAGAATACAAAGGTTCACCACCCTCAGGACCAACAACATCAACGAACCATGTATATACATCATCTCTGATTACACTTGAAAGAGATGGTGATGCAAGAGCATCATTGGCAACCCTCCAGATGCAATAGTTTCGAGCAACGTAACGATTTTCCTGTGCCTCAGTCTTAAATCTGCCTTCGGTAATCTCAGGGAACATTGACACGAAGTTAGAATTAGACTTGGTATAAACCATCTTGACAGTTCTGTCAGTAGCATACATCTTCGTCAGCTTAAGATTCAGGAGTTTATCTGTCTTTCCTATCTTATCCTTCTGCTGGAAAACATAAGCCTTAGCCCTTTTTGTCATCTGATCAGCTTTTTTCTGCTGAGCAGCAATCGGAGTACATATTAGTAGAATCCAAAATAAAGTGTAAAAATATTTCTTAAAAGTCATAATTGTATGGTGTTAATAAGGTTTTTTATTGACTACAAAGTTAGTAAAATAGTTCGATATTGCAAGAAAATCTTGATTTTTTTTTACAAAATCCCCTCATTTTCCACTATATTCCGCATATTTGCCAACTCAACTTTACAATTCTGCATGCAAAACATTACAATTTACATCATAATTTGCAATATAGTTATAAGGTTTGGAGGTTGTAAAGTTATGAGGTTGTAGGGGTTAAAAGCCGGAATCATTACTCGTAGATTAAGGAACAAAAAGCTGGGTGGCAAAGCACCACCCAACTCATTTCCCTTATAGATACTGCTTATAATCCTCTATGTATGCCTTTAGTTCAGGACAATCAAGGATCTCGATGCAGTTGGCAAGTCCGGCATAGAAACGGGCAACACCAATAATGTTATAGACGGTTGTGTTAAGATACCATGTGCCAGGATTCTTCTTGTCCTCGGTAAGATCCTTCCTCGTACGCGGATATTCCTCTACAAGGAGATTCTTTGCCGTAAGATTGAGTTTCAGACTCACGCTGATAGGCTTTTCTCCCGACCAATGGAAGGCATCCAACAGAATTTCCTTATGTGATGCCTCATGTTCCCAAGGCCTGTCGTGAAGGATTTCCACATAGCCAATCCTATCAATATTGAACACCTTGCAGGCAAAGTTCACGTTTTCCACATCACACCC
>CADCHG010000027.1 GCA_902801155.1 uncultured Prevotellaceae bacterium | reverse complement strand
CGCCCTGAAAGGGCAAAAGCCCTAACATAACGTGAGTTCGACGAATTTATTCAGTTGTATATTGTTGACTATCATGTGGTTGAAAGAGCTCTGAAGGAGTGATACCTAATAGGGCAGTCCGTTAGGGCTGTTATATTTGTTGATATAGGGGGAATGAGGTCTGTAGGACCGACACCTAAAGTCTTCAGGTGTCGCACTTACAGCGCTCCTTTAATCACTCATCTACCGAATAACAGCCCTTACGGACTGCCCTATTAGGTGTCGGGCTTTCAGCCCTCGCAGTCTTAAATTCGTCGAACTCACGTTAACATAAAGATGCTTTTGCCCGATGCTTTTGCCCCTACAGGGCGAAATTGACAAACTTCAATGTACCTAGGGCGATGCCCTAGGCTATTAGCTTGTTAGCCTTGCAGGCTGTTTCAGCAAGTCATCGAACTCACGTTAATGTATTATAATTCTATCGATATATTCATATATATATTACGTCCTTTCTGCGGAATGCGGCACCAGTCGGCATAGGTAGAGTAACGTTTGTCAAACAAATTCTCAATGCCGGCACGAAGAGTGACTGGCAATTTAGAATTGAAAAGTGAGAATTGATAAATTGCAGAGAGATTGACAATTGCCCATGCCGAGGTCTGCGTTTCACCATATTTCTTTCCGTAATTTGTCTGGCGCGCATTACCAGTCAGTTCTGCCTTTCCCTGAAAACTGCCGAGATGCAGGTTCAAGCTTGTAGTATAGCTGAAAGGCGAAATCATTGGTAGCGTATCACCCTCATCGTCAGTTCCGCTGCTATAGCCTAAGCGTGTGTTCCATGCAAGCCATGGCAGGAAATCCCATTTAGATGTCAGAGATGTGTTTATGATTCTTGAATGTGAAAGGTTGCCATAAACCTTAACTCCTTCAGCACCAACAGTCATCGCACTTAGGCGAGATTCAAACTGTCCGATGATATAGTTTGAGAAGAAGAAAGAATTTGCGTCTAAAGACAATTGAAAATTGACAGTTGACAGTTTATAGTTGGCGTTCAGTTCAATGGCACTCTCATTCTTCAGATGCGGATTCCCGATGTAATCATACTGGTCAAACGTGTTGTTGAGATAATAGCCGTATGCCTCAGTAACCGTAGGAACCCTGCTTCCCCAACCTGTCCCAATAGAGAATTGTGAATTACCTATTGATAATTGGTAACTGGCAGCTATGCGACCTGTAGTCTGATGATACTCTTGTTTCATACCTGGGAAGAATACACTAAGAGCCTTATAGCCTTCATCGTTGTTCAGTCTCTGATGCTGCCAAGACAATTTGCCCGACAAGTTCAATACCGAAACGCTACTAAGGCGGATATTGTCGGCAAGCGCTGCTCCGGTATTAAATGTTCCCACATCCGGCCATGTCACCATATACATCGGCGCAGCACCACCAGGGTACATCGTCATGTCGGCAAACAGACGGTTGTAGTAAAGGTCATAGTTTGCCGTTAGCTCATGACTGCCTATCGTGCCACGCAGCAGACTATACAATCCTGCCGTCCAACTCTCGCCCGGCATATCCATGTGAATCTCCACATCAGGGCGCGTTGTATCGTCCATTATGTGGGTGATATGGTTGTAGTATGCCTTTGTTTCCCACGACTGCACCAGCCTTTCTTCCCATTTCCGACTATATGCCAATGAGGTGATGAATGCCTCCGCCTTTGCCACGTCCATGTTCAGGGCAGGATAACCCACATCGGTAGCACGGTCGAAGATGAAAGTACCCTCTATGGCATCTGATGGCGAGAGGCTGAATCCGAAGTTGTCATAGATATTCACTTTCTGAAACTGTGAGAAGTTCACCTCCTTTCCGCCACCTTCCTTGTAATTGTCAGCATGACGATAAAAGACACCTCCATTGGTATAGAACGAGTTGGATGTAAAAGCCGCACTTGCACCATAAACCTGCATGTTGCCGTTACTCTCATAGCCAATATCGGCACCTGCATTAAAAGCATTTGCCCCAAAACCTGCCCTATGCAACTTCAGGTCAAGAGCACCACCGATGTTACCTGTAGCCTGCGGATTGCCGTTCAATCCCGAGTTAAGAAGAATGCTTTGCAAGTTTCCGCTCTCCACATAGCTCGTCACGGGATCCATCTTATCCGTGCAGGCATAGAAAATCTTCATGCCGTCGATAGTTGTAGAGACACGCTCCGTCTGCATATTGTTCACGGTCGCTTCCCAGGCATACGATCCGCGTCTGACCAGATCCACATGGTTAAGTTCCTTCAGGTGCTCGTCAATAGATGCCGCCTGTCCTTTGGCCGACCTCTTGCCGCCCTGTCCTTTAGCAACAACCACCACCTCTTCCAATCTTTGTGGTTCGGTGGCGGCTGTATCTGTCTGTAATATGGTTGATAACAAAAGAAGTGTAATCATAGAAAACAAAACAAACCTAGCCCCCCTCCTTTCTCCCCCGAGGGGGAGGGAATTTTTATAGTACAAAGCCCCCTTGGGGGGATAGGGGACTTTGTGATTTGAAATACAATCTAAAAAGCTCTCCCCTCGGGGAGATGGAGGGGGCCTCTCTTATATCGTCACATCCCAATACAATGAACTGAAACCGTCCTTCTGGTCATCGCCACCTGCTACGATATTACCCTTGGCATCCTTCACGGTGAAGTGAATACGCCACAAACCAGTCATTGTGAGGTTGACATTACCCTGATAGCTGCCGTCCTTCTGTTTCACAAGCGGAGTATTGTCAGGTGATGTGTGGTTACCCATATCAGGCATACGGGGATCAATCTCCACGGTAAACGTCTCAGAAGCCAATGCGTATGGGGTGGTGATAGGGTCACTCTTTTTTGAGATATAAGCCTGTATCTTGTTAGTGCCAGTCTTCCAGTCGTTAGGATTAACCAGAGAAATGAAGTATGTATCATCGCCCACCTTGAATGACTTGAGCCATGCCTGTCCCTCTGGCAGACCATTTACCACGATATCCTGCTTCTCAACCTTGTCCTCCTTGCCCAGTATCTGAACATCGTATGAGAGAGTCCAAGAACCTGCCTCGCTGGTGTTCATAATGAACGAAACCCATGAGCGTTTCACGGCGATAACATCTTCGCCGAATCTCTCTGCAGCAGGACCAGTAGGAGTGCTGTGATACATATCCATCTTCACCATGTGCATCAGAGGGGAGATGTTCTTCACCTCAAGATCCTTAACGTAGTTGCCTGTCAATCTCTTAGTGGCAACAAAGAAGATCTCGTTGTATCCGTTATGGAAACTACCATCGCGAGTATAGGCAAACACATTATATTTACCGTCAACCTCCTTCGTCAATCCCGGCACGATCTTCACAGTCTGAAGGAACTTATACACCTGCAGAGCCTCCTCAGCCGAGCAGCATTCCACATCTTCGGTAAGATTAATCCCCGGAATCTCTATTCCACTCTCTACACCGTCATCATTGCTGTTGCAGGCTGTAAGTGCAACAGCAGCAAGAACCCAAAACAATCTTTTTACTTTCTTCATAATACCTTAATTTAATTACTTGATTACAAATTACTAATGACCGAAGGTTTTCAACCTTGATTTTGCCCCTTTACTTAATTATGTCGCCTCCAGACTTCCTCCTTACGGGGAGGGCGGAGGAAAGGCAGGCCTTCTGATTTCTGAGTGACAACGTGCGAAGCACCTCGCACGAAAAAATAGTCAACGTCAGCTGCAAGCCGGTGGACGACTCTGATTTATGAGTGCAAAATTACTATGTTTCTCCCATTCACGAAATCCCTAATATTCGGCATTTACATACCAAATATATGGTATTTGACGTGAAATATAGCAATTCTGAAGTTTATCAGCCTACGTAATCCGTCAGTTTCGTGTCTTTCGTGGTCAAGAAAAATCAATCTCCGAATTCACGTTTTTTTCAATTTACTTTTTTTCAAACGCTGAGCCGCTAAGTTGCAAAGTTTTTTTCTGAACACGGAAAACACAGAAGTACACGGATTTTTTCCAGATTTTCATCTGAGATTCTTTCCTTAGAAAAAACTTTTTCGAGAAAACCCTACACCCCTACATCGGCACCTTGTCTATTTATTTAAACCTCAATAACTTGCAGCGTTTTAAAATGTTGCCCAACCCTACACTAACCCTACATCAACCCTACACTAATCATGCCTGTCAAGGCATGAAATTAATAGTTAATAATGAGTAATGAATAATGTGGATAGTATCATTTGCGTTCAAGTCTAACTAAATTATACATTATTAATTATCAATTAACCTGAAATTCTGAAAATTTCAGGTTTTAGTGTAGGGTTAGTGTAGGGTTAGTGTAGGGTTAGTGTAGGGTTAGCGCATATTTAAAATCCTTGTAACGCTCTAAGTAAGTGCGTGTTATGCTGGGTGTCGATGTAGGGGTGTAGGGTTTTCGCGAAAAAGTTTTTTCCGAGGAGAAATTTTCAATTGTCAAAGGACGGTCGTGCCGTCGTTCTCCCTCCGTTGTGAATCCGTTGTGAATCCGCTCTGAGTCCGTTTCGGGGAACGGACCTGAAACGGACTTGTAACGGAGGTGAAACGGACCTGAAAGGGAGGCACAAAATCGCGCCAGAATGAGGGGCGTTTTATTTTTCGGAAAAAACATGAAAAAAATGCACAAACTTTGGGACAACCCTTGGAGATTTCAAAAATTATTTGTACTTTTGCAATCGGATTCCTGTTCAGGGAGAGACCTGACAGATCCAACATTTTTCAAACCATAGATTTATAAAATTAAAATCATTATTAACAATGAAACACAATCCTTTTGATCAGGGCGAAATCCGCTCTGGAGAATTGACAACCGCGTCTTCTAACAACGCAGAAATGCCTTCTGCACAGGCTCCTGCTCAGGAAATTCCTGCAGAGAAGACCACTTCCGTGACAACGGAGGATGCACAGTTGCCTGCCGAGTATTTCCTCGAGCAACACTACAATTTCCGCCGTAACGTACTCAGCGGCATGGTTGAGTACAAGAAAGCCGATGAGCCTGACGAGAAATATGCCCGTCTGACATCCGAGGCTCTCAACACCATATATATTATGGGTATGCGTGAGATGCCGGATGTATCAGAGCTCAAAGCTGATATCAAGACATACGTAGAGTCAAGCATCCCGCCTGTCTATGATCCTATCCGTCAATGGTTTGACAATCTGCCCAAATGGGATGGCAAGGATCGTGTAATCGACTTCCTCAACCGAATCCCGGGCATGAACGAGGAGCAACTCGCTTTCATGAAGACGTGGATGCGCTCTGTCACAGCACATTGGCTGGGTATCGACGAGGAGCATGGCAACGAGACTGTACCTCTTCTCATAGGTAATCAGGGCTGTGGCAAGAGCACGTTCTGCCTTCGTCTTCTGCCACCATCACTTCGCCAGTACTATCTCGACCACTTCAACCTTGCCAACAAGTTCGACAAGGAAATGGCATTGAGCGGAAGTCTGCTCATCTGTCTTGACGAAATTGACCAGTACAAGGCAGGTCAGATGGCAGAGCTGAAACAGGCACTTTCGAAGGTGAAGGTAAACGGTCGCAGAATCTACGGCAAGACCATCGACGAGCGTAAACGATATGCCTCGTTTATTGCCACCACAAACAACCGTCATCCTTTGAAGGACATGACAGGCTCACGTCGTTATCTCACCATCGAGATTCCTGACGGGAAACTTATTGACAATCAGCAGACTATTGACTACGAACAGCTCTATGCCCAGTTGCTCCATGAGGTTCGCGAGGAGAAGATGCGCTATTGGTTCACCAATGAGGAGACGCTTCGCATTCAGGAACTCAACATCCCTTATCAGGAATCCGTTGACCTTGAGGCTATGATTGACAATTTCTATCGCAAGCCGATGCAGGGAGAGCGAGGAAGCATCACCTCACTTGAGATTCGCAAGACGCTTCAGACAGAATATCCTCATATCGCCATCAGCAATCTCTCTTCAGAGAAGATAGGCATGGCACTCAGGGAGATGAAGGTCAAGAAGACACGCTCAAGCAAAGGCGTTGCCTATTCTCTTGTAAGAAGGGCTGCATAGTTCCCGCTCCTTACTCACTCGAAAAGCCTGCACATAACGTGTGGGCTTTTCTTGTTTTTCATTATGATGATGTTTTTGCACACATCATCAAACGATTACATTATTTCTACTATTTTTGTTTATATTAGCGTTATTTTTTTGTAAAAATGATAAAATTTGTTAAGTAATAACGAAATTATGCAAAAAGATTAATACATTTGCATAAAATTCTTAATATCATTTTGGTAAAAAATACATAGAGTATTTCAAACAATGAATACCTAAATTATTAATATCAAGACGAGGAAATAGGATGATCCATAAAACATTTGGACGATATATACATTTAACGTAACTATAATATGAAAAAACTATTAATTTCTGCCATTGCAATGTTTGCCTGTGACCTTTCACAGGCACAGACCATTAGTAGTGCAGCCAATGCGCCTCGTAGTGGTGACAATTATCAATTAAAACAAGTACAATTCTTTCCGCCTGGTGATGAAGGGGAAAATGTGGTATGGGATTTTAGCAATCTCGATCCCTATGACACTGACATCAACCGAGAATTCTTTTGGGGACAGGATTCTATGTTAATTAGAACAGAGCAAGAACAATTGACAAAATATGTTCTAAAAGAAGATTCACTCCTGTGTATGGGGTATGAAAATCGTCTGACCAGCATGTCTTTCTCTAAGCCAATGGTCATGATGACATATCCATATTCTTATGGCAATAGTATTAGCAATCCATACGAAGGGATAGGAGATTACTGTAAGCGACTTATACTCAAGAATGGAGGAACTCTCATTGTAGAAGCTGATGCTAAAGGAACTATCATTAACCATGAAGGAGATTCTATAAGGAATGTCATCCGAGTACATACCACACGGCTTAATTCTGTTAGTATGCACGCATTATCAGATACTCTCTTAGTCGATGACTCTCGTATGAAACAGGAGATAGAAGATCATTATGCTTGGTACGTGCGCGGTTATCGTTATCCGATGTATGAGACATCGTCAATATCATTCTATGATAACATGCAGCCTGTGTCTTGTATTCAAAAAGCCTACTATTACGACAATGAGGGCATCGCCCTGGTTAAAGACGAGGCAAACGAAAAGATTCAAAAAGAAGATATCCTTGCCCAAAATATGAATGTTGACATAATAAAGTACGAGTTCCACAAAACAGCAAGCAGCATCACATTGGACTATTCACTTGACCAGAACGCTAATATCTTGGCACTTATCTGCAATAGTCGCGGCATTCTCTTTGGGAGAAACAGCACAAGGCAAGCTGCCGGAACAGGGTATCAGATGAAATTTGACATTGCCCATCTGCCAAAAGGCGAATATATTCTCTACATCAATGTAAATGGTAAAATCTATAACGAAAAGTTTTTTGTAAAATAATGAAGAAAATATTAATAAGCATATTTTGCGGATTATTACCTGTTTTTTTGTATGCTCAAAGCGTACAAAGATATGAAAAAAATATTGCTCCTCAATGCTACATCGCAACTCCAAATGCATCATCAATTGCAAGATATGGAGATATTCCAATGAATTACTATACAGGCAGAGCAAATGTGTCAATTCCTATTTATCATACATCTGAACGAGGTGTGGATCTGGATGTGAGTTTATCGTATGACACACAGGGCATACTTGCAACTTCGCTTCCTGGATGGACGGGGCATAACTGGACTCTTAATGTCGGAGGTGTCATCACTCGTGTAAAGAACAAACTGGTTGACGAATACACCTATAGATCAACGTCTTCATTCAAAAATTATTTCCAGAATCCGGGTGCTTTGAAAAAATATGTAGAAGCATATATAAAAGATAAGGATATGTACAAACTTGCCAGTTCTATTGTAAAGGGTGACACAGACTGTGAGCCGGATGTTTTCTATTTTAACTTTATGGGGAAATCCGGCCGATTCTTCTATGGTGATGACGGACAATGGAAAGTATATTCTGATGATAATATCCATGTTGAATTTGATGTAAACGACACGAATAATTATATTCTCCCATATTTTAAATATTTAAATTATTCCCGCAATAATAAGCAGATGAAGACAATCAAAGGATTTACTTTGATTGATGATAATGGAACAAGATATATATTTGGTGACAACTCATCATCAAATACAGAGACTAACGGTGATTATGAAACCAGAGCCTCAGCTATAGAGTATTCCGTTCCGTTCTTTAGTGCATTGGACGACAATACATTATATGACAAAGGAGAATCTTTAACAGCATCTGCCTGGTATCTGACAGAAATTAAGGATCGTTTCGGTAATTCCCTTTATAAGTTTACGTATGAAAGAGGCAAGTTCATGGTTCAAATTAGCTATGTAAATAATGATACATGGGAAACTTACAATGGGAAAACATGTCCTCGCAATATGTATAACTTCCCTTATGCAATGTGTCTTAACTCACCTGTATATCTATCAAAGATTACAATGCCATTGTCAAACAAATCGTTGAAATTCACAATGGATACAGGACGTATTCTTACTGCAAAAGATTTCTATCCAAATTTCTGTAAAGAAGGTTATTGTGAGAAGTTAAAGGAACAGGTTCTTAAATCTACGGTAGAGGATCGTTTCTATTTTTTGCAAGGTAACGAGGAGCAGGTAACTCGATACCAAAATAAAAACTCTAATAAAGCAAATGACCCATTGGCTTCTACGGGTATTAGCCCTTTGAAGAATATCGAGATATATTCAAATGGTAATCTTATTGAAAACTATAAGTTTACATATACTACAGGAAAGAAACAACGATTGTTCATGACTGCTATTGATATTGTCAATGGAAGTAGCAAGAATGGCTCATATAGATTCTCTTACAACAATATAGATAGTCTCTCTACTGATTATCTTCACATTTCAACTGACGAATGGGGATATTATAATGCAGGAGCCGTGCGGAGCGTAATGTATCTTCCTGCAACAAAGCTTGGAATGCTTACCCGTATTTTCTACCCGACTGGAGGCCTGTCAGAATTTGCATACGAACAGAATTCCTATACAGATTACTTTGACAAGCAACAAGGCAAAATGAAATATAGTAAAGGCGAGGCTGGAGGATTGAGAATAAAGAGCATCAAGAACTATGAAGACAGTACAAAGACAGTTCTTCTGTCCTCAAAAACATACTCCTATTATGGTGGAGAATTGTATTCTCTGCCTGTTCATGAATTTGACTGGGTTCCGAATTCAGGGAATGTAAAACTACATATCACAAATTACAATTCCATTGTTCCATTGTGCAACTCATTCGGTCCGCATATCGGTTATTCGCAAGTTACGGAAACTAACATGGATGGTTCATATACAAAATACGAGTATATGAATATGTCATCATGTATGGATCAGAAACCATTCATCAATTCCTCATCTACCCCATCGCCATACGATGAGTTTACTGAGCGTGGCTACAAACGTGGCAAATTGTCATTAGTAACAGTCTATGACAACAGAACTCATTGCATGAATTATACACGATACTATTATCGTACCGATGATGTAGAAAGTAAATTTGTCTATAATACAAATCTGTATTGGTACACAGCTAAACTTGGAGGAAATAGTGCTCAGGGAACCTATACATACGGTGGAGTCTATAAGATGTTTTATCCTAAATATGATGTGGTCAAGGTGTATTCAACCACACGTTATGAGTCAAAAGAAGTGGCAACAATTACAGAATACGACAAACGCGATTATACAATAACTCTCGGTAACAAGAACGCAATTGTCAGACAATGCCTTTCAACAACGGAAAAAAGAGGCAGCAGCGTGAAAAAAACAGAATACCGATACCCAAACCAGGAATCGGGCACATATTCGTATCTTACATCGCAATTTTTCCTTCCTGTTGTCTCTGTAAAGAACTATGCAGATGGTCAGTTGGTTGGCGGAAACAGAACTGTATACGATTTGTTCAATGGCAAATATGCTCCAAAGTACGAGATTGCATTTGGCGCGAATGAATCAGTAAAAGATACACTTTGGACTTACATATCATACACCTCAGCATTCCGTCCGAAAGAGGCTGTTGATGGTCTAAACATTAACCATAAATATTTTTGGAACGATCGTGACCAACTGATTGGCAAAGTGGATAATGGCTCTTCTAACATAAAAGCAAACGCAAGTGCCACCTCATGTGACAAGGTCATTTCCTCTTCCAATTCGTCAGAAGTGTTCGGAACTTCGCCAACCAACATAGAGGCATGTATATATAATAATCGTGGACTGGTCACAAGCATAATAAAGGGCAATGCCCTGAAATCATATTATAGCTATGACTCATTCTCACGTTTAACATCAGTAAAAGACAATTCTCAGAAGACAGTACAATCATATTCCTATCATTACAGGCCTACAATATCTAATCCAGGTTCTGTAAAAAAAGAGAAAGATGAAACTTATGTTTATTTAGACCTATACAAACTCAATGTACAGCAGGTTCCATCCTCTAACACAATCAAGTTCGACTATGAAATCTTTGGAGCTGCATCTAATGCATACATAAGGATTTATAAGGAATCAGATTTGAGGTATGTTGGTACAAAAGAAAATAATGTTTACTGGAAACGGCAGATTAGCAGCATCCCAGACTCACGAAAAGGAAGTTTTTCACTTGATGTAACAAGAGACACAAAGGATTGGCCAAGTGAAAAATATGTTGCATTCCTATGTATTGATGGAGATAATATGAAAAATCAAAAATCATTAGGTCAAACCTTCACCTTCACAAGATATGTGGCATCAAGATTAACATCTGCAACATTCAATTCGTCAACTAAGACGGTAAGTGTGAACTACACTCTATCAAGTACTGTCAAATCTGCCTCTATTGAACTTGTATCTAAGAGCACAAACAAGACCGTACTGACTACTTCTTTGACAGTGGCTTCTTCTGGCAGCAAATCAATAAATGTTTCAGATCTTACTTCCGGTGAATACAATGTCTATCTTGTAGCTGATGGAACAAAAACGGACTACAAGACTCTGACGCTCACTCTTCCTGAACCATTCCCTTCTTTTAGCGGTAATATATATCTGAAAAAAGACACAAGTAAAAAGATCGTAACTGTTTACTACCAGAATGCACCGTCAAATGCGACTATCAAGGCTTACAGAAATTCGACGATTGTATCTAATCAGGGAATAAAAGCTGGAGCACAATATACTCAGCAGTCCATCTCTTCTGGAAAGGGTAGCATTACGTTCAACTATGGTTCATGGCCATCTGACACTTATGTGTTCTTTATGTTTGCAGGTGGAAATGATTCGGGTAATATCAAAGGAAGTAGCTCTATGCAATTGCCATAATGATGGCATCCATTATCTATATGGAATGTTGATACTGGCAAAATATTAACGAACAAACAAATAACAACCACCCCATTGGCGTAATTGTTTCCGCTAATGGTTAATACATAATAGACAAATATGAATAATCTAAGATTGGGCATAATATTCGCGATGCTATCATTGTGCATCTCAGTAGCGAATGCTCAAACATTTAAAAAAAACTATGTCATGACCGTGACAAAGCTTGATGATACAGGTAATCATACCGCAAAATCCATTCAGTATTATGATGGAATAGGTCTTCCCGTCCTTCTTGTACAGAGCGGAATGAATACCAATCTCAAGTATTTGTATCGCAAGACAGAATATGATTGCAAGGGACAACCAGTCAAGGAATGGTTGCCTGCTATAGGAACAACTTCGCCAGATTATGTTGCTTCCGTAAACTCCATATCAAACTCAACATACGGAGAAGGTGAGAGTGCATACTTGGACAGACAACTTGATGGTATTGGTCGAACAATGTTTGAGACTGCACCTGGTAAAGCATGGAAATCAGCGAGCAAGGGAGTAAAGACGGAATATATCACCAATGCAACAAATTCTGTCAAGCAATATACCTTGTCATCCTCCGGCAATCCTAACGAATCCCCCAAGTACTATGATGCAGAAACTCTAACAGGCACCAAAACAACGGATGCCGACGGGAATACAGTTGAGGTCTATAAGGATATTTTCGATAATGTGATTCTTGAAAGAAGAAATGGCAATAACGACACATATTATGTCTATGAGAAAGGACTGCTCAAAACCGTTATACCTCCATTATACCAAAATCCTTCCAAAAAGGATACAAGAATACTTTACAAATACAAATACGACGCACATGGTCGTTGCATCGAGAAGACTCTGCCTGGTCCTGTGACAATAAAGTTCTGGTATGACAAACATGGTCGTCTTGCATTCATGCAGGATGGAAGGATGCGTAACCAGAAACCTTACCCAATTTACCGTTTCTATCTGTATGACGGTTTGAACCGTCTTGTTGTCCAGGGATTGTGTAAGGACACACTTAAGGCCTTATCTCAAAAGATGATGACGGTCAAATATATGTCAGGCAAATATAATGTAGCCAACACGGGATATTACCCTTCCTTCAGCGATCGTATTTCCAGTCCAGAGATAGAGGTTGTAAACTATTATGACGGCTATAAGTGTCTTGAGAACGCCGCATTTACAAGTGCCGTGTCAAAGTTTGGCCTTAAGAAAACCACAACAGTTTGTGCCACTTCTCTTCTCACGGCCCAGATTGTATCAACTACTAAGAAAGAAAGGCTCTATAGGGTTTTCTATTATGACAAGAAAGGAAGATGTACTACGTCTATTGAGACTTACCCTAACAAGACAAGTGTTGAAACCTCTACGACTTATTCTTTCACAAACAAGCCTCTAACAGAAACGTGTATATATAAGTACAACGGAAAGGAGTTTCATAGAATAAAGAACAAGCTGACTTATGACGTAAATTCAGATTTTATATTAAGTGACACTATGCAGCTTGATGCAACGGCAGCAGTCAAATTGTTCAAGAACACTTATAATAGCCTTGGGCAAATAGCCCGTGTGGATATTGGCAACGGAGGCAAATTGTATGAGAAATATTCATACAACGTACACGGATGGCTGAAGGATTATTCCTTCTACAACTCTTCCATGTCAACATCACCGGTATTCAAGGAAAAGCTGAAATATGAGGATGGGACAAATAAATGCTACAATGGTAACATTAGCGCAATTGTCTATAATTCTACAGATTCATATACTAAGCCAAGGGGCTTTAACTATAAATACGATGAATTGAACAGATTGGTTTCAACCGAGTATAAGGAAGGTGAGAATTTATCAAGCACACCAACCTTGAACTATTCCGAAACTTTTTCTTACGATGAGAATGGATCCATCACAAGCCTGACCCGCTACGGTAAATACAACACTGGAGCAGAAATCATTGACAATCTTTCATATAGTTATTCGGGCAACCGTCTTCTTTCTGTTACAGATAAGGGGAAGAACAGCATTGTCTATGGCACATCGGAATTCAAGGACGTAAAGAATGGGAATGATTACAGTTACGATGCGTGTGGCTCTATCTCCAGCGACAAGAATAAAGGCATTACATCAATACAGTATGACATGAACGGACAACCAACAAGAATCCAGTTCAAGGACGGACACGTAACAGAGTATGTATATACATCCGACGGTAGGAAACTGAAAGTCATCCATAGAACTGCCGTAAAAGGATTGTCTTTCTCTGGTACGCATACATTGACAAATGCCGAGACCTCTAATGTCGATTCAACGCTCTATATTGGAGGGTTCGAATTCTCCAACACGCTTGACGCGGGCAAATACTATTTTGCCAACGGCTATCTTGACTGTGACAGAAGCGGACACTGTAACTACCATTACTTCGCAAAGGATCACCTCGGAAATATCCGTTCCGTGTTCAAGGCAAACGGTACGAAGGAACAGGTCAACAACTACTATGCTTTCGGTGGCGTCATGAATGACGTGACCAATTCTAATGACGTACAGACTCACAAGTACAACGGCAAGGAACTTGACCGTATGCATGGACTTGATCTGTACGATTATTCTGCACGTCAGTATGATCCAGTCATCTGCCAGTTTACAAGTATGGATCCGCTGTGCGAGAAGTACTATAGCACAAGTCCGTATGCGTATTGTGTAAATAATCCTGTGAATGCGATTGATCCAGATGGGAATTTATGTATATTTATTAATGGAATGCATAATGGATATGAAGGTGGAGTGCCTTCATATTGGGGAGGTTTCGATCAAAAATTTATGAGACATTTTGGCGACTTCAATCAACGACACCGATATTATGATGGGGCCCTTGGGGGAGCAGCTATGGTGTGGTTGGATTATGGCTATAATGTCAGAGAAAATATGGGTTGGATAAAAGGCAAAATAAATGCTTCTAGAATAATCCAAGATTTAGCTAGAGATAAAAATGGAAGAATTATTGAAAAATTGAGAATAGTTTCTCATAGTATGGGAGCTGCATATGCAAAAGGCTTAGTAAAGGCAATTCTTGAATATGTAAAAACGCATCCAGAATTATGTCAAGGTCTTAGTATTGACGAATATGATTTTGCTCCTTTTCAATCTTCATCTTTGACTGCAATAGATGGAGTTGAGACATTCCAGTATTCACATCAGAATGATATTGTTGCTGGAAGTAAAAGCGAAAAGGGACCTGTTAATTATATGGAAACTAGCACAGATAAAGATGATGGGCACAGCATAGGTGACTTTCTACAATATATAAACAGTTTACCAGAAGGACATTATGTCTATCGCAACGGACAATTTGTTAAGACAGAATGAAACAATTTGGCAAAATACTATTAGTGTTATTACTATCAGTCATACACATTCACTTTAGTGTCAATACACAAGATAATGCACTTAATCCGTTAACATTATTTTTGTTAATGAATTCGCGTTCAGAACCTATAAGTGAATATGATGCTTTTGTTTTGGGAGGAATACTAATACAGAGTTTCGTAACAATATTTCTTGCAAGGTATTTTATACTATGGAAGAAATATAAAATATGGATTGTGGATCTTATTATATGTATTTTTATTGGTTTTATAATTGATAATACAATGAGTGAATCCGTCCAGCCTCTGTGTGAACTTAATTCTTTTTATAAAAAGATTTATAATACAGGATTTCCTGACCTAGGTAGGTATATAGTATTGTTTACCATTGTACAATCGGTATTTCTGAGTTTCTACTCTTTGTTTTCTTCTTTATCTCGCTTGATACAAAGAAAGTGAGAATTGGAGTTAGTAATAAGTCCATTCCCACATCGCCATCAATAACTTGTGAATTTCTTGGCGGTGTGGGAAACTTTAGTTCGGCGGCTGAAAGAATAGCCAATTTTAGCCCCTCTAAAGCTCCCTGCATAGGGAGACTTTGCCCTATTGTTCCTTCGTAGTAATTCCTATGTAACTCCGATGCAAATCCCATATTACTCTCCTTATATTTGTCTTTAGTGCTGAGAGAAGGGGATTTTTCTATCCTTTAGGTCAGTTCTTCCTTAGAAGATACTCCATAGATGCTCCATAGATACTCCATAGATACTCCATAGTTTCGATGGAGTATCTATGGAGAACCTATGGACAAATTATGTAGTTACATCGGAAGTACGACAGAAATAGCCCCTACCTTTCGCTTTGGAAAAGTAGAATTGTTCTTTTGGAACTATGCCGTCCTTACAGAACTATGATTGTTGATGGGATTATGTTGATAAGTAGGTATCATTCTTGGCCTTCGTAACGTTGGATATAAAAAATCGTCAGTAAGAAGCGAGTTCTACTGACGATTTCTTTTGTAAACATATAATAAAATAAACATGGCATTTCTTAAAGATGCACTTCTTTATCCACGACTTCGCCATTCAGAATCGTGAAGGAATTGAGATGAACGCCTTCATGGAGAGAGAGAATGGCATATCGGATGGTTGGGTCGTTGGCAAGTCGCAAGTCTTCTTGCGATGGGCGAGAGGGCGATGCGGGATGACTATGCCAGTTGGCGAGTATCTTCAAGCCTTTCTCGCGTGCATATCTTAGTGCGGCAAACTGATCTTTTGGTGAGAATGAAAAGTGCTCTGGCGAGTGGTCGATATTCTCCATCCAATAATGCTCCGTCACCTCCGCTTCAGAATCGCCGTTCTCTGTTCCCAACAGATACCCGCACGTTTCGTTTGGTGCATCCTGTCGGGCCTGAGCAATCAGCTCATCGATAATATTAAGTGGAATTTTCATAATTTAAGTTTCGCTTGTAAAGATATAACTTTAAGTTTCGCAAGTACAAAACTGTCTGGAAGACAGTACTATTCGTAACCCCGTACATACGAGTGAAACGAGGATGTGCGGGGATAAAGTGCCAATTCCCCAACTACTGCCTGGAGGGCAGTACATCGCCAATCAGGTACAGCCTTCCAGGCTGATTAGTTGATGGAGATTCTATATCCTAGGGCATCCTCTCCTTCGTCGAGTATGCACCTCGGTTACTCATGGTGTTGTCTTCCAGGCAATAACAAACTTGCAAGACCTTAAATATTACAAAAACTTGAAGGTTAAAAACAAGAGAAAGCCGATAATGCTCCTCTTAGTTTTTTATTGTTTTTGTCTTATAAACTCCCGAAATTAGTGGTTTTTGAGATCGCAAGCAGCCTGTTCGTAGTCTATCAGATGGTCGATAGTAGGGTGGCTGCCACAGATGAGACAAGAGTCGCTATGCTTCACATTGATGGTGCGGAACTGCATAGTCTTAGCATCGAAGGTGAGAAGGCGGTTGGTCAAAAGTTCGCCGACTCCTGTGAAGTATTTCAGAGTCTCGGCTGCTTGAATAGTTCCGAGCATACCGGCAATGGCACCTAACACACCTGCCTGTGAACAAGTTGGAACGGCTCCTGCTGGAGGTGGTTCCTTGAACATACAACGGTAGCAAGCTGTACCCGGAAGATGGGTGAATGTCTGACCGTTGAAACGCAGTATGCCTCCATGAGAGAACGGCTTTCCTGCCATTACGCACGCATCGTTGATGAGGAATTTCACAGGGAAATTATCAGTTCCGTCAACAATGAAGTCATACTCCTTTATTATATCGAGGGCATTTGAAGAGTCGAGGAACTCTTGATAGGTTTCAACCTTAACATCAGGATTGATAGCCTGGATTTTCTCCTTTGCGCTCTCTACCTTTGCTATGCCCACATCTTTTGTGAAATGGATTACCTGACGCTGTAAGTTGCTCAAATCCACCACGTCGGCATCTACAATACCTATTGTTCCTATTCCGGCTGCGGCAAGGTAGAGAGAAACAGGAGCACCAAGACCGCCTGCGCCTACAACAAGTACGCGTGCGTTCATTATCTTCTCCTGACCTTCTACGCCCACATCCTGCAATAGGATGTGTCGTGAATAACGCTGTATCTGTTCTTCTGTAAAATCAATCATAGTGATAATTTTTTAGTCAAAAGACAAAAGTCAAAGGTCAAAGGATGAAGGTTGATGGATTAAGGATTAGGGGTTATTTGTATCAAACCTTATTCCTTATTCTTTCCAACTTTATTCCCAACAAAGTCCTTGGTCCTTAGACCTGAACATTACTTTTATAGGCTACCGCCTCCCATGAAATAGAGGAAATCGACCTTGTCGCCTTCTTTCAATACAATACTTTCCCAGTCTTCGCGCTCGGCAAACTCCTCGTTCACCTGTACGCTGACCATCTCGGGTTGCAGCACATTGTTCTGCTTGATTAGTTCACTAACGTTGAGTGGCAGGCTAACTTCCTGCGCTTCTCCATTTACATAAATCTTTGCCATAATATTATTGAGTTTGAGTGTCTGATTTTCTGTGTGCAAAATTACTGCGAAATCCGCACTCATACAATAGTGCTTTTGTGGTATTCTGCATACCATAATCGTGGTATGCGATTTACCATCCCCGTGGGATTGTCTCATTCAGCAGAAAGAAGTAATTTTGCACTCAGAATTTAGGCAAAAGTCAAAGGTCAAAAGTCAAAGGTCTTCAACCATAAACCCACAAGTCTTTAGACCTTAGTCCTTAGACTTTAGCCACAAGCAAAAAGGACTCAAACTCAATAAATTATGGCAGAAAATAAGAAACTAAGCATCATCGCCTTTAGTGGTGATTTCGACAAGCTTACGGCTGTATTTACATTAGGTACGGGCGCGGCGGCTGTCGGCTATGAGGTGAATATATTCTTCACCTTCTGGGGGCTTGATGCTATCAAACGTAAGCAGGGACGCTCGTTTACGGGTGGCAACTGGCTTACCAAAATCTTCGGATTTATGATGGGTGGACTTAAGGTTACGCCTACCAGTCGTTTTAACTTCCTCGGTGCAGGACCAAAGATTTTCCGCTACCTGATGCGTAAGAAAAATGTAGCTACTCTTGAGGAACTTGTTGAGGCTGCTAAAGTCTTGGGAATCAACTTCTACGCATGTGAGATGGCTATGCACGTGCTTGGTCTCAAGAAGGAGGATTTTATACCCGAGGTAAAAGATGTGCTCGGCGTGGCCTCATTCCTTAAGTTGTCAGAGGACGGACAGACGTTGTTTATTTAAAGCCCACCCAGTCCCTCCCAAAGGGAGGGCTCCTCCCCCCTTACCCCCTCAAGGGGGAGTAGATAGTATATCAAATCAAAAATAAATTAAATTTTTAAAAATAGTCCTTCCTATATGGATTATACTATAAAACATCCTTCCCTTTGGGAAGGCTTGGTTAGGCTCTATTTGGGAAGGCTTGGTTAGGCTTATGGCTACAAAGATATTAGATATAACAAAGGAGCATTGCCCTATGACATTCGTCAAGACAAAGATTGAGCTTTCAAAGCTTCAGGATGGCGATGTATTGGAGGTTCTTCTCTCTGAAGGTGAACCACTTGACAACGTGCCTCGCAATGCTACAGATCAAGGATATAATGTGCTTTCCGTTGAACACGTAGAAGGCGCCACATACAAGGTAACTATTCAGAAATAGTTTATTAACAATAAAAAAACTCAAACGAAAAAAAATTATGGCAGATTCTAATTTACAGCGCAGCGTAACGACTGCAACAGCCAGGAAACTGGCTACAACCGCCAAGACAGCCCCTCAGATGGGCTCAATCACTCCTAGACTTTTGTTGAAACTCCTTCCTTGGGTACAGGTGAGCGGCGGTACTTTCCGTGTTAACCGTACTAAGGTAGAGTTGCGTAAGAACGACCGCCTTCCTATCCAGTATGTGAATGGCGTGCCATCGTTTACTGCAAAGAACCTCAAGTCAATACCTCTTTTCTCTGAATTCGATGATGAGATTCTCAACCGTCTTGTTAGCTCTTTCGAGGCTAAGGAGGTTGATGTTGACCAGCTCTTTGTAGAGGAAGGTAAGGATAAGCAGCGTTTCTTCATCGTGGCAAGCGGTCAGGCTGAGGTTATCAGCAAGGGCTCTCACGGCGAGGATTTACGGATCGCTCTTTTGGGTGATGGCGAGTATTTTGGTGAGGCTGACCTTCTCGACGAGCAGGAGTCAACAGTAAGCGTACGTGCTATTACCCCAACCGTATTCCTCGGCTTGAAGCTGAAGGAACTTGTTAAGTTCATCAAGGAGGTTCCTGATTTCCGCGAGACATTCAACAAGGCTGTTGACAAGCAGTTGCGCCTGAAGGCATCTGTAAACGACAACGGTGAGAAGCATATCGACTTGGTTAGCGGTCATGAAGAGGACAATATCATTCCTGAGACATATATCGACTATGAGGAGAATCCAACAGAGTATTCTCTTAACACTCTCCAGACAGTTGTTCGTGTACATACCCGTGTAAGCGATCTCTACAACAACCCTTACAACCAGTTGGAGGAGCAGCTCCGTCTCTCTATCGAGAGCATCAAGGAGCGTCAGGAGTGGGAGCTTATCAACAACAAGCAGTTCGGTCTTTTGGCAGCAGCCAACCCAGCATACCGCATCAGCACACGCTACGGCAGTCCTACACCTGACGACCTCGACGAGTTGCTCTCATTGGTATGGAAGGAGCCTGCATTCTTCATCGCTCATCCAAGAGCTATCGCAGCTTTCGAGCGTGAGTGCACATGGCGCGGCGTGCCACCTGTAACAACCGATCTCTTCGGCACAAAGGTAATCCTTTGGCGTGGCGTTCCATTGATTCCTTCTGACAAGGTAGAGGTAGAGGGCCAGTATCTCACAGGCCGTGGCGTTGGAACTACCAAGATCATCCTCGTTCGCGTAGGTGAGAAGAATCAGGGTGTTGTAGGTCTTCACCAGAGTGGTATTCCTGGCGAGATTGCACCATCACTCTCAGCACGTCTCATGGGACTTGACAAGTTCGGCGTTGCATCTTACTTGCTCACAAAGTACTTCTCTCTTGCATCTCTCACCGATGATGCTATTGCCGTGCTTGAGAATGTAGAGGTAGGTTACTATCATGACTATCAGCACCGCAACAAGGTGGAGAAGTAATTGATATCAGTTTAGAGGTTAGGGGTTAGAGGTTAGTGTTTTGAGCACTATCTCCCTCTATCCCCATAACCTTAACCTCTAAACTCTAACCCCTAACCTCTAAAGAATAATGATAAATTTACAAAACATAGAAGGCTATAGCATCGCTGATCCTGGCTTTGAGCTGCTCCGAGAGGTAGCGCAGAAGTATTGCCCGGAGGAGTTGCAGGCTGCGCGGAAGGAAGTTGTGCCCGATGAGGTCCTGAACCTTGCGGCATTGTCACTTCCGTTCGAACTGGTACCATTGCAAACCGGTTCACAGCATACGCTTCCGAAGGACGACGGTTTCGGCATCGGCATCCCTGAGACACAGAAATTGCGCGACCTGCACTATGAGGAGTCAGACACACTGAACTCTGAGCAGATAAAGCGCGACTTCCCCGTGCTCAATCAGAAGGTGAACGGCCATGACCTCGTGTGGCTCGACAACGGTGCCACTACGCAGAAGCCTAATCAGGTAATAGATAAGATTTCGGAATACTACCGCACATATAACTCCAATATACATCGCGGAGCGCATACTCTTGCAGCTCGTGCTACGGATGCTTACGAGGAGGCTCGTGAGAAGGTACAGCATTTTATCAATGCAGCATCAAGCGAGGAGATTATCTTCGTGCGTGGTACTACCGAGGGTATTAATCTCGTGGCACAGACCTACGGCAGACAGTATCTCACCCCGGGCGATGACGTCATCGTCTCAGAACTCGACCACCATGCCAACATCGTACCTTGGCAGCGCATCTGTCAGGAACGTGGCGCTACATTGCACGCAATTCCTACAGATAAGAACGGTGATCTCGACCTCGCTGAGTTCGAGCGTATCATCACACCTCGCACACGATTCGTCTCTGTCGGTCATGTGAACAACACGTTCGGCACAATCAACGATGTACAGCGTATCATCGACATCGCACACTCTCATCAGATTCCTGTTTTGATTGACGGTGCGCAGTCCATCGCCCACACTCCTGTTGATGTGCAGGCGCTTGGCGCTGATTTCTTCGTGTTCAGCGGACATAAGATCTACGGTCCAAACGGTATCGGAGCGGTATATGGACGCAAGGCCCTGCTCGACAAGATGCAGCCATGGCAGGGTGGTGGCAATATGATCAAGGACGTGACCATTGAGCATACCGAGTATAATAATCCGCCAGCACGCTTCGAGGCTGGTACGCCTAATGTTGCCGATGCCATCGGACTCGGTGCTGCTCTCGACTACGTGAGCCATCTGGGAATCCGTAACATCGAGCACCACGAGCATCAGCTTACGGAGTATGCGCGAGAGCAGCTTGCACAGATTCCAGGTTTGACTCTTTTAGGCAATCCTAAGAATCGCGTTTCGGTGGTGAGCTTTGTCCTCGACGGAATCCCTGTTCCGGAAGTAGGCACATTGCTTGACAAGGAAGGTATTGCAGTACGTGCAGGTCACCACTGCGCACAACCGGCACTTCGCGCTCTCGGTTACGAGATGAGCGTCCGTCCAACGTTCGCCCTCTATAACACACGCGAGGATGTGGATAAACTCGTCATTGCGGTCAAGAAGATCATAGGTGACAGGTAAATAGGTAAATAGGTGATGGGTGTTAGGTGATAGGTGTTGGCGTATTTCAAACGCTAAGACGCAAAGACACAGAGTTTATTTTCTTTGCGACTTTGCGACTCTGCGTTCAATACCCACTAACCTCTAACCCCAAACCACCATCACCCAACACCTAACACCCAACACCCAAAACAAAAACACGATGCAGTACGAAACGAAAATTTTGACAACAAAGTATCAGAAACCTGATACATACGGTGCACTTTCGATGCCTGTATATTACACGGCAGCGTTTGAGTTTGAGTCTGCAAAGGCCATGGGCGACGCATTTTGCGGTCGTTCCATGGCCCCATCGTATGCCCGCATTGCCAATCCTACCACTACCTATCTTGAGGAGCGTGTAAGGAAACTGACTGGGGCTGTGAGTGTGACGGCGCTCAATACCGGAATGACTGCTATTCACTATGCCTTGACTGCCGTAAGCGCGGCTGGGCTGAACATAGTGGCATCGAAGCATCTCTTCGGCAACAGCGTCTCACTTATTCGCGATACACTGGGCACTTTCGGCGTTGAGGCACGTTTTGTGGATTTCACAAAGCCCGAGGAGGTTGAGGCTCAGATTGACGACAAGACCTGCGCCCTCTTCTTTGAGATTATCACTAATCCGCAGTTGTTCGTTGCAGATATCCGCAAGTTGGCTGACATTGCCCACAAGGCTGGCGTGCCTCTTATTGCCGATACTACTATTGTTCCATTCTCTGTTTTCCGAGCCGTTGACTTCGGTGTGGATATAGAGGTGGTGTCAAGCACAAAGTATATCTCCGGCGGAGGCACCGGACTTGGCGGACTTCTCATCGACTACGGTAAATTCGATTGGTCTCAGGCTCCTTCCCCTGCTTTACAGGCACGATGCAAGCGTGTTGGCAAGAAACTGGCATTTACGGCGCGTGTGAAGACTGAGCTGATAACCAATCTCGGTGGGGTGATGACTCCTCAGGCGGCATATATGGAAACTCTCGGTCTCGATACCCTCGATATCCGTTTCCATCGTCAGGCAGGAACCGCGCTATGGCTTGCAGAACAGTGTAGGCAACTGCCTGAGATAAAGCGCGTGAACTATACAGGTTTGGCAGACAACCCTTTCTATGAGTTGTCGAAGGCGCAGTTCGGACCATTACCCGGTGCCGTCTTCACCATCGACCTTGCCGACAAGGAAGCCGCCTTCGCGTTCATCGACAAGTTGCAGATAATCCGAAGGGCAACAAATCTCTTCGACCGCAAGTCACTTGCCATTCATCCTGCCTCTACTATCTTCGGTCTCTTCACTCCCGAGCAATGTGCGGAGATGTCAGTTCCTGACACCACCGTGCGTCTCAGCATCGGACTTGAAGCCGGTGAAGACTTGTTAGAAGACATTAAGCAGAGTCTCCGTTAGGGGCTCTGCTATTTTTTTCTCAAATTATCACTCGCTTTAGCTTGGTGAGTTTGACGTATAATTTCAATATAAACACACCTCTGGTGCTTTAACTCAGTGTGAGGGTGTCTGTCAAAAAAAAGGGGTAATGGTGTATTGGTGTATTTTGTAAACAAATGTCAATCGCAATTTACATATAAAAGCACGTAACAAATTGGCTTACTGATTAATAACAAATATTTCAAATTGTTTAACGCAAAAGAAGCAGGCAAAATTTTTGTATAGAAGAAAAAGCGTTATAACTTTGCATTGCGAATCAGTCAAAAGACGAAAGACGAAGGTCAAAGGTCAAAAGACGAAGGTGGGTGGTCACTAAGCAAGTCCGTTGTAAAACCGTTGTAAATCCGTTTCCTACATCGGAGATATAAAGGTCCTTGGGGAGGATGGAGAGGGCTTTAAGAAAAAGGAAACTTGGAAATAATTTCTGATACTTCGCTACTTTCACTCGATTATTTTAATTCATTTAACTTCTGCAATTATCCTATGCGTTACCCATCCCCCTCATGAATTGACAAGTGTTCGCCTATGGCTTACCAAGCTAAAGTAAGTTCTTCGCAAGCTCACCAAGCTAAAACAAGTCGTTTCTTTACTTCCCTGTGGTCAGTGGACAAATCTCGTAACTTCTGTGTTCCTCTACCACCTAATTCTAACTGGTGCGACATACCGCAGAAAGGCAGGAATGTATATATGAACTTGTCTTGGCAGTTGTAGGAACTATACAAGTCGGATTTCTTGCGGACACAACATTAACGCGAAGGCATAGAGATAATCTCTGCGCCTTCGCGTCTTTGCATTTTATATCAGTGTTACGGAAATCGCTATCAGTTCTTGATTACGCGGATCATATCGAAGAAATGTGAACCGTCAACCTCGGCACCCTTTGTCACCTCGCCTGTGAGGGCATTGTAGATGTAAATCTGAGAGTTTGTCTCGTCCTTGGCGTTGATGCCGAAATAAACCTTTCCGTTGACTACTACTGAGCGCTGAGAGAAACGGCCACCGCTGTATGGAAGCTGCTTGCCGTTGTAGGTGAGGCGTGTGCTTGTGCAGTTCTTCAGGTCGATTACTGAATAGTAATGAGAGTAGCTGTCGATTGCTGTTCCCTCAGAGTCGGTGCGGCTGTAAACGAATGCCTTGCCGTTGCCGATATACTGCACGGTGAGTAGCTTGCCGTCGGTGTTGGTGAAGCCGTTGTATGATGGGTCGAAGTTCAGTTCGCCCGGTTTGATGCGATAGAGGCGGCCCTGCTCAACTTCGCCAACAGTCTGGAAGGCAGCGAAATAGAGGTTGCCGGCCTTGTCGAACATGGTGAAGTTCTGCATCAGCTCACCATAGGCACTACCAGCCTCCTCTGCTTTCTCGAAGCTGAGGTTGTTAGCCTCTATGCTCATGTCGGCTGCGTTGATGGCAACAAGGTGGAACTTCTCTGCACTTGTTGATTTCTTGCCAACTACAGTTTTGCTGTGGTAGGTGTAGAAGAGTTTGTTATCGGCTGCGCGATAGGCAAGGAGACCTGATGTGGTGATGGTGCTGAAGCCCTCATCGATAGGCACTTCGAAAGAACCCTCGCTGAGGATTGTCATATCGTCGGTGTTCAGCTTTGTCCAGATAACCTTCTTGTTCTCGCCGTCAGATGACATAAGGAGAAGAGTATTGTCGTTGAGCCATGCGTGAGTGTAGTTTCTTGGCTTGAAGGTGTTCTCCTTGAAAGGCTGCTCCTGAACGACTTTCACGGTGTTGTCCTTGATCTGATACTTGGTGAAGCGGTCGGCACTTGACGGAATCTGATAGTAGTAGCCATCCTTTGAGATTGACTCCATGGTGTATTCGCCAAGCTCTGTGCCGATGCCTGTGATGGTGATAACGCCCTTGCCTGCATCAAGACCGTCGATGCTGCGCACAAGTGTTGTGTTCTTTGAACTCATGCCGCCATGCTTGCCCACGGTGAGGTAGAGGTCGTAGTGGTACTTGGACTCGTCGATAGGGTTGACGATTTCCTGTGCCTCCTTGAATACCACGCGGTCAACTTCGTCCTGGGTATATTCCTTTACCAATGTTTCGCCCTTGAAGAGCTGTACTGTCTGTGCGCTGATGTTTGCACTTGCTATGAGTGCTGCTATAGAAAATAATATCTTTTTCATTGTTTGTCTGATTGAAGGTGATACTTACTTGATTAACTTTCCGCTTACGTCATACTGATGGCCGTCGCGAACGATAATGAGCTTTCCGCCGGAGATATACTTACCTACGCGGCGCACGTTGTCGGGTGTTGTGTCCTGTGGAGTCTCAACCTCGATTTCCTCTATGGCAGTAGTCTCCTTATACACGCCATAGGTGATTTCCAACTTTGCTCCGCCTTCGAGTGGAAGCGTCAGTTCCGGGGTTGACTTACCCTGAAGAGTAAGTACCGCCGCACCCTCACTGTATGTCACCTGTGGCATACTTTCAAGCTGGTAGCAGGTAGATGAACCGTCAACCCACACCAGTATGGCGTTGGCTGCCGTTTCGTCTGCTTTTGCCATGACCACGCAAAGCATAGCCATGACCGAGAGTAATAGTTTCTTCATAAGCTTTTTGTAGTTAGAATTATGATTTTTATTGTAAGAATAATCTGAACTTTGCATACACATACCTTCCGGGCTTCTGGAGCTTGTAGTTATCGTATGCCAGATGGTCGAACAGGTTGTTGCATCCGAGGGTGATGTTATAGCGGCCGTTGTGGAAAGAATAGGTTGCCGTTGCATCGAAGATGTTCTGTCGGGGTATTCGCGCCTTTGTCTCGGCATATCCGTAAGCCTCCCATGTTAGGAAGTACCAATGCACCCACTGGTAAGCCGCTGATAGCGTTAAGCGGTCGTTTCTTGACAGGATATTATGAAACTCGTAGTCAAGGTTGAGGTTGGCATAGAGCCACGGACGGTTAGGCACACGGTTGTTATAGGTGGCTGAAGGCTTGCCGTCTGATTTCAGTTGCATACGGTCGCGTGCGTTCTGCCAGCTTATGTTGCCGGTGGCATGCATTCGGTTGCGCCAGATGTATCGCAGTTCGGTTTCAAAGCCCTTTACGTTGATAGCATCGAGATTACCATATTGTATCATGCCTTCTTTCTCGGAGATGGTAGGCTGTATGTAGTTGTCCACATCGCGTATGAAACCGTTCACGTCGTATTCAAGTGAGTGGGCATTACCAAGGTGTATAGTGCCGTAGATGCCCGCATTCCAGTTGTTGCTTTCCTCAGGACGGAGAGCGAGGTTAGGGTAGATGGTTGAGGCGTTGCCAAGCAATTCGCGTGAAAGAGGGAGGCGCACGCTACGCTCGTATGACATCTTGACACCTAATGCTCTCCATATCTCGAAGCTCATGGCTGCGCCTGCGCCCATATAGCTGTTGGTATTGCTGCCCATCACGTCCCTTGAATTAGTGACACTTGGGATATAGGTCTGCTCCACGCTGAGATGGTTCACGTAGTCCTTTATGAAGAACGTATTCTTCATCCTGTCATCTATAAGGAGCTGATTGTATGTAAGGGCGAGAATATGCTTTGCAAGGACATCGTTTGATGGTATGAATATCTCTGATACATCATCCCACTGCTTGTTGCCTATGCGGTTCAGGGAGTAGTTGAAGTCAAGCTGATGATTGTCGTTGAAGGTGTAGCCGAGATTCAGCAGAACATTGGTCAACGGACGTCCGTAATGCCTTCGAGAACGCTCGCGCGATGTTATCTCGCTGCGTGACGACTTGATGAAATTGCCGTTCCAGTCGTATTTGCGGAAACATGTATCTGTGGTTATGGAGTTGTCCCATGTGTGCGAGGCAGAGAATTTCACGTCGAGTTTTGGCAAGATGAAATTCCTCTTCACATACCTTGCCGCTATGTTCCATGCCTTGCTCTCGCGTTCAGCCATGCCATACACACGGCTCTGCGTGGCACCTGTCTGCAACTCCTTATGCATCTGCGAAAACGATGCGGTTATGAAAGCGGCATCTGCCCACGGCATATTCGTAAAGCCTGCCTCAAATTGTGCGAGGAAGGATGTGTAGCCATCGTGGAAACGCTTACGCTCTGTTGGAAGGTACTTGCGCGACTCCTCGTCCCATACCTCCACTTCCTTCATCGTGTAGTTGTTCTTCGAGTGGTTGTAGGCTATCACAGGGCGCAGAATAAGTTTTGTCTTTGGAAGAACATACTGCCCATTGACATTCAGCTGATGTGTGCCAAAAGCTCCGATGCTATACGAGGCGTCGAGGTAGGGTGGGGGCGTAGAGGTGTTGGGCGATGAGGCTTTTGTGACTATGTTCACGGCACCGCCAAGGGCATCAATACCGAACGATGACGGCACCACGCCTTTATAAATCTCAATGCGCTGGATAAGGTTTATGGGGATATCGGAAAACTTCATGCCTGCGCCCTTTGTCTCAAGAGGCACACCGTCGATGAAGTATCTGATGGAATTGCCCGAGAGACCATTCACGCTAAGGTCGAAATCCGAACCCATACCGCCCTGAGTGCGTACCTTCACCCCGGCAGTACGGTTTATGATGTCGGTGATGTCGTTGATAGAGTTAACCTTATCGCCTATGTTGACGGCATTGACGCTGAAAGCCCCTTCACGAAGCCTTTGAGTGCGGTCTTTTCCCACTACACTCACATCGCTGAGTTCTTTCTCCTTATATATGGCATCTTGCTTCACCTTCTTCTTTTCGGTCACGACAGAATCTGGCTGCAGAGTGGCTCCGCAGCATAGCAATGGTATGAATAATGAGAAAAGTGAAACTAATCTGATATGGTACATAACTCGGCGCTTAGTGTAATTCCTGTTCAAAGGGTCGAAAGTCTAAGGTCGAAGGTCAAAAGTCAAGGGGCAAAAGTCGAAGGTCAAAGGGCAAAAGTCATAAATCAAAGGTCATAAGCCTTAGACCTTTGAGAATACACTTTTATGGCCACTTGGCCGAGGCTTTCGTCCTAACCCTGGGGCGAGCAGACCTCAACAAGACTTCCACGGCAGGTATTCTGACTTTCCCCAGACGAAGGAGCCTTCCCGCCAATTCGACAGTGGCATAATTCCTTGTCCTTTAGCTTCAAAAGAAGACATGAGGATTACAGCTGCAGGCACAGTCCCGAACTTTCATCGGAGTTCCCTTGTATCATGTTTCGGCACTCGTTAACGCTATGCGTTGTAATGTCGAAACAGATTACCGTCAAGTGATTGCAAAGTTAGTTATTTTTTTCAAATATCAGCACAGATTATATGATTATTTTCAAAAAATACCGTCAATAGGTGTTTAATAGCAATAAACATCCCAAGAACAAGATGATTAGCCATGCAAGAGACTACTCTTTTGGTATCTAAGTAACAGGAAGAGTATGTCTTTTTATCTCTTCTGACAAGACTTAGACCCGCTAAAAGACCTGTAATCTTGCAAGAAAAGATGCTTTTAAAACATAATTATAACAGGAATCCTTCGCAGACATTAGGAAACTTTAAGAATTAGTTTTTCTTGTATCTTCGTTTTTTTCAGATACTTATGGGTCTGATTTTGGGTTTTAAGAGAAAAGAAAAATGTCGTAACAAACTGATAACCAGCAAGTTACGACATTGTAACGGCGGAGAGAGAGGGATTCGAACCCCCGGTACCTCTCAGTACGTCGGTTTTCAAGACCGATGCAATCGACCACTCTGCCATCTCTCCAAAACTTCTTTCGAAGTGCATCAGTTGAGTGATTTCTGAATTGCGATGCAAAGGTAGTAACTTTTCGTGAAACTACCAAATTTTTTTCTCGTTTTTTTAAGAAAAACTTTCGAAAAAAGCTTTTTTCTGCGTAAAAGTGCGAACTTTTTGCGTATAAGCGAAGAAATGCTTCATTGATTACTATAGATGTAATGAGGATTTGAGGTCGTCAGCATCGAAAGTGGTGAAGACGTGGCCGAAGAGACCGACTGATACGGTCTTTGGCTTGTCGTCAATATCAATTTTACCAACGCTGAATACGAAATAGTTGTCAACGGTCACAGCCGTTTCGAAAGCTGCTCCAAGTACTGTTGTGGTCAGCTTGGATGTGATTTTTGAAATGCTTTTTCCTAAATCCGAGTCGCCTAATCCCACTTTGTCCTTGATAGCTGAATCGATAGCGCCATTCATTTCTGCCGTGATAGCATCCTGATGTGCCTGCTTGTCAGGGCAAGTGACGATTGCAACCAAAACGACTGCAACAATGATTACTAATGATAAAAACTTTTTCATATTTCTGATATTTTTATGATTAACAATTTCTTATTATATGCTTTTGCCTGATGAGCCTTGCGAAAAACTTGTCATAAATGTTTTTTAGAACGCAAAGACGCGAAGGCGCAGAGTTTTTATTTTTAACCACAGATAGCACAGATTAAAGGGATGATCTCGCTTGCGCTCGTGATTAATATCCCGAAAATCCCGAATATCTGTGGTTGTTTTTTCAGAGCGCAGAGACGCGAAGGCGCAGAGTTTTTATTTTTTTACGAACACAGATAGCACAGATTAAAGGGATAATCTCGCTTACGCTCGTGATTGAAATTTCTACAATCCCGAATATCTGTGGTTGTTTTTTCAGAGCGCAGAGGTTGCGAGCACCGTAGGTGCGTCACCTAATAGGGTAGTACGTAAGTGCTACCTATGCTGATGTTTTTTAGTGAGCGCCGTAGGTGCGACACCTGTTATATATAATAAGTGTCGGTCCTTCAGACCTCACACCCTATATTAATGTCTATATAACGGCTCTTACGAACCGCCCTTTTAGGTGGCGCACCTTCGGCGCTTTTCGTAGAACTCACTTATTATATGCTTTTGCCCTTACAGGGCGTTAGCTATGCTCCTGATTCCCCACAGGGCGTTGCCCTGGGCTAATTGCTTTTGCCCCTTCGGGGCGTTATCGGCTGCCGACCTTTTCGACGTTCGGGGCTTTTCGTAGAACTCACGTTATCTTTCTTTTTTGGGTAGCATAATAGAGCTGAGGTTTGCCCCGTTGATGAAGTTGTCGAGATCAACGTATGTCCAGATGCCTTGTACGTGACCTCTTTCCGAGCGTTGCCACATGATAGGGCGTATTTCGGGATGGTCGGGTTCGTGTGAGTAATGGGCTATCCAGAGGGGGTAGTCGTTGAAAGTGGGGGCGAGGTGTTTCTTGTAATATCCCTGATTGCTGTAGATGATAGGCTTTGTACCTATTTCTTCCTCAATAAGTTGGGCGAGACGCAGTACGCTGTCCTTGAGGTGGACAATATTATATGGGGTGGTGCTTAGCGACTCTACATCGATTACCGGGCGCAAATCCTGCAATGGCATATCAACTATTTCAAGAAAGTCGTTGAACTGGCTTTGGACAGACAGAGCCATAGTGAAGAATATATATGTGCCCACGGGAATGTGGTACTTGCGGCTCATCTCTATGTTGTAGTGGTAGGTCTGATCGCGTCGGGAATCCTTGCCGAAAGCTCTTACGAAAATGAACTTTGGCTTATGCTTTGCCATGCTGAGCGAGTCCCAGAAGATTCTGCCTTGGTGCTCGGAAATATCAATACCGTCGAAGAAATCGGAGAATTCCGTATTTGCGAGCATATCTTCCTTTGGCCATGCGGGCACAACGTGTCGGGGCTTGTCCTTCAGATATGGGGGTGCCACCTCTCTCGTCATTTCCCAAATGACAAGAACACCTGCTATCGTGAGGATAAGGATAATGAATATTGTGTTGAGGTATACTACCTTTTTTATAGTCATAGGATGGTTTGAGTTTTATGCTTTCTGCATCACTAACGGGTTGCAAAGATAAACAAAAAATATGAAAACTCAAATCATTTTTGGGATTATTAAGGAAATTGTTGCCTTCATGGGAGATGTCCCTCCGATTACGATAGGTGGTTAAATAGAAAAAGGGCGATATTCTGTGCGAATACCGTCCTTTTCTATTCTAAGCTTTTATTCTTTCTACTTTAACGTGAGTTCGACGAATTCAAGACTGCGAGGGCTGAAAGCCCGACACCTAATAGGGCAGTCCGTAAGGGCTGTTATTCTATAGAT
>CADCHG010000026.1 GCA_902801155.1 uncultured Prevotellaceae bacterium | reverse complement strand
AAAAAATGGTGTATTGGTGTAATGGTATACTTTTCAATTAAAATTGGTTCAAATTGTACACTAATACACCATTACACCTTTTTAGACAGACACCCTCACAAACTGGGTCTTCCCCCCCAATAATAATATAATTTATTTTAATTATATTATTATTGAAGTAAAAAATGAGGGGAGAGAGGGGTATGGTGTGTGTGAAAAATGGTGTATTGGTGTAATGGTTTATTTTTTGCACTTAAACTGCTAAACATTTGGAGGTGTCAGGAAGTTTTTGTACTTGTTCATACAACAAAGTAAAGAATTGATAATGTCCAGAAGAATTTGAGTAGCGATAATATCCTCTCACACCACAATAGCGCTGTAAAATACGACTGCAATCCTGTACAATGCCAATATATCGTTTCCAGATAAACGGAATACGTCACCACGACTTCATGGGGCGTTTGGACGAGCTGTGTGAGCTTGCCCAGGGAAGCGTATGTCTATCTGCATTGAACATTACAATCCGCAGGAACGTGATGCAGGCTATCTGAAACATGGAACCTGCTTGGGAAAAAATATGTGGGCGCAAATTTGCGCTGACATCCAGAACCATCACCCAGCCTAACGGCGGAACTCGCGAGGTGCCTTGCTACCAACTCTTTACATCGCTACGAAGTTCAACGACGAGGCTCGCGCCAAACTGGTGCTGCGCAGGGAGGAACTGGAGAAGGGAAAGCCAAATCTGGAGAAAATCTTTGATAAAAATCGGGATGAAAATCTTAAACGAAAGTCATTATTAACACCTAAAACCAGCAATGCCATCGGCGGTTATGAAGAGATAATGTCTAAGGCTTTTGACTTTTGACCTTCATATAAAAAACACTCCCCTTCGGGGGGGAAGATGGAGAAGGCATTGTCTTTGGGGGTATCAGTGTATCAGTTATTTTGCAAGGTTAACTCCTGAAAAAATAATACAATTGTCCGGTAAATGCATGATGTAATGTGAGATACAGGCATTTACCGGACAAAAATGTTTATTCTAATAATTTCTTTGAATTAGCAAAAACGGAAGATATATCAAAGTAGATTTTTTCTTGTGAACCATCTGCGTGTTTGATACTCATGCAATCGCAAGGACGTCCATCGACATATACTAAAGCTTGCCCTTCAAACTTTGATGCCTCGAAATAGCCTTTTAGCATTTCATATTCGTCTTCTACTGTGATTATGCACATTGGATATTTGGAACTGCCGTCACCACTTAATACCAGAACTTCGTTAAGTGTTTTATACCAAAATCTGCATTTGTTCACCATATCTGTGTCTGAAGTACTTTTGTTTTGCGCACAAACGTAGGTCTTGATGATTGTGGTGAGGCTGAACGGAAATTCTTCAAGTGAAGCTTTGAAGAGAGGAAAGGCTTCATCGAATTTCTTTTGTCCGTAAAGTTCAATACCTTTTGTACTTGTATCGAAATATCCGTTGTATTTTGGTGTACAAGTAAACCCGTAGTATGCGAGATAAGCCTCTTTTGTGGTCAGGGTAGTATCGCCTGCTACAAATCTTTCATAGAGTTTGTTGTACTCGTTCGGATTATCCTTCACATACTTTTGGATTTCTTCGTAGTTGACGATCATTGGGCCTTTCTGGGCTATCACATAGATAGGGAAAAGCATCAATAGAGCGAAAATGATTTTCTTCATATTCCTATTGTCTTACGAAACCTTATTGAGCTTCTTGATGATTGAGAAGATGAAGACGGCTGCTACGAGGCAGATGACCATCAGGGCTCCCCATACGATGTAGAGGTCCTTGCCCCAGAGGTAACCCGGAATCTGGACGAGGAAGTTGCCTATGGCGGTTGAGACGAACCAGCCACCCATCATCATTCCCTTGTACTTTGGAGGTGCTACCTTGGTAACGAATGAGATACCGATAGGGGAGAGCAGCAACTCGGCGAAGGTGAGGATGAGGTAGGTCTCGATGAGGAGGTTTGGAGATACGTCTGCCATGTGGAGGTTAGAGCCGTCGGCTGCATATTCTGGCACAGGGAGACCGATAGAGCCTACTGTCATAAGCAGATATGCAATGGCTGCAACGAGCATTCCGAGACCAATCTTTACAGGTGCCTTTGGCTCAAGTCCCTTCTTGCCAAGCCATGAGAAGATGGCGATGCTGACAGGGGTGAGCATTACGACGAAGCAGGCGTTGAACTGCTGGAAGATTGGTGCGTCAACCTTTACGCCCTCGGCAGGCAACTGTGTGTAGTTCCAGAAGAGGTATGCCAGCGGCAACAGTACGATAGTAGCACCGATTCCCTTCTCCTTGCCTGTCTTGCCCTGGAAGAGGGAGAAGAGGCCGAAGACGATGAAGATAGCGGCTACGAGGTTGGTTACATCGAACTGCATAGCCTCGATGCCTGTGGATGTTGTTGCGGTATAGTCGCGAGCGAAGAAGGTGAGTGTGAGACCGTTCTGATGGAATGCCATCCAGAAGAAGATGACAACGGCGAATACAAGGCACAGGCAGATGATGCGCTCCTTAGTCTCGGCTGGTGAGAGTTCCTCAACGGCTTCTTTACTCTCTCCACTTTCAACTTTGGTCTTTGTAGTAATCACCTGACGGTAGGTTGGTCGGCCCAGATAGAAAATTGCAATAGACACGATCAATGAAGCGCAAGCCACGGCGAAGGCATAGTGGTAGGAGTCGGCAACGCTTACGCCGAGCGAGGTCTGTGCCCATTCCATTACCTTTATGGCTGCGGTAGGCGCAAACATAGCACCGATGTTGATAGCCATATAGAAGAGCGAGAAGCCTGCATCGCGCTTTGCAGAATAGGCTGCTTCGTTGTAGAGGTCGCCCACCATTACCTGTAGGTTACCCTTGAAGAGTCCTGTTCCGATGCTGACGAGTACGAGTGCTCCTGCCATTGCAATCATGGCTATGGAGTTGCTGCCGAGAGGCAGGGCGAGCAGAACGTAGCCGGCGAACATGATGAAGATGCCGATGGTGACGAGTTTGCTGTAGCCTACCTTGTCGGCGAGGGCACCGCCGAAGAGTGGGAGGAAATACACGAACATGAGGAAACTCGAGAAGATGGTACTTGTGAGTTTCTCATCGAAGCCGAAGTTGGCTTGTAGGAAGAGTGTGAAAACGGCGAGCATGGTGTAGTAGCCGAAACGCTCACCAGTGTTGGCTAATGCCAAGGTCCATAGACCTTTAGGTTGTCCTTCGAACATAGATAGTTAAATAATGGCCCCTCACCTGCCCTGTGGGCATCCTCTCCCCAAGGGGCGAGGAGGAAGTTAGTATCTTCAATCATGGGAAGATGAAAGGCAAGGATTTTTTTAATTGTTAATTATTATTTGTTGATTTTTTAGCGATATAAAGGTAACTTTTTCCCTCGCTCCTTGGGGAGAGGGTGTCACGAAGTGACGGGTGAGGGGCTGTTTTACTTCACATTCGGTTTCTGCAATCCGTAGCCGTTCTTCTTGTCGAGGGCGATGAGCATCACGGAGATGATGATTGCGAAGACTCCGAAGCCGGCGAAGATGGTCATTGACTGGGTGTAGTCGATAAAGCCAGATGCGTCGGTATTAGCCTCGTTTACAGAGCCAATCCACATCGGAACCATAGAAAGACCGATGTTCTGGATATAGAAGATGAGGGCGTAGGCTGTGCCGAGAAGCTTCATCGGGATAATCTTTGGTACGCTTGGCCACATGGCTGACGGAACTAATCCGAAGGCGATACCGAGTACTATCATCACGGCGATGGCGAGAACCCAGTTGTTGACGGGTAACGCAAAAGTAACGTGAACCAGGGTCAGGAGTATGCTTCCTGCAAGCATGAGGGTTGCGCCCTTACCGTATTTGTCGTAGATGCTTCCGAAGAATGGGGTGAGGAAGATCGTGCCGAATGGGAGCATGGCAGGGATGAGTCCTGCAAGTTCCTGATCAACGCCATACTTGAACACCATGAGTTTTGTGGCGAATTTAAGGAATGGGAACACTCCTGCATAGAACATAAGGCAGAGGAACGTGATGCACCAGAAACCCGGGTTGAGGAAGAGAATCTTGAGATCGGCGAATTTGAAGCCTTCTTCTGATTCTGATGCCTCTGCTGCTGATGCTGCATCTTCCTTCTTGTCCATTACATTATAAACAATGAATGAGATGAGACCGATGCAAAGACATGCAGCTCCAAGTCCTACGGATGCGCTTACTCCACCCATTGCCTTTGCAATAGGCAGGGATGCAGCGAGGGCGAGGGCTGTTCCGATACGTGCAAGTGCCACCTGAAGTCCCATGGCAAGAGCAAGCTCATGACCAGTGAACCACTTCACGATAACCTTTGACACGGTGATACCTGCAATCTCGCATCCTACTCCGAAGATGGCGAAACCGAGACCAGCGTATGCTACCTGTGACTGAACATCACCACCGAAGGGAACCCAAATAGTTGCATCGCCGAAATCGGTTGTTACTGCCCACCACTTTAGGATAGCACCACTGAACATAAGGATTGTGGAGGTGAGACCGGTGAAGCGGATTCCGAACTTATCGAGGATGATACCGCCGAAGAAGAGCAGCAGGAGATATACGTTCATCAAGCCGTATGCGCCTGAGAACCATCCGTATTCGCTTGATGTCCATCCGAGGCCAAGACCATTCTCTGAACCTTTTGAGGCTGTGAGAAGGGGTTCGAGTGGTGACATTACGTCTGTGAAGAAATAACCGAACATCATCGTTACTGATACGATGGTGAGGGCTGTCCAGCGTGCTGCTGGGGAATTGCTGAGTTTGTTCATATAAAGCCTAACCAAGCCTTCCCAAAGGGAAGGATGTTTTATAGTATTAATCCCCTATGAAGGGGAATGTTTATATTTGTTGCTTTTCCGATGATTTGAAATACTATCTACTCCCCCTGGAGGGGGTGAGGGGGATGGAACCCTCCCTTTGGAAGGGACTGGGTGGGCTATAGCCACTTCTTTAACCACTCAAAGAACGTGCGCTGCCAAAGGATGCCATTCTGTGGTTTGAGTACCCAGTGGTTCTCGTCAGGGAAGATGAGGAGTTCGGCAGGGATGCCTCTCATGCGTGCTGCGTTGAAAGCTCCGAAACCCTGATTGGCATTGATGCGATAGTCTTTCTCGCCGTGGATGCAGAGGATAGGGGTATCCCATTTGTCTACAAAGCGATGTGGGGAGTTCTCGTATGTCTTCTTTGCACGTGCCGTAGCATCCTTATTCCAATAGGCATCATCGTATTCCCAGTTAGAGAACCAAGCCTCCTCGGTGTCGGTGTACATAGACTCAAGGTTGAAGGCACCGTCGTGTGCAATGAATGCCTTGAAACGCTTGTTGTGGTGAGAGGCAAGGTAATAAACGGAGAAACCACCGAAGCTTGCGCCTACGCATCCGAGGCGGTTCTTGTCAACATAAGGCAATGTGCAAGCATCGTCAATAGCAGAGAGATAGTCATCCATACACTGACCTGTCCAGTCGCCTGATACCTTCTCGTTCCATTCGCTTCCGAAACCCGGAAGACCGCGGCGGTTAGGTGCAACGATCACATATCCGTGTGCTGCCATTATCTGGAAGTTCCAGCGATATGACCAAAACTGAGACACAGGGCTTTGCGGGCCTCCCTCACAGAAGAGTAGGGTAGGGTATTTCTTGTTAGGGTCGAAGTCGGATGGAAGTATTATCCATACCAGTTCTTCCTTGCCGTCGGTAGTCTTCACCCATCGCTGCTCTGTCTTTCCGAGAGACAGTTTTGAGAGAATATGCTCGTTCTCCTTTGTGAGCTGTGCTATTGTTGCGAGTTTCGGAGCAACTGAAAGGGTGTTGTTTCCTTTCTGCTTGGAAGCCTTTGGAGGGGTTACGGAGTAGATGTCATCAGGAGCAGAGAAGGAATGGCGAGTGGCAATGAGACTGCCTTTCTTGTCGCCAAGCATCTGAAGAGAACTGAAGTCTGCCCAGTCGTTTGTAATCTGCTCTACATTGCCGTTGAGGTTTGTGCGATACATATTCTCGCAGCCATGCCATACACCTATGAAATAGAGGGTGCGAGAGTCGGATGTCCAGCAAAAATCATCTACGTTAGAGTCGAATGCCTCTGTAACGTATTTCTTATTACCATCTGCGAGGGTGTAGATGCAGAGGCGGTTGCGGTCAGACTCATATCCGTCGCGCTCCATGCTAAGCCATGCCACATAGGTGCCATCTGGTGAGAACTGAGGGTTCACGTCGTAGCCGAGGTTGAGGTCTTGCGATGTCTTGTTAACGCTCTGTGTGGCGAGAGTCTTGGTGTAGTCAATGGCAGGAGCCTTGTAGTCGGCAGGCTTGCAGAGGTTGCGTGTTGTGCCTGATGCTACATCGTAGAGGAAGATATCTGTATCAGTAGAAACTGCATAGTCACGACCAATCTTCTTACGGCAGGTATAGGCTATTGTCTTGGAGTCAGGACTCCAGTTTATCTGCTCCATTCCACCGAAAGGCTCACCCGGACATTCGTAAGGCTCTCCTGCGAGAATGTCCTTTGCATTTGATGTGGCGATAGTGCCATCCTCTGCAACGGATGCAAGGAAAGGATGCTGAATAGACTCCACATAGTGATCCCAGTGGCGATACATAAGGTCGGTTATCTTTCGGCCGGTAGCCTTTGGAAGGTCATCGGGATTCTTCTGTATGATCTCGTGGAATGGCAATGACTTCACAATGATTACCTGTTTGCCATCGGGAGAGAACTTGAAACCCTCTATGCCGTCATCGTCCTTGGTCAGTTGCTTGCGGTTGGAACCGTCGGCATTCATGGTCCATATTTGACCATTTGTGATAAATGCGAGAACCATTCCGTTAGTTGTCTGTACCCATGCAGGTTCACTCTCTGAGTCTGCGGAGGTGGTAAGCTGATGGTTATCAGTTCCGTCAGCGTTCATTACATATATAACGGTATGGGATGCATTCTCCTTCACGCTGTAATAAGATACTGTGTATGCAATCTTCGAGCCATCGGGAGTGGCTGCCACGCCACCGATACGTCCCATAGCCCACAGGGCTTCAGGAGTCATGAGATTGCTTTTGAGTGAGATGTCACTCTTGCCTATATTTACTTTTGCCTCGGCAGGAGATGTTGTTAGGGTTGTAGCCATAATGGCGGTAAGTGCCAGTTCTTTTATCATATAAATTCAACTTTATTCGCTTAGCTCAAGTTGAAAGTGAAGAGTGAAGAGTTAAAAGTGAAGAATTTGAATTAGTTTTTATCGCGAATGGCGAGTAATTGCCTTAAAACTGCAATACTAACTTAAATTCTTCACTCTTAGTTATTCACTCTTCACTTTTATCTGGATTTTTAGTTTATCTTCGGAAATGTGTAATTTCAAGTGAAGATTACTCTCCTCTGAGGCGAGCGTTCTTCCTTGCGAGTTCCTCACGCTTCTTGCGCAGTTCCTCTGCCTCTTTCTGCATAGCCTGCATACGAGCAGCGAGACCGCTTACCTTGCGGTTAGGGTTCGCCTTGTTCTCTGCACGCTTTGCCTCGAGTATTGCGAGCAGCTTCTCCTCGTTTGTGGTCTTGCGGAGAGTCCACATGATTGCTGCTGAGCAGAACAATGAGATGAAGTAGTAGAAGTTGAGGCCTGAAGAGTAGTCGTTGAAAATGAAGAAGAACATCAGCGGCATGAGGAACATCATGTACTGCATCATCTTCATCTGTTGTGCCTGCTGACCTACCATCTGGTCACGCTGCTGGCGCATTGTCATCCATGAGTAGATAAGGTTGGCTGCGCAGAACAGGATACAGGTGAGTGAGAGGTGGTCGCCTATGAGCCAAAGGTTGGTGCTCCACTCCCAGATAGGGTCGTATGCTGAGAGGTCTTCCATCCACAGGAATGACTCACCACGGAGCTGTATTGCGTTTGGCACGAAGTTGAACATTGCAATCCACACAGGCATCTGAATGAGCATTGGCAGACAGCCTGAAAGCGGACTTACGCCATACTCTGAGTAGAGTTGCATCATTGCCTGCTGCTTCTGCAGCTGATCCTCCGGCTTGTCATACTGCTTTGTTGCCTCGTCGAGCTTTGGACGGAGCACACGCATCTTCGCACTTGACATATAGCTCTTCTTCACCATAGGGTAGGTGAGAGCCTTGAGAATCAAGGTGATAAGGATGAGCACTACTCCCATAGGGATAGCCAAGTCCTTCAACCACTCGAAGATATAAAGTGTGAACCAGCGGTTGATATAGTGGAAGATAGTCCATCCGAGATATACGAGACGCTCGAGCTGAAGGTCTTTGCCGAATGCCGATCCCTCCTCTACGTCTTGAAGAAGACGGAAGTCATTAGGACCATAGTAGAACTCGAACTGTGTAGGATTCACTCCTGATGGATCAAACGCTGTCTTGAGCTTTGCCTCATACTGCTTGAGATAGCCGTTGCCGTTCTTCTTCTCATAAGGAATAGAGGTGAGCAGGGCATTGTCGGCGAAGTCGCTCTTTGAAATCATCACGGCAGAGAAATACTGGTTCTTGAATGCTACCCAGTCAATCTTCTCTTCCACAGCCTCGTCAATCTTCTCGCTTGTCTCGCTCAGTTCGTCAGTACCGCCTTCAGAGAAGTGGTAGGTGAGGGCAGAGCGGTTGTTCTCGAAAGTGAATCCGCGCTCCTGCTGACGCACACGGTCCTTCCAGTCGATGTTGATCTGGGAGTTGTTAGGGTCGAAGAGACCTGCCATTCCGCTTGCCTTTATAGAGCAGCTGAGAAGGTAGTCCTTACCGAGCTTGTATGAAATCTCAAGTGTCTTACCCTCGGCAGCCTTTGCTACGAAAGTCACCGTTGAATCGCTCTGGGCGGTAGGGGTGAAGAACAGATCCTTAGTGGAGATGTTCATCTGCTTAGCCACGAGGATGTAGTTTAACTGCTGGTCATTGCCTGCGAAGAGGGTTACATCCTTGTTGCCGTTACGGTCTTTGTAGTCTTTTACTACTGCCTTGCTAACGGTTGCGCCCTTGCTGCTGAGAGTAAGAGCCAGTTTCTCGTTCTCAAGAACGATGTCCTGTGCCTTGCCGTTGAGGGCTGAGTAGAAAAGAACCGTGGTGTCCTGATTCTCGAGGACAGCCTTAGCTTGTTCTTGTTTCTTAGCTTCTGCTTGCTTGCGCTCATTCTCCTGCTTTGCCTTGTTTACGGCTGCAATGGAGTCCTGCTGGTGCTGTGCACGAATCTCCTCCTCGGATGGACGGCTAAACCAGCTGAATCCGAAAAGTACTGCGGCTATGAGCACAAAGCCTGTGATAGTGTTTTTATCCATTTATAGTTTTATTTGTTTATGCATGTTTTGACAAAGTCAAGGAACAGCGGATGCGGTTTGAGAACTGTGCTCTGGTACTCTGGATGGAACTGTGTTCCGATGTACCACTTGAGCTCTGGTATCTCAACAATCTCTATGAGGTCTGACTCTGGGTTGCGACCTACGCATTGCATACCGTTCTGCTCATATTCCTTGATATATTGGTTGTTGAACTCATAACGATGGCGATGGCGTTCCTTTATTTCCTCTGCGTTGTAGATAGCCTGTGTGCGACTGTTCTTGCGAAGTACGCACTCGTATGCTCCGAGACGCATGGTGCCACCCATGTTAGAGATATTCTTCTGATCCTCCATGATGTCGATGACATTGTGTGGAGTATTCTCGTTCATTTCGCGAGAGTCGGCATCCTTATAGCCGAGCACGTTACGGGCAAACTCGATAACCATCATCTGCATACCCAAGCAGATACCGAAGGTCGGAATGTCATGCTCACGAGTATATTGTGCTGCGATTATCTTGCCTTCTATGCCTCTGTGGCCGAATCCCGGGCAGATGAGGATACCATCCTGACCGGCAAGCTTCTCAGCAACGTTCTCCTTTGTGATAAGCTCTGAGTTGATGTATGTGATAACCGTCTTGCGATCATTATACACACCTGCATGGAGCAGAGACTCTCGTATTGACTTGTAAGCGTCCTGAAGGTCGTATTTGCCCACAAGACCGATATGCACCTCTTCCTTTGCGTTGCGACGACGCTCGAGATATGCTTTCCAAGGACCGAGAGCCGGGGTCTCGCCTACTGGTATTCCGAGCTTGCGGAGGATTGCAGCGTCAAGTCCCTGTTGCTGCATACTTACCGGAACCTCGTAGATGCTAGGAAGGTCTTCTGACTGAACCACGCATTCCAAATCCACGTTACAGAAGGATGCCACCTTCATGCGCAAGCCGTCGGAGAGATGCTTCTCCGTGCGGAGAACGAGGATGTCTGGCTGAATTCCTACAGATTGCAATTCCTTTACTGAATGCTGAGTAGGCTTTGTCTTCAACTCGCCAGCTGCCTTGAGGTAAGGCACGTATGTGAGGTGAATGTTTATGGCGTTACGTCCCATCTCCCAGCGGAGCTGACGGATAGCCTCAAGGAACGGAGCGCTCTCTATGTCGCCTATCGTACCGCCAATCTCCGTGATTACGAAGTCGTACTGTCCCTTTGTGCCGAGATACATTATGCAGCGCTTAATCTCATCGGTGATGTGAGGCACAACCTGTATGGTCTTGCCGAGGTAGTCGCCTCTGCGCTCCTTGTCGATGACAGACTTGTATATACGACCCGTGGTCATTGAGTTGGCGCGGGTTGTCTGAATGCCTGTGAATCGCTCGTAGTGACCGAGGTCGAGGTCGGTCTCCATACCGTCAGCGGTCACATAGCACTCTCCATGCTCGTAAGGGTTGAGGGTTCCCGGGTCAATATTGATGTACGGATCGAACTTCTGAATCGTAATCTTGTAGCCGCGAGCTTGCAGCAACTTACCGATTGAAGACGAAATAATACCTTTACCGAGGGACGAAACCACGCCGCCCGTCACGAAGATGTACTTTGTATCTGCCATGATGTTTGTGTATTTATGTGTTGTTAATTATTTTGTTTATCCTCAAAACAAGATGCAAAATTACATAAAATTTTTCACATTAAGAAAAAATATTCATTTTTTATTAGATATTTTATAATAATGTATGGAAAAACGAATATAAAACAAGTATAAACGCAAAAAAAATATGGTGTAAAGCACTAATGCCAAACACCATATTTTTGTTTACTCGTCGTCACAAGATATTGTTGTGATTTCCAACCCATTCTTCTATTTTGGATAACTATTTCTTGCTTTTTTGCTTCAACAGATTCTTTATTTCCTCATCGGGAACATGCTCCATTAATTCCTTGAAAAAAGACCCTAAACGATATCTGGACATATGAAGAATGTTACCATTCGGATGTATAATCACAAAGTATGTCTCCAATCCATAATAATAGTGCATGTCAGTATAATTATACCATTCATGAAAACTCACAGTATCTTTTCCTTTTTCCCAGACATTCTTATCATCCAAAGAAATGGAAATCACTTCTGCTTTGTCTTTGTTACGCTTGTAGAATCCATCAAGGATATGCATCGCCTCAAGACAAGGCTCACAGCCTTTATAGGTAAACATAAGCACTATATATTTTCCCTTAAACTCTGACAGCTTATGCTCTTTACCTTTGCGGTCACAAAGTGTGAAATCTTTCGTCGGGCTATAAAGTTTCGCTTGATTGCCTGCCGAGGATTGTTGTGCCTGAGGCTTCTGGAATGTATTGAAATAATCACGCAATTCCACATTGCCGGCGAAAGTTGAGGAGATTGTCCCGTCACTACTTATAATCACATAGTAAGGGTATGCCGATAGGTCGAATTTTGTTTCTATGGCAGAGCCGGAAACATGACCATTCCAATCTTGCCAACTTACTTTCTCATCACTTTTCCATGTCTTTTCATTCTCCATAGAAATGGTAATGATCTCAACCTCATCCTTGTGTTTCGCGTAGAAATCTTCAATCTCTGGCCTTATTGCATGACATGCACCGCAACCTTTAGTAGAAAATTGTATCACAACAGGTTTCTTTCCCACAAACTCAGAAAGCTTGTGTACCTTGTCATCACGGTCATAAAACGTGAAATCCATCATTTTATCACCTACATGCAGATGTCCACTTGATGGAGCAAGAACTTGTCTTGCCTGAATTATGGATGGATTATCATTATATTCAGCGGGAACTTTCTCTTTTATGAGATCTCGTATTTTACCTTTTAGTTCCTCGTTTTTGAGATAATAAGCGATTATAGAAATACTGTTAACTTGATCGGCAAAAACATCATCACATTCCCTGTTCTTCATAAAGTCGAGCATAGCCACCGCATGGATAGAGTCCTTCTCCCTTTCCAGTTTTTGCACCAAATCATCGTCAACATCATCCGCCTCGTATGCTTCTTGTATCCTTTTCTTGATATCTGCTACGCTCTTACGTCTGTGATCTATATATTCTGCCAATTCTTTTTGTAAAGGATGATTGCTTTCCGCACGCCATTTTAAACCATCTCTGTCTGGTGTGCCTGTCACCTTCACAGTTGAACCTTGATATGCATAAATAACTAAACCACATCTGTTAACAAAAAGCAGATACTTTTCATTATCTTCACTATCTTTGAGGTCTTTATATATAAATTTCTTTTCTATACGGAATTTTCCATTCCTTATCGTGTCAACTAAAATGTTACCGTGCGTATATTCAAGGGAATTATTTATCTGAAAGCCAAAATTGACAGGAGCTCCATCGGGAACACCAGTAACTTCACCTTCAATTACAATAGGCTTAATTGGGATTCTCTGCTTTTCGTCAGAGGTTGACGTGTTCTTGTCCTGTGCCCAAGAGCAAGTAGCTATGAGCAATAACAATAATGATATTATATTTCGTTTCATAGAATGAATAAATTTTGGTTTTACACTTGTCTTTACTATTAAAAACGCAAAATTAAATAAAAAGATTTAAAAACTCGACATTTTTTTCAGATTTAACAAAAAATAGTTTGTATAGGCGTTTTTGTATCGCTAAGAATCCTATGAAAGTCCCTTATTCCTCCTAAGATACTCCATCGATTGTCCATCGATACTCCATCGAAACGATGGACTTGCGATGGAGTAACGATGGAGTAGCGATGGAGTATCTACTAAGAAAATGCGATTTTTGGGTGAATAACCTTTGCTTACGCCGTTTCCTTATCAAGGAAACTCAAATTCCCCGATTCGTGAAATTCTGTTTGCAAACCATTTCTTCCGTATAAAATGTTCTTGCAAAACAAGCAGAGCGGTTTCTTACAGAAAAAAATCGCCAAACATTTGCATATTGCGGATTCTTTTTGTAACTTTGCAGCTAATTTCCACACATACAGGTATATAATATGACAAAGAAACTTGTTTGCATTGTGATGACGTGGTTCTTGACGCTCTCGGTCAATGCACAGTTACAACACTATATGGACTCCCTTTCCATCTGCAAGGCTCGTATAGACTCCTTGCAGCGCTCGCTTGATTCTCTCAGGAGCAGTAATGTTAATGGGCAGTTCTTCCGTCTGTTTTCTCCCATGACCTTTTATCCTGACGTGGTGAAGAGCATGATAGAAAAGAACTCTTCGGATAGTATCATAAATAACATTCTGATGCAGAACTATCTGAAGCATCCGGAGCTTATTGAGACAACGGCTTGTAAGTTGCGTAAGGTGGCTTCTGCGGCAGAGTCGGCTCCTACCGTTCCTGTTCAGAGAAAGGTGGAGGTTGTCCGTGAGGAGTCATTCGAGAATGAGGCGGCACTTGCTCCTGATTCTCCTGTAAGTCTTGAGATTTTCAAGCCTAATTTCTGGAAGTTCTCAGGCGACTATAACCTTCAGTTCATGCAGAGCCATTTCTCAAGAAACTGGTATAAGAGCGGTGATGATAACCTCTCGGCAGTAGCTAACGTGATACTGCGATACAACTATAACAATCAGCAGAAGATAAAGTGGGATAACATGCTTGAGATGAAGGTGGGTATTCAGAATTCGCCTTCAGACACCATTCATAAGCTGAAGACCACATCCGACCTCCTGCGTTATACCGGTAAGCTTGGCTTGCAGGCAACAAAGAAATGGTACTATACCTTCCAGCTTATTGCCACCTCGCAGTTCGTGAGAGGCTACAAGAGCAATGACCCGACTGTATATTCTGATTTCTTCTCTCCATTCGAGGTCAACTCATCAGTCGGTATGGATTATAACATCGAGGCATATAACAAGCGACTTACGGGTTCGGTTCACATAGCGCCTTTGGCACATAACTTCAAGCATGTGTCTCGTTTGATTCTTGCCACACGCTATGGTATTCCAGAAGGATGCCATAACCTGAACGACTGGGGTTCTCAGTTTACAGCCAACATAACGTGGAAACCTACGGACAAGTTCAAGTGGGGGACCCGTCTCTATGCCTATACCACATACTCAAGGGCTGTGATAGAGTGGGAGAACACCTTCTCATTCGCTTTCAGCAGATATATCTCCGCACAGGTGTTCCTCTATCCTCGCTTTGACGATGGCGTTCAGAAGATGGAGAACCACAGCTATTGGCAGATCAAGGAATATCTGTCGCTTGGATTCTCTTACTCTATGTAAGGCCCACCCAGTCCCTCCCAAAGGGAGGGCTCCACCCCCCTCACCCCCTCCAGGGGGAGTAGATAGTATTTCAAATCATTGGAAAAGCAACAAATATAAACATTCCTTTTTATAGGGATAAATACATTAAAACATCCTTCCCTTTGGGAAGGCTTGGTTAGGCTTTATGAACAACCCAGAGCTTGATTTAGCTTGGAATATCATAGCTAATACTGATACGCACTTGTTTCTGACGGGAAAGGCAGGAACGGGTAAGACCACTTTCCTTCGAGAACTACGCAGGAAAGTGCCTAAGCGTATGATTGTGGTGGCTCCTACGGGTATTGCCGCTATTAATGCCGAGGGAGTTACCATTCATTCCTTCTTTCAGTTGCCCTTTGGTCCTCAGATTCCCGGAACTCAATATGGCAATAGCAAGCGTTATGCCTTTCGTAGGTCGAAGCTGAGGCTCATCCGTACCGTTGACCTTATTGTTATTGACGAGATATCTATGGTAAGGGCTGATTTGCTTGATGCCATAGACTCTGTGTTGAGGCAGTATCGCGATAGAAATCGTGCCTTTGGCGGTGTGCAGATGCTTATGATTGGCGATATGCAACAGCTTGCTCCTGTGGCTCGTGAGGATGAATGGGCTATGCTTCGTCCTTATTATGATACTCCTTATTTCTTCTCAAGTAAAGCGCTTCAGCAGACGGATTTCGTGACCGTAGAGCTTCAGCATGTGTATCGTCAGAGTGATCCGTTGTTTGTCAGTCTTCTTAATAAGGTTCGTACAAATACCGCTGATGCTTCTGATTTGCAAGCACTTAACCAAAGGTTTGTTGCAGGTTTCAATCCTCCGAAACAGGAAGGGTATATCCGACTTGTAACGCATAATATTCAGGCAGATAATATCAATCAGAAGGAACTTGATGCTCTTCCAACTCCTGCCTATCATTATGATGCGACTATCTGGAAAGATTTCCCGGAACTCTCATTCCCTACGGATAAGACTCTTACCTTGAAGCTTGGTGCTCAGGTGATGTTCATAAAGAACGATTCATCAGCAGATAAGAAGTATTATAACGGTATGATTGGTGAGATTGTCGATATTGATGACGACCACATACAAGTGCGCCCTTCTGGTCAATCTGAGGTTATAGATGTTACTCCTGAGGAGTGGCAGAACATGAAATATGAGCTTGACGAGAAGACGAAAGAGATACACGAGACCGTTGTCGGCACCTTTACCCAATACCCTTTGAAAACGGCTTGGGCGATAACCGTACATAAATCTCAGGGTCTCACCTTCGAGCATGCCATTATAGATGTTCAGCATAGTTTTGCCCACGGACAGACATACGTGGCTCTATCCCGTTGTAAATCGTTGGAGGGAATGGTTCTTGCTGCTCCCATACCTCAATATGCTATCATAAATGATAAGACTGTAGAGACGTTTCAGGAAGATCCAAGGCATAAGTCGCCTGACGAGCAGAAACTCGACCAGATGCAGAGACATTATCTGTTGCGTACTATAGAGGACTTGTTCTCCTTTGCGCAGATAAAGTTTGGCTATGGTGATATGGTTCGCCTTATGCGAGAGCATTTCTATTCATCTGCGAACAAGCAATATAATGCTTGGGTAGAGTCTTCAGAAACGTTCAAACAGAAGGTGGATGATGTGGCTGTGAAGTTCCATAACCAGTATCAGAACATCGTTCTCACGGAGGCTGACTATCAGAAATCTGAGTTGCTTCAGGAAAGATTGATGAAGGGTGCTGATTATTTCGAACAACAGTTGTGCGATACATTTACTCTTCTTACAAAGACTTCCCTTGCCACCAATAACAAGGCTGTAGGGGAGCGTGTGGATAATCTCATGCAGAACTTCAACGACCTTGTAAAGTTCAAGATTCTGCTACTTCATTATGTTGCCCACAACGGACTTGTCCTTCAGCCATTCCTTCAGGCAAAGGCAAAGATTTCACTTTCACTTGACGAGGATGTAGAAAAGGGTAAAGGGGAAAGTAGAAAGAGTAAAGAGGGAAAGCCAAAAGCGGAAAAGGAGAAGAAGCCAAAGGTGACGATGGAGATGAAGCAGGATAAGGCTCTTGAAATGTACCTTGACGGCAAACTTGTGGAGGATATAGCCAAGGATATGGGTGTTGTTGAGAGTACTGTGTATAGCTATCTGCTGCCTTCTGTGTTGAAAGGCAAACTTCCTCTTAATCATCTTTTTGAGCAGAAGAAAATAGATGCCGTGAACAAGTGTCTTGAAGCCAATCCTTCAGCAACAGCCAAGGATGTTGTCGATGCCTTGGGACGTGATGAATACGGATACGGCATAGTGAAATGCTGTATGGCGGTAAGACAATTAACAATTAATAATTAACACTTGCTTTAGCTTGTTGAGCTTCAGCGAAAAATTAACATAGGCTCGCGCAGAATGGCCTTCAAACTCTCTGGCATGTTAATTATTAATTGTTAATTGTCAATTTTTCAAATTTGCTTTGTGTGGTAAATACATACATTGCAAGCCCTATGACATGAACTCCTGCCATTACCCAGAACATTGCATCGTAGCCCATATACTCAGCTATTATACCTCCGAGGAGAATACCAATGCCTAATCCGAAATCCCATGAGGTGCGTATGGTGCTGTTGGCTGTACCTCTTTCATTATGATGCGCTATGGCGATAATCATGTTCTGGAAGGCTGGCCACATGTGTCCGTTGCCGAAGCCTATGAGAATGGCAGAGGCATAGTATGGGATGAAGTTCAAGTCCGGGTCGCAAGAGAAATATCCAAGGATGTAAGGACCTGCTATGAAGATTCCAAAGCCGAAAGTGGAAAGCACAATACCTTCCATAGCATTATGCGTGAGTTTTCCCTGACGAAGAGCCTTGTTACCGATAAGACGAGATACGATAAGACCTATGGAGAGAAGGAGAAAATATGTTCCAGTACCACTTGTTATTCCGAGATGCTCCTTGCCATATATAGCAAGGTAGTTGCTCAACACTCCCCAGCAGAAACCGAAGAAACAGATGTTTACGGCAAGAAACCATCCTCGCACGAGGAAGAAACGGTCGAGAGAGAATTTGAATTTCATCCTGTCCTTTGGTTTCTCGTTCTTTACATCAAGCGTGTAGGTATTCACAAAACCTATACCTGCTATGATGAAGGCAAGCCAGAACATAAGTTGAAAATCGTGTGTGTGGGTGTAGATGAAAAGTCCTACGGTAGGAGCTATGGCGGATGCAAGGTTGTTGCTCATTCCATAGAAACCTATGCCCTCGTTGCGACGGGAAGCAGGAAGGACATCAATTGCCATTGTGGAGTTTGCTACGGTGGTAGCCCCGAAAGGTCCTCCGTGAAGTGTTCTAAATAAGGCGAATGCAAGAAGGCTTCCGGCTATGAGATAGCTTCCGAAGAAGATGAAATACACGAATAGAACCACAAGGAGCACGGTCTTGCGCGCAAAGTTGTCCACCATATAACCGCTGAACAGTCGTATGATAAGTGCCACGAGAGTATAGCCGGAAAGAACAAGTCCGATAGTGTCCTTTGAGGCAGAGAAGGTCTCGCTAAGATAGAGAGGCAGGAGCGGAGTTATGAGATAGAACGAGAAGAACAGGGTGAAGTTTGTAAGCATCACCTTGTTATAGTTTTTGTTCCAAAGCTTTTCTTCCTGCATAGCTTTATTCCTTACTCTTTAATCTTTAATCCTTATTCTTTATTCTTTATTCTTCCCAATAAATTCCCCCTCGTTTCACAACGAAGGGGAACAACAACACAAACACAAATAAATCCCCAGGCTTATTGAGATGCCCGGGGCCTCTTGAAATCTTATCTTATTTTACTTAAAAGGCAAAAGCCATAGGCCTTTAGCCCTTATGCCTCCATGCGAAGATACTTCGCACTTTGCAATTGCAAAATTAATACAATCTTTTCGTTTTTACAAGTTTTTGTTTGGAATTTTGGCTAATTTCGGCAAAAAACGACTTTTGTTCCACTTTTCATTTGGTTTTCTCGGATTTTTCTCGTAATTTTGCAACTTCTAACGAACGGATGAAATCCAATCTTATTTTTTTCGCAAGGCTCATCAAGCTAAAGCAAGTCAGGGATAATTAATGTACGATTCTAAAAAAAATCAATACGACCAGTATGTAGTTGATCGTGAAGCTCCGCTTCTCGAATGGATGCTATCTGCTCTTCCGGGTTCAAAGACAAAGATAAAAGCCATTCTTCAGGGACATGGCATCAAGGTTGACGGAAAGCAGGTCACCCAGTTTGACTTCCCTCTCAAGCCCGGAATGAAGGTGAGCGTGAGCAAATCGAAGAAGAATGACACGTTCAAGAGCCGATACGTGAACATCGTATATGAGGATCGCTGGCTCGTTGTCATTGAGAAGAAGATTGGAATTCTGTCAATGGCTGCCGGACATAGCTCGCTGAATGTGAAGAGTGTGCTCGATGACTATTTCAAGCGTACCCGTCAGAAGTGTACTGCCCACGTGGTGCATCGTCTTGACCGCGATACCAGCGGACTTATGATTTACGCAAAGGATATGCAGACAGAGCAGCTCCTTGAGCGTGACTGGCACGGAACAGTGTTCGACCGTCGCTACGTGGCTGTGGTAAGTGGCGAGATGGAGGAAGATGAGGGTACGATAGCAAATTGGCTGAAGGATAATGCCGCATACATTACATACTCTTCTCCTGTAGATAATGGTGGTAAGTATGCCGTTACTCATTTCCATACGCTGAAGCGCACCACAGAGCACTCGCTCGTAGAATTCCGTCTTGAAACTGGCCGTAAGAACCAGATACGTGTTCATACCTCTGATATGGGGCATCCTGTGTGTGGCGATATAAAATATGGCAATGGTGATGATCCTCTTCACCGACTCTGCCTTCATGCCTATGTGCTTTGCTTCTACCATCCGGTAACAGGCAAGCCTATGGAGTTTGAGACTCCTGTTCCTGCACAGTTCAGGTCGCTGTTTAAGTAAGATGGTCAACGGCCCCTCACCTGCCCTGCGGGCATCCTCTCCCCAAGGGACGAGGGGAAAGTATGTATTAAATATCATAGGAAATAAGTTAAACAAAGGCTTGTAGCTCAAAAGTGTAACTTTTCCCTCGCCCTTTGGGGAGAGGGTGCCCGAAGGGCGGGTGAAGGGCCGTGATTAGGCTTTTATGAGTAACTTCGGATATTACATAGCGTGCCTTATCGTCATCATCATCGGCATATTCATCGTCAAGAAGGTGGTGAGTTGTATGATACGTGCAATTGTCGGCTTGATTGTCGTGGCAATACTTGCCTACGTGTATTTCATGTATTTGAGATAATATAAATAGTAAATAACATATCACTTAAAAACAAAACAAAAATTATGGAAAGAGACCAGAAGATTTTTGACCTCATTGAGCAGGAGCACCAGCGTCAGCTCAAGGGAATCGAGCTTATCGCCTCAGAGAACTTCGTCAGCGATCAGGTGATGGAGGCTATGGGTAGTTATTGCACAAACAAGTATGCTGAGGGTTATCCAGGCAAGCGTTACTATGGCGGTTGTCAGGTTGTTGACCAGATTGAGCAGCTTGCTATCGACCGTGCATGTAAGCTCTTCGGTGCTGAGTATGCTAACGTACAGCCTCACTCAGGTGCTCAGGCTAACGCTGCCGTTCTCCTCGCTGTTCTTAAGCCAGGCGACGTATTCATGGGCCTTAACCTTGATCACGGTGGTCACCTCTCTCATGGTTCACTCGTTAACACATCTGGTATTCTCTACAAGCCTGTAGGTTACAACCTCAACAAGGAGACAGGTCGTGTTGACTATGACGAGATGGAGAAGCTCGCTAAGGAGCACAAGCCAAAGCTCATCATCGGTGGTGGTTCTGCTTACAGCCGTGAGTGGGATTACGCTCGTATGCGTAAGATTGCTGATGAGGTAGGTGCTCTTCTCATGATCGATATGGCTCACCCAGCAGGTCTTATCGCTGCAGGTCTGCTCGACAACCCTGTTAAGTACGCTCACATCGTTACAACAACTACTCACAAGACTCTCCGTGGTCCTCGTGGTGGTCTTATCCTTCTCGGTAAGGACTTCGACAACCCATGGGGCTACACAACTCCAAAGGGTGTTGTTAAGAAGATGTCACAGCTCCTCAACTCTGCTGTATTCCCAGGTCAGCAGGGGGGGCCTCTTGAGCACGTTATCGCTGCTAAGGCTGTTGCTTTCGGTGAGTGCCTCAAGCCAGAGTGGAAGGAGTATGCTACTCAGATCAAGAAGAACGCTGCCGTTCTCGCTGACGAGCTTACAAAGCGTGGATTCATGATTGTATCTGGTGGTACAGACAACCACTCTATGCTCGTTGACCTCCGATCTAAGTATCCAGATCTCACAGGTAAGGTTGCTGAGAACGCTCTCGTTGCTGCTGATATCACAGTTAACAAGAACATGGTTCCATTCGACTCTCGTTCTGCATTCCAGACATCAGGTATCCGTCTCGGTACTCCAGCTATCACAACACGTGGTGCTAAGGAGGATCTGATGATTCAGATTGCTGCTTGGATTGAGGAGGTTCTCAACGATCCAGAGAATGAGGCTGTAATCGCTAAGGTTCGTGGTGAGGTTAATGAGAAGATGAAGAACTATCCTCTCTTCGCTTGGTAAACCGCTGATTTAGTATAAAGTAAAAAAGTGTAAAGAGTGACATCGCTCTTTACACTTTTTCTTTTTATCTCTTCTTTATCGTAATGCCGAAGACGTATATGCAAGGACTATTACGGAATGTGGTACTATTTAGATAGTCCTTGTCAAATTCATTGACATCGCAGTTGCAGCAGATCTTATCTTTTGCGTAATACCACGAAGAACAGTAGGCTGCGATGGGTATCAGCTCGTTTTCCTTCCATTCTGGCTGAATGGCAAATGGACGGCATACATAATTTCTGATTTCCGAGCCGTCAGCCTCATTCTTTACGGCTGGCATGGGTAAATCCATGCCGAAACCACATACATCGTCGAACTGGAAATCGCACACGAATAAGGTGTCGTTCTTTGGCATGAGGTTGACTGTCATCTTTGGCGCTTCGTTTGTGTATGCTACGCCCCAGTCCTCCATTAAGTTCTGTTGCATTTTACCCTCTGACCATATTTGAATCACAGGCGACATAAGGTATTTGTCTTTTTCCAATTTTGATAGGTCAAGGGCATAGACATGATACCCTTGCTTGTTGAGCAATTTGATGTAGTCGTTAGCCGTTGGTTCTGCCTTGCTGATTTCCTGTGCCTGCCCAATCATTGCTATGATGGCAAGCAGAAATGTGATGATGTTTCTTTTGTTCATTTTAGTTACTTATACTTTTTGTTTAGGTTTTATTGCAAAACTTTTATTTCTCGCTTTTCATTTTTAATTTCTTACCGTCCTTTTCCGCAATAATGATGCCAGATTGGATGTATGTCTTGTCAGGCTTTATGGAATCTAAGAAATTGAAGATTTTGATATTCTTTTCTGAATTTTTCTCGAATGAGATTCCATCCTTGTTTTTGCCATTATCTGATAGATACCACACGACACCATCACTTGTCTTTACCAAAACGGCATCAAGTTCTGCGTGTTCCCCATCCGTATAGATAGGATATTCGGTCATCACGGAATCGCAGAAGAATCCGTCAATCTCCACCTCTGCAAATCTCATAAGCTGCCTCTCTGCCTTCGGATGCCCACAAACACCTTGCGCGAACATCATAGATGCCCACGCCATACAAAGTAAGGTCGTAATTGATAACTTTTTCAACATCTATTTTTTCCTTTTGACCTTAGACCTTAGTCCTTTGACCTTAGACCTTTGTCCTTAGTCCTTACTATAATCAATCATCAGCGGCGTATGCCTGTCTCTTGGGAAGTCGTAGTGATTGAAATGGTCAATGTCATATTTAAAATCCTCATACATAGCAGGCAGGTCGCTTATCTGACGCTTCCTGTTGATTAGGTTTCGTTTGCCATCCTTCTCGAAAACGAGATAGCCCTTGCCGAAGAGAGAGTAAATCTTATCCGGTTTCAGCGTTTCAAGATACTCGAAGAAAGAAGCATCTTTCTTGTTGCCTTTTATGTAGGCATAATAGTCAATATCCTTATATTTGCCTATTAATGCCCATACTTTGTTGTCGGTGGTCTTTACAAGAACATGGTCAATTACAGGGTGCTTAAAGTCAAGAAACTGTTCAAGTTCCGCTAATGTCGGAATTTTGTCAAACGTCTTGTTCCTGTATTCTTTCTTTCTGAACACGTTGAATATAGGATATGCCTTTATAACAGAATCGCAGTTGAAGTCATCAATGTATTTCTCGGCAGTTTCAAGATATTTCCTTGTCTGTTTGTCGAGTCCGTTGATTCCCTGAGCATTCATGGTAATACATCCAGCGAATAGCATTATCATCAGATAAAGTCTTTTCATAGTTCTCATAGTTTTCTTTGTTGTGTTATTACAGATAGTTTTTATTGTAATATAACGCAAAAGCTATTGTTTTATTGTGCTATTGCCCGATGTTTTTTTAGAAATCGCTCATTTCATTGTTAAAGGCCTGTCGAACTTTGCTAATGATCAGTATGCCTTTGGGTAGGGTGTGTGTAAAAAATATGTGTACTCTGTGTACTATAGAAATACCACTTACAGCATCCATAAGCGGAATGCCATAAGTGGTAATTTTTTATTTTAGTGCCTCTTTTAGCTTCTTCTCAAATTCAGCGTCGGGAATATACTCCAAAGCCTTTAACAAACCGCCTGCACCCTCTTTTTTATCAAGAACCTTACCGTTAGAGTCAATGATAACAAAGGTAGGAAATGCATACACGTCATAGGCAGCAACAGGCTCTGAAGCTTGTGTCGGGTCACTCCATTCATGATAGCTTACCTTGTGTTCTTGTCCTTCTTTCATCCAGTTCTCTTTCGTGTCCCTATAAATTGCAATAACTTCAGCTTTGTCTTTGTTGCGCTTGTAAAATTCTTCAAGGAATGGCTTTACTAATATGCAAGCACCACAGCCCCTGAAGGTAAACTCCAGTATCGTGTATTTCCCTTTGAATTCACTAAGCTGATGTGTTTTAAGTTCACGGTCAAAGAGGGTAAAGTCCTTCATTTGTTCTCCGATTTTCACTTTTTCGGCATATAGTTTTGCTTTTGTATCTAATACAAGTGGGACATTCATAACTTCCTGTGGGGTTTTCTTGAAAATCTCACGCGCTTTTTCTATGATAGCAGGTTTTTTGTCATATGTAGCTATCATGCTTAGCTCGGTAATCATTCGCTTACCGAAAGGTCTGTTTTTCATGAAATCAAGAATTGCAGCATTGTACTTTTCTATTCTCAATGCTTCGCGTTGTTGAAATAATTCGCGATACTCCTGAGTTGCCTTATCGCGCTCCTCCTGTGTTAATGATTCGTCAAAACTCCTTCCGTATGCCAATCCCCACTTATTATCCAGTTCATAGTAGTCCGATAGTTTATCTTTAATGAACTGGTTATAGGCATTATTTTCTTTCTGATCAAAGTTGTCACTTTCTACATGCCAATAAGTTGTAGAATGTGCATTATCACCTATAACCTTTATCTTCTTTCCTGGTTCTGTGTATATTTCAACAAGAGTATTACCGTGTACAAGATAAAGGGATGATTCTTTCTCCTTTTGGAAAATTGCAATACGGAATTTTCCATCTTTGACAATGGTCTCCTGCATTGCGTCTATGCCTTCTTGCATAATATTAAGGCGTGTGCCATCAGCAATGTTTGTGACAACACCTTCAATGATAACAGAATCTGGAGATACTGAGTTTGAATTTTGAGTTCCTTGTGCCTGACCTGCTATAGCGCATAGTGCAAGCAACGATGCTAATAAGTTTCTTTTCATTCTTGTTTGTGAACAGATTAATATTGAACGCAAAGGCACAAAGGCGCTAAGTTTTGATAGCTTTGCATCTTTGTGCCTTAGTGTTTGTTCTATAATTAATGTTTATGGCTATTGTATTCCGTCAGCATCTTTTGTGCCTCTTCATCTGGAATGTATTTGATTAATGTCACAAAGAAATCATGTAATCCAGTATTAATGTCAAGCACTTTACCATTAGGATCTACAAGTACGAAAGTTGGAATTGCAGTCACACCATAGGCAACAGAAGGCTCTGCTGCACGTTGGTGGTCATTCCATTCGTGATAGCTTACTTCACGTTCTTCTCCCATCCATATCTTTTCAGGGTCTTTCGAGATTGCAATAATTTCCATCTTGTCCTTGTTGCGTTTGTAAAGTTCATCAAGAATTGGTTTTGACATTTTGCAAGGACCGCAGCCAATAGATGTAAATTCTAATACTGAATATTTACCCTTGAACTCACTAAGCTGATGCTTTTTGCCTTCGCGGTCAAAGAGGGTAAAGTCCTTCATTTGTTCTCCTATTTTTGCTTTGTCGGCATATAGTAGAGCCTTTGTCTCTGCGACATAACGCTCGTTCATTGCCTCCTGTGGGTATTTCTTGAATACCTCACGCGCATTTTCTATGATTGCAGGACTATCATCACGAAGAAGTATAAAGTATAGTTCAGTAATCATTCGCTTGCTGAAAGGTCTTCCTTTCATGAATTCTATAATCGCTGCATTGTATTTTTCTTTTTTCAAAGCTTCAAGTTGTGGACGTGATGCACGATCTTCTTGGGTCGCCTTGTTGCGTTCCTCTTGTGTCAAAGAGCCATCAAAACGCTTTTCGTATGCCAAGCTATTCTTATTCTCCAGTTCATAGTAGTCTGGTACATTCTCCTTGGCAAACTGAACGTAAGCATTATATTCCTTCTGATCATGGTTCGTACTTTCTACATACCAATTGGATATGGTAGTGGCACCATCTCCTTTTACCTTGATTTTTAATCCTGGTTCTACGTATAAGGTTTGTAACTGGCAATAATGAGAAAGATAATAAGTGTCCTCTTTCTGCTTAGGAAGAACTGCAACACGGAACTTCCCGTCTTTTATGATAATGTCCTTTCTTGAATTGTCATAATCTCGTGTAATGCTTAGAAGAGTTCCATCAGGCATGTTTGTAACAACACCTTCAATAATGGCAGAATCAAGAGGTGCAGAGCTTGAATTTTGAGATTCCTGTGCCTGACCAGCCATAGCGCATAGTGCAAGCAATGATGCTAAAATGTTTCTTTTCATTTCGTTTATGTTAGTGAAATTAGTTGATAATCTTAATTCGTCTGCAAAGATAATATTTTTTCTTTAAAATCCAAAATATTAGGCTTGAATTTTAAAGTTTGAAAATAGTTTTCTTTTCACAAAATAATGTAACTTGTAGGATATCAATAATATAATTTGAATTAAAATGAAAAATGCTTTCAAAGTCAAGAGAGAGAATTACGGCTGACTATGAGTTTGCCCCTAATAGAATCTGTTGTGTGCCAAAATAATTCCTGAAAACGTGTCAGTAACAGGTAACGGGTAACAATAAGAAAAATAGTGTAAACTTATGCCCATATTTATTATTTATATATATAATAAGGTATATAAACTCCTTAGAAATATTTAGTAAAATTTTGGCATGCACTAAAATCCTTATTGTTACCTGTTACTTGTTACTGGTCGTGGTTTTGCTTGCTTGTTGTAGCTGCCTAAGATAAAGATAATGAGGCTGTTAACGTAAATCGGAGGGCGAGGTATGGGCGGCAGATAGTCTCAATAACATAATAATAGGCATTAATTCTGGGCAGATTATCCTTGTCTTTTCCTGATTTGGGTTTACAGTTTTTAGTTATTCTTATACTGCATTCGTTGACGTCACGCTTGAAAGGTTGTCGTTTTCCTGGAAAGGTTTACACAATCCTGATTTCGTTGACATCATACTGAATTCGTTTACTCTGCATAGAAAACGATGTAAAGACGCGAAAAAGCTCTGGTACCCCATCCGATGCAGTTCCGTTCTACCTCCGTTATAAGTCCGTTGTAAGTCCGTTGATACTCCATCGATGGGAGCGAACCTGAAGCGAAGGCATAGCGAAGGCATAGCGAAGGCAGAGCGAGGGCAGAACGAAGGCAGAGCGACAGACATGGCCCATCGGTAACAAGTAACAGGTAACAATAAGGATTTTAGTGTTTTCATAGTTCATAATTCATAGTTCATAGTTAGCGTTCGCCACCAACTATGCACTATGAACTATGCACTATGAACTATTTAGAAGTTGAAGTAGTTCTTCGCGTTGTTGTAGCTGATGTCCTCAATCATCTGACGAACGCGCTTCTCCTCATATCCTGTGAATGGGATAAGTCCGTTCTCGATGTCTCTACCAACGAGGTTACAGAGAGTACGGCGGAAGTACTCATGACGAGGGTAGGAGAGGAATGAGCGTGAATCGGTGAGCATACCTACGAAACGGCTGAGAAGACCGAGCACAGAGAGGGCGTTCATCTGCTTCTCCATACCGTCCTTCTGGTCAAGGAACCACCAGCCGGAACCGAATTGTATCTTACCTGCTACGCTGCCGTCCTGGAAGTTACCGAGCATTGTTGCGATGACCTCGTTGGCGCATGGGTTGAGGTTGTAGAGGATGGTCTTTGCGAGTGTGCCGTTAGTGTTGAGCTCGTCAAGGAAATGAGACATAGCCTTGGCTGTGTTGAACTCGCCGATAGAGTCGAAACCAGTGTCAGGACCGATCTGTGCAAACATCTTTGAGTTGTTGTTGCGGATAGCGCCATAGTGGTACTGCTGTGTCCAGCCGGCAGCATAGTCCATCTTGCCCTGCTCATACATATAGGCGTGCTTGTACTTGCGCTCCTCTTCCTTGGTGATAGTCTCGCCAGCAAGAGCCTTCTTTATGATAGCGTTGATTTCTGCCTCTGTGTATGGGTCGTCGTAGAACTCCTCAATACCGTGGTCGGAGAGCTTACAACCCATTGATGCGAAGAAGTCGTGACGCTTCTGAAGAGCTGCGTTGAGTGAAGCGAAACAACAGATTTCTGTATCGCTGACAGCAGAGAGTTTCTTGATGTAGGCAGCCCATGTAGGAGCCTCGATATTCATTGCAGCATCAGGACGCCATGTAGGAAGCATACGAGTCTTAGCCGTTGGATCGTCCTTCACGATCTTATGCCATTCGAGAGAGTCGGCAGGGTCGTCAGTAGTACATACAACCTTTACGTTATAGTGCTCCATCATGCCGCGCGGACAGAACTTAGGATCATTCTTGATCTGCTCGTTGCAGTTGTCGAAGATCTCGCGGGCAGTCTCTGGGTTCAGGCGCTTCTCTATGCCGAAAGCGGTCTTGAGCTCGAGGTGAGTCCAATGATAGAGAGGGTTGCGGAATGTATAGGGAACGGTTTCTGCCCATTTCTCGAACTTCTCCCAGTCGGAAGTGTCCTTGCCTGTGCAGTATTTCTCAGCGATGCCGTTAGAGCGCATGGCACGCCACTTGTAGTGGTCGCCCATGAGCCATATCTGAGCGATAGAGTCAAACTTCTTGTTCTCTGCTACCATCTGTGGGCTGAGGTGACAATGATAGTCGATGATAGGCATCTTCTCAGCATGGTTGTGATACAGGTCTTTCGCTGTCTCGTTTTCGAGAAGGAAATCAGGATCGTTGAATTGCTTCATTTCTTGTAGTTTTAGATTTAAAATTATCTATTTTATGTTAGTTTGACTGCAAATGTACGATTTTTTTTCGGAATAATCGCATCTTTCCACGGAAATTTGCAGAAACACATAAAAATGCCGCTTATGAACGACTCATAAAGAGCCTTCATAAGCGGCAATAGCTTGATTGGAGTTCATAGTTCATAATTCATAGTTCATAGTTGGTTGTCGAGCGTTAACTATGCACTATGAACTATGCACTATGCACTATGAACTATCTTAATACTCCTGCCAAGACTTGATGTTGATATCATCAAGGCTCATGGTACAGAATGCGTGGATGAATGCAGATGCAAGACGTGAGTTGGTGAGCAATGGCACATTGAGGTCGATAGCTGCACGACGTATCTTGTAGCCGTTGCTAAGCTCGCTGACAGAGTGGTTCTTAGGAATGTTCACAACCATGTCAATCTCCTTGTTGTGGAGCATATCGATAGCCTGTGGCTGCTTATCCTCAGAAGGCCAGAACACTTCCTTACACTCGATGCCCTGCTCGGTGAGGTACTTGTAAGTACCGCCTGTTGCGAGGAGCTCATAACCGTTCTTGTAGAGTTCCCTTGCTGCATCGAGCATCTCAGCCTTCTGCTTAGCGTCACCTGTAGAGAGCAGGATCGTCTTCTTCGGAATACGGAGACCGACAGATAGCATACTCTTGAGCAATGCGCATGAAGTGTCATCGCCGATACATCCGACCTCACCTGTAGATGCCATATCAACACCGAGGACAGGGTCAGCCTTCTGAAGGCGGTTGAATGAGAACTGACTTGCCTTGATACCAACATAGTCAAGGTCGAAGAGGTTCTTGTGCGGTTTCTCGAATGGAACACCGAGCATGATCTTCGTAGCAAGGTCGATGAAGTTGTACTTCAATACCTTACTTACAAATGGGAATGAGCGTGATGCACGGAGGTTGGTTTCGATAACGAGGATATCATTGTCCTTTGCCATATACTGGCAGTTGAATGGACCTGAGATATGAAGCTCCTTTGCAATCTGCTTTGATATACGCTTGATACGACGTACTGTCTCTACATACAGCTTCTGTGGAGGGAACTGAAGGGTAGCGTCACCAGAGTGAACGCCTGCAAACTCCACGTGCTCTGAAATAGCGTAAGCCACAATCTCACCGTCCTTTGCAACACCGTCGAAGTCGATTTCCTTGGCATGTTCGATGAACTTACTAACAACAACAGGGTGCTCCTGAGAGATGTTGGCAGCAAGCTGAAGGAACTTCTCAAGCTCCTCACGGTTTGAACATACGTTCATAGCTGCACCGGAAAGCACATAAGATGGACGCACGAGAACAGGGAAGCCTACACGGTCGATGAATGAGTTCATGTCATCCATAGATGTGAGGGCTGCCCATTCTGGCTGAGCAACGCCGATACGGTCGAGCATTGATGAGAAGCGGTCGCGATCCTCACAGTTGTCGATGTCCTGAGCAGTAGTACCGAGGATTGGCACATTCTGGGCATCGAGCTTCATTGCGAGGTTGTTAGGTATCTGACCACCAGTAGATACGATGACGCCATGAGGAGTCTCAAGGTCGATGATATCCATCACGCGCTCGAATGTCAGCTCATCGAAGTAGAGACGGTCACACATATCATAGTCGGTAGATACTGTCTCCGGGTTGTAGTTGATCATCACGGAGCGATAGCCCTGCTTGCGGATTGTGTTGAGAGCCTGAACGCCGCACCAGTCGAACTCTACGGAAGAACCGATACGGTAAGCACCAGAACCGAGGACGACGATTGAGTTCTTATCCTTCTCGAACTTGATGTCGTGCGCAACACCTGCGTATGTGAGGTACAGATAGTTTGTCTGTGCAGGATACTCGGCAGCAAGTGTGTCAATCTGCTTAACGAAAGGAACGATGCCGTAGCTCTTACGGAGAGCACGAACGGCGAGGGTTGCCTTGTGCATGTTGCCAAGTTCCTTCTCAAGACCAACGGCACGGGCAATCTGGAAGTCTGTATATCCATATACCTTAGCAGTACGGAGAAGTTCCTTGTCGAGAACATTGATAGATGTGCACTTGCGAAGCTCGTCGTCGATGTCAACGATATGACGGAGCTTGTCAAGGAACCACTTGTCAATCTTTGTTATCTCGTGGATCTCGTCAACGCTGTATATCTTTCTCTGCATTGCCTTCGCAATGACGAAGATACGCTTGTCAGTAGGAGCGTGGAGAGCCTCCTTTATATTCTCAACCTCAAGTTCCTTGTTCTCCACGAATCCGTGCATTCCCTGTCCGATCATGCGGAGTCCCTTCTGAATGGCTTCCTCGAAGTTGCGGCCGATAGCCATAACCTCACCTACGGACTTCATTGAAGAGCCCAGCTCCTTATCTACGCCACGGAACTTTGAGAGGTCCCAGCGTGGAATCTTACATACAACATAGTCAAGGGCTGGCTCGAAGAATGCGCTTGTAGTCTTTGTTACGGAGTTCTTCAACTCGAAGAGACCATATCCCATACCGAGCTTTGCAGCCACGAAAGCAAGAGGGTAGCCAGTTGCCTTTGAAGCAAGGGCAGATGAACGGCTAAGACGGGCATTTACCTCGATTACGCGATAGTCCTCAGACTGAGGGTCGAAAGCATACTGCACGTTACACTCACCCACGATACCGATGTGACGGATGATCTTGATTGCGAGAGCACGGAGCTTGTGATATTCAGAGTTCGTGAGTGTCTGTGAAGGAGCGATAACTATAGACTCACCGGTGTGAATGCCGAGTGGGTCGAAGTTCTCCATGTTACAAACTGTGATACAGTTGTCGTAACGGTCACGCACAACCTCATACTCTATCTCCTTCCAACCCTTGAGAGACTTCTCTACAAGTACCTGTGGAGAGAATGAGAATGCCTTTTCTGCAAGTTTGTTGAGTTCTTCCTCGTTGTCGCAGAAACCTGAACCGAGACCACCAAGCGCGTAAGCAGCACGGATGATAACAGGGTAACCGAGTTCTGCGGCTGCCTTACGAGCCTCCTCGATGTTCTCACAAGCCTGTGACTTTATGGTCTTGACATTGATCTCATCAAGTTTCTCAACGAAGAGCTCACGGTCCTCTGTGTCCATGATAGCCTGAACAGGAGTACCGAGCACACGTACGTTGTACTTCTCGAGAACACCGCTCTTGTAAAGTTCAACACCACAGTTGAGAGCTGTCTGTCCACCGAATGCGAGAAGGATGCCGTCTGGCTGCTCCTTCTGGATGACGCGCTCTACGAAATATGGCTGAACAGGGAGGAAATAGACACGGTCGGCTACACCCTCAGATGTCTGCACGGTAGCAATGTTAGGGTTGATGAGGATAGTCTCAACACCCTCCTCACGAAGAGCCTTCAAAGCCTGTGAACCAGAATAGTCGAACTCACCAGCCTCACCAATCTTCAGAGCACCGGAACCAAGGAGA